>VGYC01000130.1 GCA_016873095.1 Planctomycetota bacterium | reverse complement strand
CCTGGTCCCGTCCCCCGTCCGCATCGCGTGCCCGGCCTCTCCGCGCCCGCGTCGCGTCATCCCGTCACCCCGCGGCCCCGCGCCTGCCCCCCCCCGCCGCCGGCCCAGCAACGCAACTGGCTCTAAATGCTGGAGCCAATTGCGAAGTCCTGGCATCAAGGGTTTTTCCAAGCGGCGATCATTTCGCGAAATGTCGTTCCCCCGCGGATTACGTAGAATCCTTTCATTTCAGCGTGCGGAGATTTTTTTTCCGAATTTTTCGACCATCCCCCCAACCTTACGGGGATCCGTTGCGCAGTAAAGACATCGTCGCAACCCTTCTCGTATCGGCAGGAGGACCGCCATGAAAATCGCCATCACCAAACCGCTGTTCGCCTGGGACGCCCTCGAAGATTCTCCTTCGCTCCAATCCATTCGCTTGCTCCTCGAAGCCATCCCCGACCATGGCTTGCTCGAATCGCTCCGCCAAGCACGCGGCAAAGGACGCGACGACTATACCGTCGAGGTCCTGTGGGGAACCCTCCTCTTGGCAATCGCACTGCGGCACGTTTCCATGGATGCTTGCCTCGAAGATCTCAAACGCAATCCCGCGCTGCGAATCTTGATCGCTATCGAATCCGAAGACAAGGTCCCCGATGCCGACAACATGTCGCGCTTCCTGACCAAGCTCGGCGAAGAGCCACACCTCACTCATCTGCGTGGCGTCTTCGACGTGATGGCCAAACGTCTCGGTCTGGTCGTGGGCGATCTTGGCAAAGACACCGCTGGCGATTCCACGGGCCTGTCCGGACGCGCCGCCATCAGTGACAAACTCCGCGCCGCCGAAGCCGAGCAGGGCTTGCCCCAACCGACCGGCGGCAAGAAGGAATACAAGGACGATGACGGCAAGGTCACGCGCGTGGTCGAATGGTTCGGCTACAAGCTGCATCTCTTGGTCGATGTCCAGCACGAGGTCGCACTCGCTTATCACATCACCGACACCAAGGCCGGCGACAACGAACGCATCCCCGAACTGGTCGAGCAAGCGAAAAAGAATCTGCCCGCCGAGCGCATCAAGACGTTGGCGTATGACAAGGCCGCGGACGACGGCGCGGTGCATGAGTTCTTGCACGAAGAAGGTATCAAGGCGATCATTCAAAACCGCAACTTCAAACTCGAAGAGCCGGAGAAAGTGTTCGGCGGCCGCACGCCCTTGAACATCGTCTACGATCAAGCCGGCACCGTCTTCTGCTACGACAAGGTCAGCGAAACGCTCGTGCGACATCCGATGGCGTACATCGGCCACGAAGCGGAACGTGGTACGCTCAAGTATCGTTGCCCGGCGCGGCATCACGGCTTCGACTGTCCCAGTGATGCGGCATGCAATGGTGAACGCGAGTATGGTCTGACGGTGCGCGTCAAGCAGGAGATCGACCTCAGGCGTTTCCCAAGCATCCCGCGCGCGACCAAGCAGTTCGAGCGCCTCTACGATGGACGCACCGCGGTCGAACGCGTCAACGGTCGGCTCAAAATCTTTTGGGGCATTGACGACGGCCAGGTCTACGGTGCGCGGCGTTTCCACGGACATGTCGGAGCGGTGATGGTGGTGCATCTGGCCTTTGCCACGTTGTTGGCACAGACGGCGCGGCGTGAAGGGAGCTACGGCAAGATGAAGTTGTCGCCGATCGCCCAGGCGATCCGTGAATTAATTGAGGCGGAGGCACCCAAGGTCGACGAAGCCGCACCGGTGTGATTCACTGCTCACGCAACGCCGCTCGAAGCCAAATCATTCTTACGCCGATTCTGCGCGCCCCGAGTCTACGCCACCCACCGCCAGCCGCCAACCATCGCTCACCGCTCCCGCCGGCGTCCGCCCGCGACCGCCGTGGAGGCTCAGCAACGCAACTACCTCGAGGTCTTGGGCGCGGAGCGGGCGGCGCAGCTACAATGGCCGTGCCAGACTTGTTGCACAACGGGAGCCGCCATGTCATGCGATCCACTGCGACCTGTCGATGGGCCGCTGCTCGGAATTTCGTCGCTAGCCACGCCGCCGCGGCGCTGGAGCCGGCGACGACGGCTTGGCGTCCTGGCCGGCATCCTGCTCGCCATCTATGTTGCGGCAGCGTACCTGATGATCCCCGCGATGTGGCGGTGGTTCGCGAATCGCCATCCCGCGCTCGACGACCTGCCGGAAATCGCACACACCGGATCCGGGATTCCCGGCGATCCCATCAATGTCGGCCTCATCGGCCATGAGCAGGAAGTCATCGGCATCATGCTGGCCGCGAAATGGCATCCGGCCGATCGCATCACGCTGCGCAGCAGTATCCGCATCGCCGCGGCGAGCGTTCTGCACCGGCCGTATCCCGATGCACCGGTCAGCCATCTGTACTTATGGGGCCGCAAGGAGGATCTGGCATTTCAGCTGCCGGTCGGCCGCGACCCGCGCCAGCGGCACCACGTGCGCTTCTGGCGCTCGGAGAAACTGGATGACGATGGCCGACCGCTGTGGGCCGGTTCCGTGACATTTGACAGAAGCGTCGGCATCAGTCACAGGACGGGGCAGATCACGCACCACATCGCCGCCGACGTCGATGCCGAACGCGACCTACTTTTCCAGGCATTGCAAGCGACGGGCGATCTCACGGAACTTCATGTCGATAAGGGCTTTCACAAAAAATTGATCGGTCGCAACGGCGGCGGGGACCCGTGGCACACCGACGGCGACCTCTACATCGGCGTCATCAAGCCCGGGACGCCCGAGTAGTCCAAACGCGGCGAGCTTGCGGCTTGCCCCCGCCAGTCCAGGGCAGACGAATCGGCGTCTTGCAACTTCTCAGTATGTCTTGGTCGAAGCAGCCAAGGGTCGCGCGTGGGTGGGTGAAACTCGTAAGCGCAGCGCAATCCAAAATGCCCCACGGCGTCTTGATACAACCTCATGGAGTGTTGCATGTTACGCAATTCGAGCCTTTGTGGCTGGATTTGCCGAGGGGGGGAGCTACGGTGGGCTGATGAAAAGCATGGAAGATTGAAGCGAAAGGCGCAATCGACTTCGTCATGGGATTGTTGCGCTCTTAGCCCGCTCTTAGCCCCGTTCACGGGGCTTGCCGCGAAGCGGTTTAGGCCCGCCGTTCACGGCGGGTTGTCGCAGCCGACAGAAAAGCATCAGGCCCGTTCACGGGCCCTCTCGCGGTTCGGCTTCAGCCGCTGAATACAGCGCTCAAGCGAAACCGCGAGAAGCCCCGTAGAACGGGGCTAGGGAAATGGACTTGCGAACCGTTGTACCCGCCGTCAACGGCGGGCCTAAACCGCTTCGCGGAAAGCCCCGTGGAACGGGGCTGTGAGACACTGCCAAGCGCAACAAATCCGGGATGACGGAACGCCTGGTTTTTCATCAGCCCAGAGCTACGGGCCGTTGGGCTATGACTTTGTTCGTCACATTAGTGACATTTTTTCAGGTCCGGCGACATTCGTCCAGCTCATGATGTGCCGAGGGGGTATATGGCTGTTTCTGGACGAATACTGGACGAATATCCGGACAAATAACTGGGCGAGTTTACCCAAGCGGACCAGGCGGGGCCGGCGCCCGCTCGCCTCGCCGGTTGCCGGCGCATATGAAAGCTGCAACGTCGTCAGGCCAACAGGAGCGTCACATGCGTCGAGCCATCGTTTCGTTTGTTCTTGTGGGATTCATAGCCATGTCAGCAAGAGGGGACTTGCCGCCGGTCTCGAAGTTGAAGGCGAGCGCGGACTTGCCGGACCCGCTGGTAATGCTGGACGGCACGAAGGTCGAGAGCAAGGCGGACTGGGTCAACAAGCGGCGGCCCGAGCTGAAGGAGATGTTCCAGCACTACATGTACGGCTACGCGCCGCCACGGCCGGCGAACCTGAAATTCACCGTCGAGCGCATCGACAAGAATGCCCTGGGTGGCAAGGCGACATTGAAGGAGATCACGATTTCCTTCGGGCCGGCCGGCACTCCGAAGATGCATCTGCTGCTGGTCATTCCCAACAAGCGCAGCGGTCCGGCGCCGGTGTTCGCTGGGCTTAACTTCACCGGCAATCATTCCGTGCTCAAGGACGCGGACATTCGTCTGCCGGAAACCTGGCTGGCGCCATCGAAGTTCGTGAAGAACAACCGGGCCACCGACGCCGGCCGCGGCACGGCGGTCGACACCTGGTCCATCGAGCAGACCATCGACGCCGGCTACGCGGTGGCGACGGTCTATTACGGCGACATCGACCCGGATCGCGCCGACGTGCGCGAAGGAGTGCAGCCGCACCTGAGCAAGAAAAAGCCGGGGCCGCACGACTGCGGGACCATCGCGGCGTGGGCCTGGGGCGTGCAGCGCATCGTCGATTATCTCGTCACCGATCCGGATATCGACGCAACGCGCATCATCGTCTTCGGCCATTCGCGGCTGGGCAAGACGGCACTGCTGGCGGCGGCGCTGGACGAGCGCATCGCGCTGGCGATTCCGCACCAGGCCGGCTGCGGTGGCACCGCCCCGAGCCGCGGCACGATCGGCGAGTCCGTCAAGCAGATCAACGATCGCTTCCCGCACTGGTTCAATGGCGCCTTCAAGGAGTTCAACAAGCATCCGGAGCTGTTGCCGTTCGATCAGCACTGCCTGGTCGCGCTGGTAGCGCCCAGGCCGGTGCTCTTCTCGAACGCGGCCAAGGACACCTGGGCCAACCCGGACGGGCAGTTCGACGTCCTGCGTGCTGCCGATCCGGTGTACCGCCTGCTGGGCGCCGGCGGACTGGAAGCGAAAAAGGTCCCGCCGCTCGGCAAGCTCGTCGATAGCAATCTCGGCTACTTCATCCGGGCGGGCGTCCACTCCACGACGCCAGAGGACTGGCACGCTTTCACCGCCTTCGCCGACAAGAACCTGCCGCGGAAGAGAGGAGTCCGGCGTGAGGGCAAGACAACCCAGCTAGAGAGGGGCACAGCCCTCTGGGTTTACATCGGCACGAGCCAGGGCATCTATCGGTTGGAACTGGACCTTGCCGCCGGCAAGCTGTCCAAGCCGAAGCTGGCCGCAAAGGCGAACTCGTCGTTCCAGGCGATTCACCCCAGCGGCAAATTCCTCTATGCCGTCAGCGAGATCAGCGACGCGAAGGGCAAGACAACGGGCGGTGTCAGCGCCTTCGCCATCGAACCGGACAGCGGCGACCTGAAACTGCTCAATCAGCAATCGTCCGGCGGGGCCGGCCCGTGTCATCTCGTGGTGGACAAGTCGGGCAAAAACGTGCTGGTCTCCAACTACAGCGGCGGCAGCGCGGCAGTGCTGCCAATCAAGAAGGACGGCAAGCTCGCCAAGGCCAGCGATGTCGCCCAGCACAGGGGCAGGAGCGTCAACCCGGACCGGCAGAATGCGCCCTATGCTCACTCGATCAACCTCGATCCGGGCAATCGCTTCGCCTTTGTCGCCGACCTCGGCCTCGACAAGGTGATGATTTACAAGTTCGATCCGGCCAGGGGGACCATCGCCGCGAACGATCCGCCCGCCGCCGGGGTCGCGCCCGGCGCCGGTCCGCGGCATTTCGCGTTCCATCCCGGCGGCAAGTTCGCTTACGTCATCAACGAGCTGGGCAACACCGTGACCGTGTTCAAGTACAACGCGAAGAAGGGCGCGCTCACCGAGATTCAGTCCATCTCTTCATTGCCGGCGGGGTTCAAGAAGGATTCGTACACGGCCGAAGTGGTGGCGCATCCCTCCGGCAAGTTCGTATACGGCTCCAACCGCGGGCACGACAGCATCGCCATCTTCAAGGTCGATGCCGGGACCGGCAAGCTCACAGCCGCCGGCCATCAGGGACATCTGATCAAGACGCCGCGCAACTTTGCCATCGAGCCGAGCGGGCAGTTCCTGCTCGCCGCCAGCCAGAACTCTGGCAAGGTCATCGTCTTCCGCATTGACCAGGAAAGCGGCGTGCTGGAGCCGACCGGCAGCGTCGCGGAGGTGCCGACGCCGGTTTGCGTTCGCTTCCTGCGGAGACCATGAGTGACCTTGAAGCCTATTCGCCAAGGTCGTCACGCCGCCGAGTGGCCTCGTTATCGAGTTTGTTCCAGGGCTTCGAGCTGAGCTTGCCGAAATCGACATCGGCTTCGTGAGCCTCCGCCGGGTTGTCGCGCAGATCTTCCTTCAGCTTGCGGCGGGCCCGCTTGCCGCCGAGCTTCTTGATGTCCTTCTTCATCTTGCGAAGCTGTTTCTTGTCGGGTTGCGGCATGTCACATCCTTTTGTGGTCCCTCTGAAGCTTCACGCCTGGAACGTTGAGGCGAGTTTCCAATCGTTCGCTGTCCGTTGCAGGAATCATACGCACTTTCTATAATGTTTTATTTGCCGGATGGGCGGAAAATAGCGATATTCGCGCATGTTTGAAGGCATTCAACGCGGCCTCACGGAGGCTTTGAAGAAACTGCGTGGCCGGGGTCGGCTCACTGAGGCCAACGTGCGCGACGGGCTGCGCGAAGTCCGCCGCGCCCTGCTCGAGGCCGACGTCAACTTCACGGTCGCCAACACCTTCATCGAGCGCGTCACCGAGAAATCCGTCGGCCAGGAAGTCCTGCGCACCATCGACCCCAGCGAGCAGATCGTCCGCATCGTCTACGACGAGCTGGTCGCGCTCATGGGGCCGGTGGATCATCGCTTTCACTTCGCGAAGGACCGGCCCACGGTCATCATGCTGTGCGGCTTGCAGGGCAGCGGCAAGACGACAACGGCCGGCAAGCTCGCGTTGCTGTTGCGCGAGAAGCATGGTCGCAAGCCGATGCTGGTCGCCGCCGACTTGCAGCGTCCCGCCGCCGTCGAGCAGATCAAGGTGCTCGGCGGCCAGCTCAACATCCCGGTGTACACCGAGGGAACCGCCGGCCCGGACGGCGTCATCAAGGCGTCGCCGGTCGATGTGTGCCGCAATGCTGTCACGCATGCCCGCGGGCATCTGCTCGACACGGTAATCCTGGACACGGCCGGCCGGTTGCACATTGCCGAGATGCCGATGGAGGAACTCCGGCAGATCGACCGCCAGGCGAAACCTGATGATGTGTTCCTGGTTTGCGATGCCATGACCGGTCAGGACGCCGTCAACAGCTCAAAGGCCTTCAACGAGGCGCTGGACCTCAACGGCGTCATCCTCACCAAGCTCGACGGCGATGCGCGCGGCGGCGCCGCCCTGTCCATCAAGGAAGTCACGCAGGTCCCCATCAAGTACATCGGCGTCGGCGAGAAACTCGAGAAGCTCGAAGAGTTTCACCCCGAGCGCATGGCCCAGCGGATCATGGGCCAGGGCGACATCATGGGGATCGTCGAGAAGGTCGCCCGCGTTCAGCAAGAGCTCAGCCAGGAGGAAATTCAGAAGCAGCAAGACAAGCTGGCCAAGGGCGACTTCACGATCGAAGACTTTCGCAAGCAGTTCGAGATGATGGCCAAGATGGGGGGCATGAAGGAGCTCATGAGCCAGATGCCCGGCATGAGCGAGATGATACCCGAGGGCGAGGACCCCGAGGAATCGGTCAAGCGCATCCAGGGAATGATCGATTCGATGACCAAGGAGGAGAAGCGCAACCCGGACATCATCGACATTCCGCGGCGCAGGCGCATCGCCGACGGCAGCGGCACCGAACCGCACGAGGTCAAGCAGTTCATCAACCAGTTCGCCCAGGTGCGTACGCTGATGCGGCAGATGGCGTCGATGAGCCTGTGGCAGCGCATCAAGATGGTCACCGGCCTCGGCAAGGCCGGCATGTTCCAGCCCGGCGCCATGCTCCCCAAGGCCAAGATCGGCACCGGACATAGAAAGACTCCGAAGGAACGAGCGGAAGAGCGGAAGAAAAAGAAGAAACGCAAATGAGTTTTCAGTGTTCAGTTTTCAGTGTTCAGTTTCTTGTCTTTCTGAACACTGAAAACTGAACACTGAAAACTCATCCCGAGAACTGAAAACCGAGAGGGGAAAGTTGTGGCTGTTCGCATTCGCATGAAGGTGATGGGCCGGAAGCATCGGCAGTTTTTCCGAATCGTGGCGATCGACTCACGGCAGCCGCGCGATGGCCGGGTGCTCGAGGAGCTGGGTTCCTACGATCCGCAGGTGAAGGACACCGATGCCCGCGTGATCTTGAAGCCGGAGCGCATCAAGCACTGGCTGAGCGTGGGTGCGTTGCCATCCGAGCAGGTGGCGGTGTTTCTGAAGAAGTACATGGCCAAGTTCGAGCAGGCCGCGACGCCGGCCGAACCGGCGACGACGTAGCCGTCGCTGCCCGCGGCGGGGCGGTATCCATGGAGCTGCTGGTGCCGACGCACGCTGCGACGGCTACGAAATGCGCTTCGATGTCCTCACCCTGTTTCCCGAGATGTTCCAGGGTTACATGACCCAGAGCATCCTGAAGCTGGCCCTCGATGGCGGCCTGGTGGAAATACGCCTGTGGAACATCCGCGACTGGGCGACGGGGAAGCACAAGAGCGTGGATGACCGGCCGTTCGGCGGCGGGCCCGGCATGGTGCTGATGCCCGAACCGGTCTTTGCAGCGGTCGAGGATGTGCAGGCGAAGGCCGAACCCGGTTTGCTGGTGCTGCTCACCCCCGGCGGCGAGCGGCTTACGCAAACGGTAGTGGAGGATCTTGCGAAACAGAAGCGGTTGTTGCTGCTTTGCGGCCGCTATGAGGGTTTTGACGAGCGCATCCGGCTGGGCTTGAAGCCGCGCGAGGTTTCCATCGGCGACTTCATCTGCAACGGTGGAGAGGTGCCGGCCATGGTCGTCATCGACACGGTGGTCCGCTACGTTCCCGGCGTCCTGGGCGACGCCGATAGCTTGAAGGAGGAATCGCACAACCTGCCCGGGCGCATCGAGTACCCGCAGTACACTCGCCCGCGCGAGTTCCGCGGCATGGCCGTGCCCGACGTGCTCTTGAGCGGCAATCATCCCGCCATCGCCCGCTGGCGCGAGGAACAATCGCGGGCCCGCAGCAAATAGACGGTTTAGTTTCGCGCTCGCGTGCTCCGGTCGAGAGGGATTGTCAAGGACTGTTGACTGCGAACGCGAAACGTAAACAAGACGAGATATACACATAACGGAGGAAACCATGAAAGATAGTCGCATCGCTCTTGTGGAGGAATCCGGCCTCAAAAAGGGGCTGCCGGACCTGGCCATCGGCGACCAGGTCGAAGTGCATCAGCGCATTCTCGAAGGCGAGAAGGAGCGCGTGCAGGTGTTCAGCGGCGTCGTCATCTCGCGGCGCGGCGAGGGCATGCGTGAGTCGTTCACGGTCCGCCGCATCGTGCAGGGGGAGGGCGTCGAGCGCATCTTCCCGCTCAACTCGCCGAAGATCGCCAAGGTCGAGGTCAAGCGCACCGGCGTCGTCCGCCGCGCCAAGCTCTATTATCTCCGCGACCGCGTCGGCAAGGCGACCCGACTGCGCGAGCGCAAGGCCAAGGTCAGCGACAGTGAAGCTGGCAAGGGCGGGGAGGCCGGCACCGAATAGCTGGCTGACGGTGCTTCCTCTCCGCATGGTTGAGAAATCATGGCCCACAAAGTCGTTTGCCCAAACGCGCAGTGTCGTGCGAACCTGAAGCTCGAACGCGAACCAGCGCCTGGCGCGAAAATCACCTGCCCCAAATGCGGCAAATCTTTCGCCGCTGGCGCAGTGCCAGCGCCACCGTCCTCTCCGGCAGGCGGCGGGTTCGCGCTTGCCGCCGACTCGGATCGCTTATGCCCAGACTGCAAAGCGGTCCTGTCCAGGGACGCCGCGCGGTGCGATGCTTGCGGCTTCGACCTGGGCAGTAGCAGATCGAAAAAGCGCGGCAAGCCATCAAAGCGGCGAAGCCGAAGCCAAAGCGACGACGACGAGGACATCGGCGCTCTCCTTCATGAAGCCGACGACTGCATCGACGGCGCGCGCGACGCCTTGGCCGAACCGCTGCCGATGTTTGCCGACTTCGACCCCGTTGTGTTCACGATGCGCGCACAGAGCAAGGTTCTCTCTTGTGCCATTGCTAATTGCAGCGACAAGCGACGTGAAGCCGGCATGGAGGACACGCCTGGCCGGTCAACGCTCCGAATCACGGTTCCAGGCATGGCCTTGACTCTGACCGAGGGCAAGGACATGAAAATGGACCTTTGCCCGTCATGCATGGGTCAGTTCAAGGCGGAGTTGGCCGAGCGACAGGAGAATCTGCGGCTGTTGCTGGAACCCAATTACCAGCAATTGCACAAGGCCCAGGCCGACGCCGCGGAGCAGAGGGAAATTGACAAGCGCATCGGACAAATGGAAAAGATTGCCAAGAAGGCTCATTTCACTCTGAGGTCTGGAAAACGAAAGTGCTTCGTTGCCACAGCGTGCTACGGCCACGACCTTGCGCCCGAGGTCGTGACCTTGCAAGCCTTTCGAGATCACGTTCTGAGTCGTTCTCGCTTCGGTCGGGCGGTGGTCGAAGGCTATTATGCCGTTGCGCCGGCGCTGGCTGATCTTCTCGAACGAAGCGCTATCGGCCGGACACTGGTTCGCCGGCTGCTGCTACGCCCGATCGTAGCCATGTGCGTGAGACGGCTGCGGTCCGACACTCTTCTTGAGGAAAACCGCGGGAAACGAGGCTAATGCGGCCGCGAATCAATCCTTCGCTGCCGGCACCAGGATGCTGAGCAGCGCGTCGGCGGCGCGGGAGCGGACGTCGGCGTCGTCGTCGCCGAGGGCCTGGCGGAGGGCCGGGACGGCTGTCGTGGCGGACGGGCCGAACTTGCCAAGGATTTCGGCCGCCGTTTGCCGCACGCGCGCGTCCGGCGATGCCTCGTAGTTCAGGGAACGGATCAGGTTGGGAATGGCGTCCTGCGCGTGTTCGGGACCAATACTGGCGACAGTATGCATGATGCCAATGCGGATCTCCGGGTCGCCGAACAAGATGCCCTTGAGCAGGAACGGCACGGCAGCGCGGGCGTGCGGCCCCATGCCTTCAAGCGTGCGGACGGTGGCCAGACGAACATCCAGATCCGGATCGTACAAGAGCCTGGCAAGAACGGGAACGGCACTGCGAATCTGTCTGGGATCGAGATTGTCCAGGGCGCGTGCCGCCGCCCAGCGCACGAAACGGTCGCCATCGAGCAAGCGGGCAATCAAAGTTGGAATCCCCGGGGCGCCGTCCTCGTCGAGTTGCTCGATGAATTCCACGGCGCGGCGGCGCACGGTCACGTCCGCGTCGTCAGCAATGGCAATGACGTTGGGCAGTAGTTCCTTGACCAGTCCATCTAGCGGTGTCGCAAACTCCGGATCACTCTTGGGCGCCTTGCCCTCGGGCAGCGTGGGCAAGCTGACGACACGTTGACGCAGTCGCAGGCGAAGGTGAGCCAGATCCTGACTGGTACTGAGGGCCGCCTGGCGAACGCGCAGATCCGGGTCGAGCAACGTCTGCGCGAGGGGTTTGCCCTGGTCGGCAGCCTCCTTGAGCACCGGGTACAGTTCCTTCTGATACTTCCGCACGGCTTCATACTTCATCTTGATGTCGAGGATGTCGTTGGGGGTGAGGGCGCGGCCGTGGGGCGGAAAGTCCGTGCGCTTGTAGGCGCCCGGCGTCTGGGCGTAAGCGGCGGCCACGGCCTGAATGGCCTCCAGGCACAGTTTCCGCACTTGCGCGTCCGGGTCGATCAGGCCAGCGCCGGCGCCGCGCAGCACGCGACCGGCGGTGTCCGCCAGGTCCATCGGTCCGGCGGCAATGCCTGTCTTGGTTTGTCCTTGCAAGGCGTTGACAACCTTGACCATCTGCAGCATCGCCCGGGCAGCCTCGCGCCGCGCTTCCGCTTCCTTGTCGGTCTGCTGCAAGGCCTGGACGAGTACAGGAATGGCCGACTTCGGATCGGCATTGATGTTGCCCAGGGCACGCAACGCTTCCAGGCGGACGCCCAGGTCGCTGTCGCGCACCAGGGCAATGGCAATCGGTTCAAGGCTGCGGGCGTAGCCATTGAAATCGCCCTGTTCGAGAGCGCGCACGGTGGGGCCCATCTCGGCAATGAGGTTGGCCGCTGCCAGTCGCGCGTAGATGTTCTTGTCCTTGGCCGCGTTCGCAAGCGACTTGCGCAGCCGCGTGCCGACTCGCGTCCGGAAGTCATCGTCCATCTTGGTTACGCGCGGATCGTCCTTGCTGATCAGATCCGGGTCGCTCTTCCACATGACCAGAGCCCGGCGCAGGTCGGCGATGGTGCGCAACGCGGCGACACGCTTTTCCAGCGCCGCCCGGCGGTACTCGAGCATGGCCTCGGTCGGGGCGCGGCGTTCGTCCGAACGCATGGACAGCGCCTTTTGCAATTCATCGACAGGGTCCTGGGCGCGAGCGGCGGACGAGCACAGCAGGAGCGCGGCCAGCGTGCCCAAAGTTGCGGCCAAGCGAGTTCGGTTTGTGAATTGTCGCATCATGAACCGACCTAGGCGTAAGGAAAATGCGTGCGTCAAGCGCGTAGGTATCCGCCTAGCTATTATTTCTCCCAGATGACAGTGAAACCACCTTTCTTGAGCAAAAATCCGGCAAAGGGCCCGACAGGCCAAGCCGAAGGCCGCACAACCGCCAAATCGCGAGCCATCGGCGCGGACCACCTCCCGTGCGGCGCGACCATACTCGGCGGCAGGGAACAGGACTAGGGGAATCTCTCATCCAGGCCGGCCTTGCCAGGCCAACGTCGCTTGTCCAGCTTCATGGGCTCTTGGAACGCCGGGTCGGGCCAGGATGCACGCCCTGCAAGATCGCATCGCTCAGAATGCCCGCCTTGCCGGGTTTTCTTTCCGCACCGGCCTGGTAAATTAGAAAAGGCAAGCCGACGACTGACAGGCGATACATGCCGGGCTCGCGGACGCAGTCGTCCGTGAGCCTGTGTCGTTTGGAAACATTCCGCCGTGTCGTCAGGGGTAGAATGAGACGTGAGCAGTGAATTTCCCAACATGCCGGGGAACATGCCAGGCATGCCCGTGGGCAAAGAGAATGGCGGCAGCGTGCTGAGTGTCTATCTGCTCGGCTGCGTGGACTTCGAGTCCGCGCTCGTCTTGCAGCGACGGCTGCAGTACGAAGTTTCCGGCAATCGCTCGCAGGCCGCCTTGATCCTTTGCGAGCATCCGCCGTTGATAACAGTTGGGCGCTCGGGCAGCCGAGCCCACATTCTGTGCGAGCCGGAGGAGCTGCGCTCGCGGCAATGGCGGATCCGCTGGCTCAATCGCGGCGGCGGCTGCCTGCTGCACATGCCGGGTCAGCTAGCCGTCTACCCGATCTTGCCGCTGGATCGACTGGAACTGGGCCTGGAAGAGTACCTTGCCAGGCTGGAGCAAGTGGCGCTCCGCGTACTGGATGATTTCGGCATCGGCGCGGCCCGTCAGCAATGCATGGGAGTCTGGGTGAATGACCGGCCCCTCGCCGCACTCGGCATCGCCGTGCGCGATTGGGTATCTGCGTACGGCATGTGGTTCAACGTCCACGTGCCGCTGGACCAGTTTCGCCTGGTCCGCTGGGGAGGCCGTCAGCAGCCGCCCATGACTTCCGTGGAGAAAGAGCGTCGCGGTCCATTGCGCCCCGGCCTGTTCCGCCAACGGCTGATCGAGCATTTCGAGGCGGTCTTTCCGTTTGCGCGAACCAGCCATTTCGCCGAGCATCCCGCGCTGCACCGAACCAAGCAGAGACGCGTGTTGGTGAGTTAGGGGTTATTCGGAGGGTCGCAGGACGCATGAACAACGGACAACGCATGGTCTCACTACCACTGATGGAGGCGGCGTCAACGCGACGGCTGCCGGACTGGTTGAAGAGGCCGTTGCCGCGCGGCAACGAAAACTTCTACACGCAAAACCTGCTGCACGAGTTGCGTCTGGAAACGGTCTGCGACAACGCCCGCTGCCCCAACCGCGCCGAATGCTATTCCCGCCGCACGGCGACCTTCATGATCCTCGGCAACCAGTGCACCAGGCCATGCGGCTTCTGCTCCGTGCCGCGCGGCGATCCCGAGCCGCTCGAGGATGATGAGCCGCAACGAGTCGCCGAGGCCGCCTTGCGTCTGGGCCTCAAGCACGTCGTCATCACCTCGGTGACACGCGACGATTTGCCCGACGGCGGCGCCGACCATTTCCACCGCTGCATCCTGGCCGTCCGCCAGCGCACCGGCGCCGTCGTCGAAGTACTCACGCCGGACTTTCTCGGCGACACGGCAGCCATTGACTGCGTGCTCGATGCCCGGCCCGAGGTGTTCAACCACAACATGGAGACGGTGCCGCGGCTGTATCGCAAGGTACGCGGCCGGGCGGACTATCAGCGCAGCCTCGATCTCTTGTCCCGCGTCAAGCAACGCGCCCCGCACATCCTCACCAAGAGTGGCCTGATGCTCGGCCTTGGCGAATCTATCGGCGAATTGCTCGATGCGCTCGCCGATCTACGGGCAGCGCGCTGCGACCTGCTGACGCTCGGCCAGTACCTGGCGCCAACCTTGAAGCACATTCCCGTGGCCCGATATGTCCCTCCCGCGGAATTCGACGCCCTGGGAAAGCTGGCCCGAACGCTCGGCTTTCAACAGGTGGCCAGCGGCCCGTTCGTCCGTTCCAGCTACCATGCCGCGGAAATGATGGACGATGCGTAGGGAAATCATCCTGCCCGAAGTTGGCGCCGCCCCCCTCCGCGTGAGCATCTGGTTCGCCGAACCGGGCGACCTGGTCTACGCCGGCGACCGGCTAGTCGAGATCGTCGTCGAGGGTGCCACCTTTGACGTGCCTGCCGCCGCTACCGGCCGGCTCGCCGAACGCGTGGTGCGTCCCGACGATGTCGTGCAACCCGGCCAGGTGCTGGGCATCATCGAGGAAGAGACGTAAGTGGTGGCGGCATCTATCCAAGATACTCGTCCATTTATCGTCAAGAGAGACATATATCCCTCTCGGCACATCTCTCGAACAAGCAGCCCATGTAACCCCCATGCGCGTCGCCAGTCCGTAGTGCCTGTTTTTGGCCATCGGCGGCGTTAATTGAATACAGTCTGTCCCAGACCTCGTCGAACCGTCTCGCTGATTTCCGGATCGGCAACTAGAACATCCATTGGATACCCTAGCAAAGTACCGCTGCCGCTCATTATGCTTGTGCAAGCGGCTACAGGAGACAAGCATGCGACGAACTGCCATTCTCGGCCTGCTGGTCATCCCTCTCGCCGCCCAGGCCGCCGAGCTGGAAAGCCGGGCGCTCACGCACTACATTCCGCAGGACCTGCTGGAGACGGTGGTCCGCAAGGAGGGGTGGACGGAGATCGTGCTGAAACCGTACAACGGCGTGCGCAAGGGGGACATCGCCCGCATCTGGTCGGGTGGCGTGATCGACCACGGCGGCGGCAATCAGCCGGGCGTGAACGTCGCCGGGCCGCAAGGAATGGGCGACAAGGTCCAGGCGGACGCCTCGCGACTGTCGCTGTCACAGGACGTGAAACACGGTTTCGCCCTGCTCTTCAAGACTGACGATGGCAAGATCCATCGCTGCGCGCCGCCGGGCAAGCCCTTGCAAGTCCCGCTCACAACCGATGGTGCTCGATTGTGGATCGGCTTCAACGATCAGAAGGGGCGCTACAGCGACAACCATCTCGGCCGCGGCCGTCGCTACGAGCTGGACCCGCTTTGGGTGAGGATCGAGGTGGTCCGGATCGTGGTGGATTGAGCTTGGTCGCTAGCGTGTGCGTGTCCACAGCGTCACCGCGCAACCATGGTACGCAAACTCCCAGCGCCTGGCCTGGACAAATTGGGTTTGCTCGCGCAGGAGGCCCGGCACCTGCCCGTACGCCGCCAGGCTCGGCCTCTCGAAGAAGTACGATCCCGGCGGCACGTCGATGAACACGATGCTATCGTAGTCGTGCCTGGCAAGCCACTGGTCGAAGAGCTGTCGATTGCGGTCCGGATCCTGGCCAAAGTTCTTGACGTCCACATCGGCGCCGTGTAGCTTGCCGTATCGTTCGATGTAGGTCCACTGGCAAAAGAAATTGATGGCGGCATTGGAGAGGATGAGCGTGCGTCGCGAGTCCTTCAATTCCGGCAGATAGCAATCGCTGAGGATCAGGCTGCTGTCGAAATCCGGATTGGGGCCGCCGTGGGCAACGTGGTGGGCATGCAACATCTCCGGCAGCGTCAGGCACGCGAGACCGGTCATGGCAATGCCGGCAAGCCACGGCCTGATTTCTTGACACGACGCCGTCGCCCGGCCATAGATGAGCGTTGCCAGGCCTGCTCCCGCCAGCACCCAGCCTGCCGCTAGCCAGGAGTGTACATATCGGCTCATGTGGCTGGGATGCTTCGCCGTCAGAAACAGCGATATCAGCAGAAAGCAAATGACAGCCACGCTGCCCGGCCGCAATGAAGGACTGACAAGCAGAGCAATGCCGACCAGTGCCAGCGCGACCAGGACCATCCACGGCGCGATGTGATAATCGCTCACGATCCAGACGTGGTAGTTGGCCAAACCGCGCGTGAAGGACATGGCGGCGTCATGGGCTGCGTTGGCCGGACTGATGAACCACAGAAAATAGCCAAGCCGCTTGGGCAGCAAGAAGTAAACGGCGACCGGGATGGCGTGCCAGTAGGCCAGCGGCAGAAACTCGCGACCCATGCCGTCGAACCAGCTTCGCCCGTATTTTCGCCACCAGAATAACACGCGGAGAAACAGGACAGCGTAGGCCAGGTTGACGACATTGTGCGGCGTTGACAGCGACACCTCGCGGCCAAACACATTGATGCTTGGGCTATCCTGTACCATGATCCAGCCGATGAGCGAGATCAGCGCCGCCAGCAGATAGTTGAGCGGCTGTCGAAGTTGCCGGCCAAGCCACGACCGCCAGCCGACGGCGTGCCATGCTTCCTTTAACCAGAAAAGATAGAAGCCCGGACGCCGAATCAACTCCGCCAGCCCCAGACCGATGACGGTCAGCAGCCAGTAATTCGTCTTGAGAAAGAACAACAGCGATAGCGCGAGTCCAAGCAACGACCAGGCGCGGCGCGACGGTTCCTGGACCGCCACCAGGTAGCGATGCAATACCGCCAGCGATAGGCAGGCGCCCAGGCTTTCAAGCATGCTCTCGGTGGCGAACGCCTGGTGGCCGGGACTGGTGAGGACAAAGAGAGCGGCGACGAAGCCGGCGAGATTGCCGCCGCGCTGGCACAGGCGTCGCGCCGCCAGGAAGGCAAATACCGCCGTTCCGATCCAGCCGGCCAGGCTCGGCAAGATGCCGACGCGAAAATCGGGACCGGTCACCGCCAGTATCGTGCCGAGCAACATCCCGTGCAGCACGCCCCAGGTCCGCTGTTTGTCGATTGTTTGCCGGAGGTGTGCTACATCAAATTGTCGCAGGCCGAGGCCGAAGTTTAATCCGGTGAGATAGTGATAATTGCGATCATGCGGCCCGTAGCCCCATAGGCTGCGGGGATGATCCAGGAAGAGCGTATAGGCAATTCCCGCGAACGCCACGGCAACACCGACAACCAGCCAGGCGGCCCAGTCCAGGTGCCACGGGCACGGCGTGCGCTCGAGCGAGGGCGAGATCGCACGCGGCACCGGGGCTTCTGCAAGAATTTGCGACATGTGAGAAGTCCTTTCCCACGGTTCACTTCTGTACTCGCAGGGGGCCGCCTCGCCCTCCCGACATCGGTCTTTGCAGACTGGCCTGCAAGCTGGCAGCTTGCGGCTACGTTCCACGCTTTGCGCGAGTACCGAATCCGCCGACGAGTGACCGGGCGCGCAGCGCCAGCAGATCGCTCATCGAAGTAATTAGGTTGCGCCAGCGGGCGCCCTTGGAGACCCCGAATCGCCGTGGCAGGTCATCCAGCTCAACCTGGCAGATGCGCGCACCGACCTGTCGGGCGCGAACGACCATCTCCGTATCGATGAATGGGCTCCTGGAGCGCGGCTGGATCTGGTCCAGGATCGTTCGCCGAAACAGTCGAATCCAGTGCAGGTCGCGCAGTTTCAGGCCGAAGAGGGACCGCACCAGCAGCCGTTCGAAGGCGGAGATCAGCTTGCGTTTGCGCGGCTCCTGCCGCTTGGCTGGATCGCGAAAGGTGATGACGGCATCGGCGTCGTGCGTGTGCTTGAGCAAGCGCGGCAATTCTGCCGGGTCGGCCTGCATGTCTGCCGGAAACCATGTCGCCCACTGGCCGATCGTCTCAAAATAGCAGGTGCGAATGCCCGCACCGATTCCGAGATTGCCGGGATGAAAGATGGCCCGACAGTGAGGCAAGCGAGCTGCCAGATCCGCGATCAGGTGCCGTGACCGATCGGTCGAACCGTCATCAACCAGGACCAGTTCGTAGGTCTGGCCGCACGTTTGCAGAACCTCCGAGCACCGTCGCGCCGCCGCGACAATGGAGTCTTCCTCGTTGAAGTTCAGGATCGACAGGCTGAGAAATGGCTGAGACATCGCTGGTCCGTTGCTAGCGGGAATTCGGACCAGGAAAGTAAAGCGGTCTGCCCTGCGTGTCAATAGTGGCGCACGCCGCAATAAGCCCGGCAAGCTGGGTTGTCCGGCGGAAGCTCAAAAACGAAGCCGCCTGGACAAGAAGGCTGCACATGTTATCACTGCTGGCAGCGAAGCCGCACGGCGACCCGATTAGGGGGAGAAGGCGACCGGCACGGTCAAGGAACTTTTCATGTGGCAATGTCTCAACCGCCGTCTCGGTCAACACCTCTTCTTGCTGGTCGTTTGTGGCTTGCTGTTCCTGCCCAGTCTGGGGACCGCCAACTTGTGGGACATGGACGAGGGCAACTATGCGGAGGCCGCCCGCGAGATGCTGTTATCCGGCGACTGGATCGTGCCGACGTTCAACTTCAAGATCTTCATTGACAAACCGCCGCTAATGTATTGGTCCCAGGCCGTTTCTTATCGACTGCTGGGTGTCAGCGAGTTTGCAGCCCGGCTGCCGTCGGCGCTGGCGTGCATCGCTTCGGTGCTGCTCACATACGAGCTGGGCCGGCGCATGTTCTCCCCGCACACGGGACTGCTTGCCGGCCTGGTGCTGGCAAGTACGCTGGCAGTGGGCGTGGCAGCACAGTTCGCCAACCCGGACGGCATCCTGCTGGCCTGTGCACTTGTCACCATGCTTGTCTTCTGGAGCTCCTACGCAAGCGGCAGCCGAAACTGGCTGTGGCTGTGTGGATTGAGCACTGGGCTGGGCTGGATGACCAAAGGGCCAATAGGCCTGGTGTTGCCGGGTACCGCTATCTTTCTGTTTCTCATGTGGGATGGTGGCTGGCGTCAACTTCTTGACCGACGACTCCTTCTCGGAATCCTGCTATTCCTGATGGTGACGGCGCCCTGGCACATCCTCGTCGGTGTGAGTACGGACTGGGAGTACCTGCGAGTCTTCTATCTCAAGCACAACGTCCAGCGCTTTCAGCAAGCCTTTGAGAGCCATTCCGGACCTGTCTACTACTATCTGGGCGTTGTGCTGGTTGGGCTGGGCCCATGGGTAGTATTCCTGGTGCCGACGTGCTGGTTCGGGCTCGGTCGGCGCGCGTGCGGCGACGGCACTGACCCGGCACCGAATGTGGAGACTGCAACGAGGCATGATATCAGTCGCTATCGTTTCCTCTGGGCCTGGATTGCCGTCCATATGGTCTTCTTCTCGGTGGCACGCACCAAGCTGCCCAACTATGTGCTGGCTGTCTATCCCGCGCTGGCGCTGCTGATTGCGCGTTTCCTCGAGCGCTGGCGCTCGGGAGCGCTCGCCGTCCCTCGCTGGTTGATGCCCGGCGCCTTCGTGTTACTGGCGATGCTGGCGCTACTTACCCTGGCAGGTTGCCTGATCGCGGGCGGCGTGATCGGGCTTGCCGAGTTTCACGATCGGCTGGAGGGGATGGAATGGTGTGCCACGGCTGCCGCGGCACTGGGCCTGGCGGCCATCATGGGCGTGCGTTTTTGTACGCGGCAGCGCCGCACGGCCGTTGTCGTCAGCGTCACCGCCTTGGTCGTGCTCAATCTCGGCACGGCCCTGTGCATTGCCAATCCGGTCTTCAACCGGCATCGTGCTCCGGCAGCGCTGGTCGGTGCCATACCGGCCGCCGGCCATCCTCAAGTGCGCGTGGCCAGTTACGAGTACTTTCAGCAAAGCCTGGTCTTCTACAGTGGCCGCCACGTCCAGCAACTGGATAACGTCCAGCAATTGATCGACTTCCTCGCCGATTCGCGCGAAGGTTATGTCTTTCTCACCGCCGACGCCTGGCGTGCGGTGCAGGCTCAGCTACCTTCGACGGTGCGACGCCTCCACGCCGTCCGCGACTTCCTGGATCGCCATGAAATCCTGGTGATCGGCAATCGCTAGCGCTTTCACGATGAGAACTTGAGCGCCAGCGCCACGCCGCACAGGCCCAGCGCGGCGCCCACGGCGACGATGAAACCCCTCTGCACGCTGGTCCGCCGGGCGTAGGCGCCGATGAGAATCGGGATCATCGTCCAGCCGATGCCGCCAATGGCAAAGAACAGTCCTACCGCACGGCCTTGCACCGCCTCGGCAAAGTGGTCAAGCAACAGCGCAATCAATGTCGGGAAGATCGGACCAAATGCCAGGCCGGCGAGCAAGATCGACAAGGCCGCCATGCTGCGCCCGCGGGCCACCATGTCCGCCAGCACCAGCACCGAAGCAATGGCCAGGACCAGAACCAGCGTGGCCTCATAACCGGGTTTCATGGCGAACGCCGCAATCAGCCGCGAGGTCATGAACGCCAACCAGAAAACGGACAGCCAGTTGGCCGCCGCGCTTTCCTTGTACCCTTTCTCTCCCAAATAGGTGGTTGTCCAGGCCCCGAGCGACGCTTCCAGCGGACCGTAGAAGAACAGGGCGAACCCCAGCAACCACAAGTATGGGTTCAGAATCAGCGATGAAGTCCGGTCGCTGGCCGTCGCCGCAGCCGTCGTGATGGGCTCGGGAAATACCGCTCCGAACGAAAGCACTCCGGGCCTGACCGCCGCGAGACCAAGCAGGAGCAGCGCAAGCCTGAGTGATAAAACGCGCACCAGGAGGTTTACCAGGAGCGGCGTCAAGAACGCGCCGAGACCGAAAAAGACGTTGGCTAGGTTGGTCGAGTAGGCAGTCGATTCACTCGGAAACGCGGCCTTCGTCAAGACGTTGCTGGCGTTGATGAGCAGTGACCAGCCGGCACTGAGTAGCAGCACTCCCAGTAGCGCAGCGAAGTAGCGGCCCGCCCGAGACAGCACCATCAGACTCACAGAGTAGATGACGCTGCCGGCAAGCAACACCGCGTGGCGGCCCAGAAAGTCGGTAAGGAAACCTGCAGTCAGATTCACCGGGATCAACGCGAAGCCGAAGACGGAAACCAACCCGCCAACCTTGCCCTCGTCGATTTGCAGATGCCGTGCCAGCGGGACCTTCACGCTGCCGAGGATGGCGACGCCCATGCCACCGAGCAGCAACGCCGCCACCATCATGGGTTGCAAGAGATCCACGGCAGTCTCCGTTGCTTTAACATCGTGCGGTCATAAGTGACTGCCACATTACAGCGCCGTGCTGCCGCGGACAAGCGCCGCATAGAACGCAAAACGCCGTGCACTCAACAAGAGTGCACGGCGTGCGGATGGCGGTCGCAAGCCTGAGCAAACCTCACGATCCGTAAGGTGTGTTCGATGGATCGCTGGGCGGTACCGTCGAAGATGGAGGAGGCGTGTTGTTTTCTGGAGGTGGCGTGGTTTCGGTCGAGTAAGTCGGCTGATAGGTGCCGGCGCCGATGATGACCCGTGCCGTGCCGCCGACGGCGACGCCATTGGGATCGATCCCACCCAGGACAGTGAGCCGGCATGTGCCGTCGCTCAGGAACGTGACGGAATCCACGGTATAGGTCGAGCTGCCAATTTCCAGGGCCATGGGGCTTTGGCTGGACACCATCGACGGAGTCAAGCCCTGCACCGTGACGCTGGTCAGCCGGCCGTTCACGACCGAACCCAATGCCGTGATCTGCACCTGGACACTGGTCGTGGTCGGGCTTGAAGGTTGCGTGGTCGGGTCGCTGGGGGTCACAGCAGGGGGCGGTGAGGATGGGGGCGGCATTGTTGAGCCGCTCAGGACGAGGCGAGCTTCAAGGTGTTCGACTTCGAGAATTCTCCGCATGTACAAACTCCAGTGCTCGGAGCGCGCACAACGTACGACGTATGAGCTCGCGCTCCAAAAGGGGGATGAGGAGGATGAGGAATCGGCTTGTGAAGGAGATCCTAATCGTAGCGTGCGAATTCGCAACGGAACTTGGCTGGTGCTGGCGGAAAAGTTTGATTTGAAAAGGTCATGATCGGCAAACTCGACTGAGTTTTCTCAATTTCACCAATTAACTCAATACTCGCTATCTTCTGAACATGAAAGAATTTCCTATTTTTACGAGCCAGTTGCGTTGCTGGGCCGGCGGGGGGGCAGGCGCTGGGCCGCGGGGTGACGGGATGACGCGACGCGGGCGCGGAGAGGCCGGGCACGCGATGCGGACGGGGGACGGGACCAGGGGGTGAGCGCGGGTCGGA
>VGYC01000129.1 GCA_016873095.1 Planctomycetota bacterium | reverse complement strand
CAGTCGCATTCAACAGCGCAATGCCGCCGAGAACTTTGCTTTGTTGCGAAAGATGGCCTTGAGCTTGCTCAAGCAGCATCCGCGCAAAGACAGCATCGCCCGCAAGCGCAAAGCCGCCGCCCTAAATGCAGATTTTCTCGCAGAAACGCTGGCCGGCGCAGCCAAGCTGGAGAGAATTTGACGATTTCGCCCTGATCCACCAGGTCGGCGTCGAGAACGGCGTCCCCTACGTGGCCATGCAGCTGCTGCGCGGCCAGAGCCTGGAGGAGCGGCTGCGCCAGGCCGCGCCTCTGCCCATCCCCGAGGTGCTCGACCTGGGCCGGCAGATCGCCCGCGGCCTCGCCGCCGCCCACGCCCGCGGCCTCATCCACCGCGATATCAAGCCCGCCAACCTCTGGCTGGAAGACATTTCAGAGTTGCGATTGCAGCTTGCAGATTCACCAGGTGCGCCGCAATCTTCCAATCTGCAATCTGAAATCTGCAATCTGCAATCCCGCATTAAGATTCTCGACTTCGGCCTCGCCCGTCCCGTGAGCGACGATGCGCATCTGACTCAGTCGGGCGCCATTCTCGGCACGCCGGCGTACATGGCGCCCGAGCAAGCGGGCGGCGAAGCGGTCGATGCCCGCGCCGACCTGTTCAGCCTCGGCGTCGTCCTCTATCGCATGTGCACCGGTAGCCTGCCGTTCGCAGGCAAGACGACGCTGGCCGTGCTCAAGTCGCTGGCCGCCGATTCGCCGCCGCCGCCGCACAAGCTGAACCCGGCCGTCCCCGAAGCGCTGAGCGCCCTGGTGATGGATTTGCTGCAGAAGGATTCGGCACAGCGCCCAGCATCCGCCCGCGAGGTCGCGTTGCGTCTTTCAGAGCCCGAAGCGTTAGCGAGGGTAGCCCTCGCGCCCGCTTCGGCAGCGCAGGCAGCGGCAGCGCGGGATGCTGTCCAACTCCTCGCTCACGCTTCGGGCTCAGAGAAGAGCCCCGCGCTCGGCGCGGGTCTCCCGACCCCGCCGCCCGAACCGACCGCAGGTCTCCAAAGCCCACCGCCCGCGCAAGGAGACCTTCGGTCGGCCGAGTGGCCTGGTCCGGAGACCAGGCCACGGCTGAGCCGTCCCCGGCTGACGCGTCGCGTCCTGATTGCCGCTACCCTCCTGCTGGCGCTCATTCCGCTCGCCTGGCTCTTCGCCCCCGCCGTCATCCGCATCGTCACCAACCAGGGCCTCCTCATCGTCGAGACGGACGATCCGGACATCGAAGTCACCGTCAAGGAAAACGGCGTCACCCTCCTCGACAAGAAAGGCCAGCGCACCATCACCCTCGCCGCCGGCAATCACAAGCTCGACGTCACCGTCAAGGACGCCGGCGGCGAGCTGAGATTCTTCACCAGCGAGTTCAACCTGTCGCGCGGCGGGAAGAAGGTGGTGAATGTGCGGCAGGAGATGGCGCGGGGGAAGGGGAAGGAGTTGCCCGTAAAAGGACACGAAGACGTCGATCGCTGGGGCGCGGAGTGGACATTGTCCCTTGGGGGCATGGTCAACATCATCGTGGACGGCGAGGAAAAACGAGTGGCGGACATCAAGGACCTGCCCGGCAAGCCGTTTCGCTTGAAATCGGTCATGTTTGAACCGGTCCCCAATGAAAAGCCGAACGACCAGCAGATCGCCGAGCTTGGCAAGCTAAAGCACTTGGACGGTCTGTGGGTGTCCTCCACGCAAGTCTCGGAGAAAGGCCTGCAGGTCATTCGCGACCTTCGCAAGCTGAGAATTCTAGCTGTCTTCAACGTTCCAGTCTCGGACGACTTTTTGAGGATTGTCGAAGCGATGCCCGATTTGGAGAGCCTCGACGTTGTCAGGGGCGCTACCACGCACAACGGGCTACGACACCTGCGAAGCCTAAAAAAGCTGCAGAGACTCGGCTACGATACGACAGACAAGGGTGGCGAAGCGCTGAAGCACTTGAATGAACTACCCAAGTTAGGCCATCTGTCTCTCGGTGGCGCCTTCGACGGCACTGGCTTTGAGCAGCTTTCATCGACGATTCTCACCACGCTCCATCTTCAGCCAAGTGGATTGAACGACGAAGGGCTTCAGAAGCTCAAGCCGCGTCCTAGCCTCACGGCCCTGAATGTCAATCAAACGAAGATAACCGGCCGGTGCCTTGACCACGTCAGCAAATTCACCGGCCTGGAAAACCTGTCGATCGGTATGAACGCTATCGCGGACGACGACCTGGCGGTAATTGCGACCTTGCCGAAGCTAACCAATCTTGACTGCGCAAGGACAGCGATTGGCGACAAGGGTGTACGCCATATTGCAAAGATCAAAAAGCTCACACAGCTTGAACTGTCCCACACGAAGATCACGGACGCCGGTCTGAAGCTTCTCGCGGAACTGCGCGAATTGAAGCAGTTGAATGTAACGAACACCAAAGTCACCCCGGAGGGCGTCGCCGCGCTGCGAAAAGCGCTGCCCAAGTGCGAGGTCTTCTTCGATCCGCCTGCATCCCTGCCCGACAAGGACCGCCCCTTCCTCCTCGTCAAGGCCGACGGCAAGGTCAGCGGCGAGTTCAAGTTCTTCCAGCAAGCCCTCGACCAGCACCAGGACGGCGACGCCATCGAGATTCATGGCAACGGGCCGTTTGTGGTGAATCAAGTCTACGTCAAAGACAAGCGATTTACCATGCGGGCCGGCACCGGCTTTCGACCCGTCATCAAGACCCCGCCGGCGCTGAAACCTGTGGCTTGGCTGGGACTTGAAACTGCGCAATGCAACATCGAAGGCATCGATTGTGTGTTCCTGAGTTCCTGAGTCATTCGCCCGCAGCCGTCTTCATTCGAGGCGGGGCAACTGGAGTATTCGCAGGAACAGGCCGATTCACTAACTGCCGATTCTATTCGACCACAAGTGTACTATGGCACTGGGCTGGGAAGGTCACCTTTGAAGATTGCCTGCTACATTCGACTGCTCAGCAGGAACCCGTGATCTCACTCGATAGCGCGTCTGCCGCAACTCTTCTTGGCAATGTCATCGTTGGTCCTCGTGCAATTGTTCTTCAGCCCACCGGCAAGGGCGCGGGCACCGTCCTGTTGCGGAATAACACGATTGTGTGTCCGATACTCGTCTGCTGGGGGAGTGCATTGTCGGTTACAGAACCCTGGCAACTTGAGTGCAGCGGCAACATGTTAGTGACGGGGCTTGCAATTGTGGACCAGAACCAGAAAAGACAGACTCGCGAGCTGATCGCCTGGAAGGAGTCTTCCAACCTGGCACTGAAAGGATTTCATCGCATTCTCGGAGACGGCGGCAAGTTGCTCATTACCGATGAGACCGCCTGGGGCCAGTACTGGAAGCAAAAACCGAATTCAAAAATCGAGCCAAGAATCGAATTCCCCTGGGGCGTTGTTGACCACCAACACTTCATCGGCACGCGCGAATCGTGGCAAGAAGCGGTGCAAGTCACCCAGCGTCATATCGACTTCTTGGCTGCCCAGGGCAAACTCGATCCCGCAAAGGTCGGTCCCAAGTGGGACATCCTCGGCCCCGGCAAGCCCTACACGGCTCTCTTGCAGGCTAATGGCGTCAAGCAGTTCGATCACGACCCGAGCGCCGGCCGGTTCTTGCTTGTGCGCAAGGGGGCGAAGGTCAAGGCTTTCCCGTCGCTGGATGCGGCGTTTGCCGCGAGCCAGTCGGGCGATGAAATCGAAGTGTTTACCAATGACGTTGTGCAGGACGCAACACTCGAATCGAAAGAAGGCAAGAACATTACGATCAGAGCGGCACTGGGCTATCATCCCAAGATTAATCCGTCTGGTATTGGCCGGGAAAAGCCGAAAGCCGTCGTGTCGGTGGCGGGGATTGAGTTCACCGGTTCAATTGGATCCGCGTTTGCCAGGATCGACAACTGCGTAATCGGAGCTGCCCAGGGTTGGTCCGTTCTGGCCCCGGCAGCCGGGCAGTATGCCATCCAAAACAGTGTCATTGGCCCGACTTCGGGGGTCATTCAGTTGCCGAAGGATGGCGCGCTCACATTGCGCAACTGCCTGCTATTCGGCAATGAACACGCGATCCATACCGCGGGTGGAAAGTGCAAGCTTCGGATTGAGAACTGCTTTTTACGAGATCGGATCCGTTGCTTCGGCCCCAAGGAAGGCACGTCCCTGGAGATTACTTTCAAGTGCAGCCTTTTTGGGCCGGAGTTCAGTTTCGAAGTGACTCCGGGCGGCGGCCCGGTGACAATCACCCACAGCCCCGACAGCAAGAACAACGTCATCCTCGACTTCGCCCAGCCTGGCGTCAGCTATCCGAAGGGCTCAGTCTTCCTCGGCCCGCCGCAGTGGGACCCGCAGGCGTGGCGGCTGTTGCCCACCAGCCCAGGCCACAAGGCAGGGCCCAACGGCAAGGACATCGGCGCCGATGTAGACCGCATCGGGCGAATCAAATGAATGATGAGTGATGTTTGTACCGCTTCCTTGGCATCGATCAGAATCTGGAGATCATCCACCCAAGCGGCAGGCCCATGGCCATCTTGCCGCATGGCCAGCCCATTGCGGAACTGGGGATCTGAAGCTTGCTGGCGCCGCGCAGCTTTGGCAGGCGGCTCATCCCAGAGTGCGGCCCAGGCGTTGGTTGCGGCGTGCCTTGGCCTGCGTGGCGGCGGCGATGGCGTGCCACCATGTCTTCCAGCCCGTCTTGCCGCGCAGACCCCATTGCATGTAGGTGCGGAGGAAGCGCAGCCGGTCCGCCTGGTTGATCGCGATATTGTCCACGAAGCTTGCATTGAGGCGAGCGAGGTTTTGCAGGCGGCGGCGCCGTGGCAAGCGCCGGCCATGCGTCACGCCTACCAGATCGATGAGGCACACACGACAGGCGGTTTCGCTGCCGCCTTCGCTGACGAGAATGTTGGCTGCCTTGAGGTCGCGATGCGACAGCCGCCAGCGATGCATGTCGCGAATGATGCCTGCGAGCTGGTCGATGAGATGCCGTTGACGGCGTTGCCTTTCGTCGGTGGGCCGCGCTGCCAGACGGGCCAGAAACGCTTTCAGATCGAGCGCGTCCTCGATCTTCTCTGTCAGCAAGAAGCCATCCTGGCTGCAGCCGGCGCGGCGGCGCTGCAGCACAAGCAGCGGTCGCGGCGTTGGCAGCGATCGATCAAGCATGGCATGGCCGGAGCGCCAGGAACGCAGCGCTGGTGGCGGGCGGAACAGGCCGGCGAGCGCATCCTTGAACGTGCCCCCGCGAATCTGCTTGTAGATGTAGCGGCGTGGGCCGGCCGGGCCGGCAACGGCGATCTCGGCGACCGTCGAACTGGCTGAGGTCTTGAGGATGCGGCTGTCGCGCCAGCCGAACGGGCCTTCCGGGTCCGCAAGCAGCGTTTCGACAAGCCAGGGATCCACGTCAGCCACCGCGTGCCCGGCCAGGCCTGGGCCGCGCAGCCGGCGAAAGCAGCGACTCTCCGCGCAGCAGCGACCGTCGCGGCGCAGGCTGAAGCGAATCTGCGACGCCGCCGTGCGTCGCTCCAGATCGTCGGCCAGCGTCCGGCGCAGATGCGCTGGAGCCGGTGATTCGCCGGCGCGGTTTCGAACGCGGCAATACGCTTTCCAGCAGCGCAGCCGGTTCGTCCGGCTGAGACTGCGCGCGAGCCAGCGGTTGAAAACCACCAGGTTTCGCTGGCTCGTCGGCCAGTCGAGGGGCGAATGCAGGGAGACAGCGTGCAGATCGACCAGGAACAGGACGGGTTCATCGTCCCGCTCCAGGCGCAGGAGCAAGTTGCCCGCGTGCAGATCGTGGTGCAGAATGCCGGCGTCGTGCATGCGGCCGATGTACTCGCCGATGGCAATGGCCAGCCGGGGAACGAGAGCCGACCGCCGAGCGGCGGGCAGTGAAGGCAGCGTGTGCTCGATGAAAGTGCTGAGCGGCTCGGTCTCGTCCAGAGCGCGGCTGATGAGGTAGCTCTCTTCTGCTCCCAGCAACGTTGGTCGCTCGCCAAGGCCCAGTGGCACGAAGGTGGCCACGCCGCGGCGCGTCACCTCGATGGCCTTCATGTACTCGCCGCGTGCCTTGGAGGGCCGCACCATCTGCCGGAACCACGATCGAAAATCCACGACAGGATAATGCTTCAGATAAAACGTCAGCCCGGGCATCGTGACGTGATAGATGGTCCGGTAACGGACGTGCTTGACGATGCGAACCCGGCCGGCGGCACGCCATTCATCGAGGCGCAGGCCTTCCGGGCCCAGCAGCAGGTCCTGGTACTCGGCCGGCACCTGCCAGCTAAACCCGAGGCTCGCGTCCCCATTGGCCATCTGGCCCGCTATTGAACTTGGATTGGCCGTCAGCGCCAAGGCCAGCAGCAAACCGAGACCGCACGCGCCGCCTGTCAGATTGTGCAAACTACCATGCGCGTGTCAAAATGCGCGATCTGCGCAACTGGCAGAAGATGGGGCCACGGTCGAGTCGTGAGCGGTGGCTGGCCGCGTTACCTGGCGCGGGTTGGGCCGACGAACTGGATATTCAGAAAACCGGCCTGCTTGCAGGCGTCGTAAGCGGACATGGCGTACTTGTGCTTCAGATTCGCGTCCGGCTCGATCTTGATGTTGGCATTGCTGTTGGCGCCGTCAGCAAGAAACTGCTTCAGTTCGGTGGTCAGCTTTTTCTTGAGCGTCCACTCGAACGAGGCCAGTAGCGGATCCTGTCGTTCGGCCTCGGTGGTGAGATTCTCCTTTTCCTCAAGCGAGATCGTCTTTCCTTCAATGTCGGGCGGAATATACAGCTTGACGAAATCGGCATCGCCGCCGGCACGAGCACCCTGGGTCTGGCCGTCCTTGACGGCCTTGATGCTGACGGTGATCACATCCTGTAGCTCGGGTGGCGTATCGAGAGGCGGCAAGTCAGCCTTCGCTGGATCCGCAGGCCCCTTTGTCGCCAGATCCTTCGGCGGCAGCAGCTTGACGTCGAAATGTCCCTCCAGCGATGAGGGATGATAGGTCATGATGAAAAACGCCATGAGCTGGAACGCCATGTCGAGCATGGGTGTGATGATGATGCCCAGGTTGACGCCGCCTTCTTCGCTGCCACCGCTCATGCTCGAGCCCTCGCGACCATCAGCCTTGCTTCTTCATGGCACGAAACTGAAAACGCTTGATGCCGGCACGCTTGCCGGTCTCCAGAAAGTCCCAGAGTTGCTCGAAGCGAACGTCCTTGTCGGCACGCAGGACCAGAATGATCTTGGGATCACCTTTTTCGCCTTGAAGCTGGGCCGTCCGTTCCAGGTGCTCGACGAGCTTTTTGAGGTGGACCTCCAGCTCGCCGGGAGCGTTCAGAGGCTCCATGCTGCCCATGAGCCGGCCCTTCTCGTTGATGTTCAGAAACACCCATTCCTCTGCGGACTTTTCCATCGGTACTGCCGACTGTGCGATTGGCAAGTTGACCTGTTCGCTGATATGGTCAACGCGGACAAAGTTCACGGTGATCATGAAGAACATGATCAGCTGCAGGACGACGTCCAGCAGAGGAGTCAGATTGGGATCGGCATTGCTATCGCCGCCGCCACCGTGCATGACCAAACCCTCAAATGATCTCCGACAGGTCGTGATCTACGTCTTCTCTTGCACCGCCGTGGCCGTGCGGGCGTCGGCAGAAGCGGATGCAGAGGAGGAACGTTTCGAGTTGTGATACATCTGGGTCAGCAAATCGTCGGCCAGGTTGCTGGTATCCATCGAGATACGCGTCAGCCGATTCTTGAAGAACGCATGAAAGAAGATGGCCGGCACGGAGATGGCGATGCCGATCAACGTCACGACAAGAGCATGGGAAATACCGTCGGCCAGCTTTTCGGGTCGGGGCGTGCCGCCGGCGGAAAGTTCCATGAAGCTGAGGATCATGCCCCAGACCGTCCCGACCAGCCCGAGCATCGGTCCAAGGGTGCCGATCGTGCCCAGGTAGTTGATGAGCTGATCCTTGCCAGCGCGGACGCTTTCCACCATGTTCATGGAGGCTTCGCGCGAGTCCTCGATGCCGTACTGAAGTCGGCCCATGCCGGCCGTCAGCACTCGCGCGAGAAACGAGTTATCGCCACGACACAACTCGAACGCCTGCTTGAACTGCCGCTTGTTCACCAGGTCCGTGAAATCATCGACAAAGTGTGGCGGCACTGCGACGCCCATCCTCAGGTCCATCGCCAGCAGCACAATCAGCGTTACCAGGCCGATGGACACGACGAACAGCAGCGGTCCGAAGAACCAGCCTGCCGAACTGAGAATGTGCGTGAAGAGATTCTGTTCTTTCTTCTCGCCATCCTTGCCCTCGACAACGGGCTTCTTGTCCGGGGCCTCGTCCCCTTCTGGTTGGGCGCGAACGCTGGATGCTGGAACCGTCAGTAATCCGAGGACAAACACGACCGCCAAGACGCCAACGACGATGTGCTTGAAGGAGCCATTCCCGGCGGCACTGCCCATGATGCACTTCCCTGGATGAATGTTGTCGGCGAACAGTACTTATCATCAGCCACGTTCGAAGGATCGTCAAGGATTTTCCCGCGGGCCAGGCTTCCAGTCCGACCACCCTCACCGGTTTCGCGAGGATTAGCTACGGCGCTTGGCTAGGCAGCGACTTCAGCCGGATGTTACGAAAGGCGACGGGGCCGTGGTCGCCTTGCAATAGGATCGGCCCGCGGGCCTTCTCCGGGCCGCCCAGCGAGGCCGTGGTCGGCCCCTTGACCTCGACGTTCTCGTGGATCACCTTGCCATTGTGGACGACTTTGACGAAGCGCGCGTTCCCGATTTTCTTGCCGGCGGCGTCGAAGCGCGGCGCGCGGAAGTCGATGACGAACGATTGCCACTCCCCCGGCGCCTTCGAGGCATTGACGCGCGGCGAGGCCGTGTTGTAGATGCCGCCGCAATCGCCATACTGCAGATCCCGGTCCTTCTTCCCGAAGCTATCGAGGATCTGCACCTCGTATTGTCCCTGCAGATAGACGCCGGAATTACTGCCGCGCGTGACGTTGAACTCGAGATGCAGCACACAGTCGCCATGTTCCTGTTGCGAAATGAGATCTACGCCCCGGCCGTCGCCGCCGTTGACCAGCAGGCCAACCTTGTCCTTGAGCACAAAGCGTTCCGGCATGTTCGGCGCCAGCGACACGTACTCGGCGATCTGCCAGCGGCTGCGCTTGGCTGCGTCGGCGCCGCCACGAAACTTCCAGCCCTTCAGGTCGTGGCCGTTGAACAGCGACATCGAACTGCCGTCCGCTGGCTTCTCGTCGGCCGGCGCTGCATCGCCCAGGGCCAGCAGCACGGCAGACAGCGCAAGGAATCGCATGTAGAGCCTCGTAATTTCCATTCGCGTGGGCATGCCGACGCGAGATATGATAGTCATTGCTGCAGCAGTTGCCGGGCAAACCACATCGAAATATCCGCGTCGCGTACTTCCGCCGCAACGCGGACGTTTCGGCTCAGTCTATAGATTTCCCTTGCCTCTTTCAGCGACACTTGCCGATTCACGCCGTCGATCAAGCCCGCGAGCTGAACAGGCTGGGGCGCGACCGCCGCCGTGATGTCGCTCAACTCCGAGACGGCCAGTGCCCCAGGCACGATGGCATCGTGCGGCAGCCAGAGGAACGGACTCTTCAGCACCGATTCAAAGCTCGCTAGGCCGCCGCCGGCGTGGACCGCGACGATATCCTTCTCGAACAGCGCCCCGAGCAGAGCCAGCAAGGCTGGCCCCGGTTCCGCCTGAGTCGGCAGCGCCGCGGCATCCCATGGCACGCGAATGTCCCTGTCCGGCGGATTCGGCGCGGCAAATGATTCAGCCCAGACCCCCACATCGCCTTCGATCAGACCATCGCTCTTGAGATAGCGTAAAACGGCACGCAGGTCACGCAGCCGATTGCCGAGCATGGTTCGGCCCAGCATCAACTCGGTCGCGGACAGCGAAGTGCCGGTGCTGGCCCGTCCCCGGCCGCCGCCGGGAGCGGTCTCGCCACAGCCACGCAAGTCCGGCAAACATACGGCGATGCCCCTGTCAAGCAAGCCGGCAATGGCCTCCGCGCGCTGCTCGAGAAAAGCGCGCTTGCCTTGCTGGGCGATTGCCACCACCGCCGACAGCTTGCCATCGATTTTGGGAGGCATGAGCAATAACAGCGGCACGACGTTGGCTGCATCGCCCGCTTCCGGTTTGAAGGAAAGCACTCGACCGCGTCTGCCAATCCCCGCGGGCGTCTTCTCGCCTTTCCTGCCACCCACCCCAAAGTCGGGCGCCTCAACATCGCCGAGGATGTTGGCCCACGCGCGGCGCAGCTCTTCGCTGGTCTTGCCCGGCGATTTCGCCAGGCGCTCACGCGCAATCTTCGTGGCCAGCTCATGAACCGGCGTCAAGCGAACCTCTGCGTCGGCCGTCAGACACCGCAAATCCTTGACAGACAGCCGATCTCGCGTCCCTTCCTCCGGCAGGGGGATGCCAAACCAGTTCTTGAAGGCTGCATGGATGCCCTGGCGGTGAATGGCCCCGATGTTGTTGCAATGACTGCTTTCCGGCGGCTGGCCGGACAGCTTGCCCTTACCGATGGCGAACGCCAGCCGATCCGACTTGTAGAAGCCGTAGATGGCCTGCAAGCGCTTCCAGACGGGATCGCGCTCCTGGTCCCAGGCAAACTCATGACCGTAGACCAGCCCGCGCGGCGCCATGCTGCCGACAATCGCCCACGGCAAGAAACCATCGCGACAGGACAGGCGCAAATTGCGGGTCGATTCCCAGCTACCTCCGCCGGCGTAGTTAAACGTCACCACGGCGTCGTCGGGCAAGGGGAATCGCGTTTCGGGTTGTGGGCCGCCGAAATTGACGGGCACGGCGGCGGCAATGCGCTCATCGAGTGCCGCGGTCACGGCACAGGGATCGCCGCCGCCGGCAACGGCGCCGAGCAACAGGATCCGCTTGGGGTCAATCCCGGGGCGTGACAGGAGCAGGTCCACGCCGCGCATCATGTCCCAGACCATCCAGCCCATCAGGCTCTCGCCAACCAGGTGCAACTGTTGCGCGACGTTGTAGCGAAAGTAATAGTCCTGCCGGCCCGGCTTGAAGGCGCCGGCAAAGGATTTGGCGTCAATGAAAGGATGCTGCCGGCGTTCGCCATGGCCGAGCTGATCGATCACCAAGACCAGGCAACCGGCCCGCGCCCACATCACGCCCATGTCCTGAAGCTCGCCCTGGGTCTTGGGGTTGTGATGGCTATGGCAGATCAGGATGCCAGGCATGGATTTCCGTGGTTCGGCCGGTCGATACAGATTGGCAGTGACCAGCAGGCCTGGCCGGCTCTCGTAGATCACATTGTCGATCACATAGCCGTTGCCGCGATGGTTGCCCGTGATCTTGAGGTTGAGGCTCTTCTTGTCGGCGGGGAAAGCTCCCAGCGACTTTCGCAGCGCCTCCAGGCGCGGGGCACGGTAGCGCTCCCAGTCCTGGCGCGTGTGCACCTCTGTCCAGGCCAGCGTTTCGCGGCGATTGACGGCGTCGCGTCGCGCGCGAATCTCACGCGCCAGCATCGTCCGCAACATCATCAAGAGTTCCTTGTCTTCCGGCGACACGACAGACGGGTTGATCTTGCGGACGTCGTCTGTCAGTTCCTTCAGGCTGGGTTGCGCCGAGCAGGTGGCCGTGAGCAGAGCCAGCGTGGCCAATGAAAGCGTCGAGACGTAGAGGTGCTTTCGCGTCATGGCTGATTCTCCGATAAGGCTTGTAACTGTTTGTTGTGGTCGGCATACCAGCGAATCTGGCGAGCGAGGCCCGAGAGCACGTCCACTTCCATCGGTGTCAGACCGGCACGACCCAGCAAATGGCGGAGCGCGTGCATGAGCGACTCCGCCTTGGGGCCGTAAAGAAAATGAATCGCCCGCAGCGCCTGTTCAAGCTGCGCAAACATCCGGTCCTGATCCGCGAACGCCGCGACAGGACGTCGCTCGCAAGACGGCTGTCCAGGGTCGTCCGCTTCCCACACTTCCCACCCTTTCCGAAGTTCATACAGGCAGATCGCGACGGCCTGGGCGAGATTCAGGACCGGATAGCTGTCGTCGGCGGGAATGGTGATGAGGAAATGACAGCGCGTGACTTCCTCGTCCGTCAAACCATGCGCTTCGGTGCCAAAGACAAGGGCTGCACTCTGGCCGGCGCGAAGTTCGGCGACCAGGCGTGGCATGATCTCCGCCGGCGCTACCACGGATTGACGGCGCAGCAATCCGCCGCGCCGTGCGGATGTGCCCAGCACCAGGGCGCAATCGGCCACGGCATCCGAAAGACGGTCAACTACGCGAGCCCGGTCGAGAATCTCCTCACCGTGCGTGGCCAGTTGTCGCGTCTGGCGATCATCGAGGCTTGCCTGTGGCGACACCAGCACAAGATTGGTCAGGCCCATGTTCCGCATGACGCGTGCCGTGGCGCCGATGTTGCCGGCGATCGTCGGCTGCACGAGCACAACGCGGCAATGGTGTAGACTCATGTCCCATGCTCAGAACGCTAGTGTGTGGCTTCCAGCGCCTTTTCCTTGCACTTTTTCAAGTCAAGCTTGCCGCTGCCGAGAATCGGAATCTCGGTAACCTGGATGAAGTCGCGCTCGCGCGGCAACCACAAGTTGGGCAGACCTTTTTCCTCGAGCGTCTTGCGCAACCCGGCCGGCTCGATGCCGTTCAAGGCGGTGTGCAGGACGACCAGTCGCTCGCCCTTGCTCTCGTCGGGCACGCCGACAACGACGAAGACCCGATCGGTCGTGCCTGCGGCCTGGTGAAACTCGTCCTCGATCTTCTGGTGCGGAACCATCTCGCCGCCGATCTTGCTGAATCGAGACAGCCGGTCGGTCAGGGTGATGAAGCCGTCGTCATCATAACGGGCGATATCGCCGGTGACGTACCAGCCGTCGCGGATCACTTCACTCGTGAGGTCAGGCCTGCCTAGGTATCCGGCCATCACGTTGGCCCCGTAAACGATCAGCATGCCCTCCTGTCCCGACGGCAAGGGTGTCAGCGTGTCGGGGTCGACGATGCGGGCGGTAATGCCGGGAAGCGGCTGGCCGATGGTGCCAGGCTTGTTGCCGATCTGCCGGAAGCCATCCATGTCCTGGTCGGGCACATTGCTAATGGCAGCTGGAGACAACTCGGTGGTACCGTAACCCTCCATCGGCAGCACACCAAATTTCAGCTGAAACTCCTGGGCCACATCGGCCGGCAGCTTTTCCGCGCCGCACATCAGCATGCGCAGGGTCGCGAAGTCGTCCTTGTCGCAACGCTTGAGATAAAAACGCAGGAACGTCGGCGTGGTCATGAATAGCGTGCAACGCTGCTTCTTGCACAATTGCCCGATCTGCTTGCCCTGGCGCGGATCGACGTGGAAGACCGCCGAGGCGCCGACCTGCAGCGGCACCCAGAACGTCACCGTGAAACCGAAACTGTGAAACAGCGGCAGCACGGCGAGCATGCGGTCCTTGCTGCGCGCGGCCGTCGCCTGGATCATCGAGTCGGCGTTGGCAGCCACCTGGCGATGTTGCAGCATCACGCCCTTGGGCTCGCCGGTCGTGCCGCTGGAGAAGATGACTGTGAGCAAGTCGTCCGGACGATGCTTGTGCAAGCCGAGCAGCCAGCGCTCGACCACGAAGCGCGGCAGCAGCAGCACCCTGAGAAAGGCCCGAACCTGCTTGCCGAGCGTGATGCGAGCGTTGACCTCTTCCAGGTTGATCATCTGCACGTCGGGGCCGGGATTGATGGGCACCAGGCCGGAAAAGCGCTGCGCGGTGATGATGTGCCGCAGGCCGCACTGCCGCACTGCTGATTGCACCGCCTCGCGCGAGGCCGTGTAATTGAGGTTGACGACCGTCTTGCCCAGGAACGCCAGGGCGATGTTGACCAGCGCCGCGCCGGCTCCGGCCGGCAGCCAGACGCCGACCATCCTGTCGTCGCCGAGCAGCGGCCGCAGCTCTTTCGTCAGGCACATGGCCCCGGCGAGCACCATGCCGTAGGACAGCCCGCCGTTCTTCTTGACCGTCGGGTCGATGATGCACGAGCGAAACGGATGCCGGCACGCGGTGCGGACGAACTGGCGATGGACGAGTGGCCGCCGGCCGCTTCGTGCCACCGCGCTGTCGGCGGACAGCTTCTGGATGGCGAGGCGAACCTCGACTGGACTTGCCGTTGCTGGCAGCGGCGTCCCGAAGACAACGTTCACGGGATACGGCAGCTCCATCGGCCACTTCCAGATGAGCTTGCCGCCCCAGTAGCTGAAGATGCTCCCCCACACCTGTTCCAGGCACACGGGGATGACGGGCGCCGGCGTCCGCTTGACGATCTGTTCAAAGCCGCGGTGAAAGGGTAGCAGGAAGCCGGTGCGCGTGAAGCGGCCCTCGGCGAAGATGCAGACCAGCTCGCCGCGCTCGAGGGCGTCGCTGGCTGCTCGCAGGGACTGCACGATGGCGCGCGGTCCAGCCCCCTTGTCGATGGGGATCACACCCGCCCACCTGAGTAGATGCCGCAGCCCGAACTTCTTCGTCCAGCCGGCGAAGATGACGAAGCGGACGAATCGTCTTTGCCCCGCGAGCAGGAACAACCAGTCGAAATGGCTCACATGGTTGCAGACGAGCAACGCCGGCCCGGTCGCCGGCACGTTGTCGCGGCCCAGCGAACGCACGCGGCAGATCGTGTGCGTGATGATCCACACAGGGATGCGCACGAGCAGGATCGGCTTCCACCAGCAGAGGATGGCCAGGGCGAGCACGAGCAGTCCCGCTGCCAGCAGAATCGTGCCCGCGGTGCCAAGGTCTTCGAGTAGTTGCATGGGTAGATTCAACCGCTTGCGGTGTCGTGCATTCGCACTGGCTCACGCCTTGCCTGCCGCCTGGAGCGCCTTCTCCTTGCACTTCTTGAGATCGAGCTTGCCGCTGCCAAGAATGGGTAGATCGTCCACGCTGAAGAAATCGCGTGGGCCGGGGACATAAATATTGGGCAGGCCGCGGTCGCTCAATCGCTCCCACACCTGCTGGACGTTCATGCCGTTGAGCGGCAGATGCAGCACGACGATGCGCTCGCCCTTGCGCTCGTCGGGTATCGCCGTGACCACGCAGACGCGCTCGTTGGTTTCAAGGACGGCGTGCAGCTCTTCCTCGACCTTTTCAAGCGGCACCATCTCGCCACCGACCTTGGCGAATCGTTCCTCGCGGCCGGTGATGGTGATGAAGCCGTCCTCGTCAATCTTGGCGAGGTCGCCGGTGACGTACCAGCCGTCGATGATCTTCTTGCGTGTGAGGTCGTCGCGGCCCAGGTAGCCCTTCATCACGTTGGCGCCGTAGATGAGCAGCAAGCCCTCCTGACCGGCGGGCATGGGCTCGCCGGTCTCGCGGTGGACGATCCTGGCGGCCACGCCGGGGATGGGCTGGCCAATGCTGCCGGGCCGATTGCCGATCTGGCAGACGCTGCCCTGGCGAAAATCCGGCACGTTGGCCGACACCACCGGCGACAGTTCCGTACAGCCGTAGCCCTCTAGAGGGCGGATGCCGAACTTCTTGTGAAACTCGTCGGCCAGCGGCTGCGGCAGCTTTTCCGCGCCGCAGACCAGAAGCCGCAACGACGCGAAGTCGCCCGGCTCGCAACGCTTCAGGTAGGAGCGCAGGAACGTCGCCGTGGACAGGAAGATCGTGCCGCGGTGCGTCCGGCACAGTTCGCCGATCTCCTTGGGTTGCAGCGGATTGGGGTAGTAGATCGTGGAGGCGCCGATCTGCAACGGCAGCCACAGGATGATCGTGTAGCCAAAGCTATGAAAGAACGGCAGAATGCCGACCAGCCGATCGCTGGGGACGGGGTCGATGGCCTGAACGGTGGACTCGACGTTGGCGGCCAGGTTGGCATGCGTCAGCATCACGCCCTTGGGCTCGCCGGTGCTGCCGCTCGAGAAGATGACGGTGACGACATCGTCCATCGACGGCTGCGGCTGATAGAGCGTGAGCCGTTCCTGAATGAAGCGCGGCAGCAGCAGCACGCCAATATAGGCGCGCAAGCGCTGGAAGGTGGTGATTTCCTTGCGGAAATCGTCGAGATATACCAGTTCCACGCCGGGGCCGGGATCGATGGGCACCTTCACAGTGAACAGCTTGGAGGTGAGCACACGGCGGATGCCGCACTGCTGGATGGCCGACTGTACGATGGGCATGCTCGCCGAGTAGTTGAGGTTCACGGCGGTCTTGCCCAGGAATGCGACGGCGATGTTCGTGAGGGCGCCGCCCATGCTCGGCGGCAGCCAGAGACCGACCATGCGGTCGTCGCCGAGTCGCAGCGCCAGACGCGCGGCCAGTACTTTCGCGCCGGCCAGCGCCTCACCGTATTTGAGCGACTTCTTGCCGGGACTGTTTGGGTCGATGATGCATGGACGAAACGGATGCCGCACCGCCTGCCGGATGAACTGCCGGTGCACGGGCACGCGCTCGTCGGCCCGGCGAACCGCCGAATCGGCCGACAGCTTCTGGATCGCCTGGCGCACTTCAAACGCCGTCGTCGTGGCCGGCAACGGCTTGCCGAAATTCACATAGATGGGATAGGGGATTTGCTTGGGTAGCTTCCAGAAGAAACGGCCACGCTGGTAGCTGAAGATGCTCCCCCACACGTGGTCGAGGCACACCGGCACCACCGGGGCCGGACTGCGCTTGAGAATTTGCTCGAGGCCGCGCTGGAACGGCAGCATGAAGCCCGTGCGGCTGATGCCCCCCTCGGCAAAGATGCACACCACCTCGCCTTTAGCAAGGGCGTCGCCGGCCAGGCGCAGCGCTTCAATGATGGCCCGCGGCCCCTTGGCGCCGTCCACCGGAATGACCCGCGCCAGCCGTAGCGGAATGCGCAGGAAGGGAATGCGCAAAAACGGCGACCAGACGATGAAGCGAATCCGCCGTCGCTGGGACGCCAGGATCATCGCCCAGTCCAGGTAACTCACATGATTGGCGACCAGCAGGACCGGCCCGCTCGCCGGGATGTTGTCCGCGCCATGAACCCGCAGCCGGTAGATGGTGTGCGTGAGCAGCCAGAGTGGTAACCGGACCGCCACACAGTAGCGAAAGAGGTAGGCGAAGACGAGCAACAACGCCGTCACGCCGCTGACGAGCAGCCAGTCCGCGGCGGACCAGGTTTCCAGCGAAAGCAAGGCCAAGCACGATGTCAACGAACGTCTCCCTACGTCGGCCCGGCTCAAGAAGATACGCCGTCCCGATGTCAGCAAAGTACCCTTGCGACATCGTCCCGTCAAGGATGTTTGCAGCGGTTTCGCGGCCGTTCGGATTGGCCGGCGGCTGGCTAGCCCATCACGCCATACGAATACGGCGTCGTCACCAGGTCCTTCTCGTCGAAGCGGGCCAGTCGTAGCGGCGTGATGTCGATCTCCCTGGCCTGACCATCGACGATGAGCTCGGCCATGAGCTGGCCGACAATGGGGGACATCTTGAAGCCGTGGCCGCTGAAGCCGACGGCACAATATGCGCCTTCGATCCCCGGAATGCGATCGAGGATGGGATGCCAGTCCGGCGTGATGGCGTAGAGCGCGCCGTAGCCGCCGCGACCATAGCAGCGGTGCATCGCCGGCAGGCGGCGGCTCAGACGCTGCCGGATCGTCGGCAGCCAGTCACTGTCGGCGGCTTCATCGTAATTGTCGGGATCGACCGGGTTCTTCAGCTCCTCGCCGGCGAGGCTGCCAGCGTGGATGATCTCGCCGTGCGTCGGCTTGAAGTAGATGCCCTGGACGAAGTCGCCGTAGACCGCGGAGCGCCGGCCATAGTCCGCCGGCTGTCGGAACAGCGCCACCTGCGTGCGGCAGGCCTGCACCGGCAGGGTGACGCCGATGCCCCTGGCAAGCTGCGCCGCCCAGGGGCCGGCGGCCAGCACCAGCGTGCCGCATTCGTACTTGCCTTCGTTGGTGTCGACGCCGACAACCTTGCTTGCCCTGGTCAGGATGCTTCGGACCTCGACGCCGAGGCGGATGTCGGCCCCCAGCCGCCGGGCAGCCTCGGCGAAAGAGTGTACTGCCTGTACGGCCTCCACGTAACCGGCTTCCGATTCGAAAACCGCCAGCTCGTCATCCGCCAGGCGGACGTTGGCGTCGATGTCCGTCAACTCGCGGGCCGAGACCATCGACACCTGCACGCCCAGCTCGCGTTGCAGGACCAGGTTCGCTTCCAGGCCGGCGCGATCGCGTTCGTTGACGACCAGCACCATGCCGGTGCGCGTGAACACCGGCGGGCCGCCGACCTGGTCCTCGAAGCGTTCGAAGACGTGCAGGCTCTTGCGGGCCATGAGGGCGGTGAGACGATTGGAGTAATGCTGGCGGACGATGGCTCCGGACTTGCCGCTGGAGCCGGCGCCGAGAAACGACTTCTCCAGCACGATCACGCGGCCCACTTGCCGGCGCGCCAGCTCCAGGGCCATGCTCGTGCCCATCACTCCGCCGCCCACGATGAGAATGTCGCCGGTCTGTGTCATGGTTTCTTTCGTCGCGGACGGACGAGCGGAAGCCGGAGGAGTGTCCGCGCTTCGATCCGTACCTTGGTTGCCCACCTTCTGGCAGCCCTTGCCTGGGTAAGGCGTGCACTGAAACCTGGATAACGACCGTGCACGGCAAATCGACTCAGAAAAATCAACCCGCGAGCCAAGGCAGTTAACTGTGGGAGCCGCGGCCGTAGCAAGCCAAGCAGGTCTTCAAGGTTGTGCGTGCGTGGGACATGCATCCCCAATTCGACCAGAATCGCTTTCAAGTACTTTTCTGCGCATTGTTGACAATGATAACAAACCACGTCATGTGCTGGCGGTCGGCTTCGCGCGAGTGTTTTTGACACGCGAAGATCGACTTCGGCTTTTCGGACCCAATCGCCGGTGAGCTTTTTCATACAAGACCTTGCCTTGGTCCATGATCTCACGGAGAAATGAATCGCCTTCCGCAAGCCGCCAGCGCAGGTTCTCTGGAGTCCGCACCAGGAGATCCAGGGGGAAGTTATAGTCCACGGCCAGGCAAATCTTCACTGCCTGATCGAGTTCATTCTTCGCCGGCATGATCACGAGAATATCCACGTCGCTATCGGCATGCGGAGTACCGCGCGCATGGGAGCCGAAAAGAATGATCTTCACCGGTCGAAAGCGCTCACCGACCTGGCGGGCAAATCGCCGGATCAGGCGCATGGGGACCTCCGTTCCGCGATACCATCGCGCCGTCTCGGATGTTCGACCTGGTGAACCGCGCTTCATATGGATATTGTACCTACGGTACATCAATCCTCGGACACAATTCTCGTAGCGTGCACTCGTCGCACTTCGGCTTGCGCGCGTGGCACACCTGCCGGCCATGGAAGATCATGCGGTGGCTGAACATGGTCCAGTCCTTCTCTGGAATCAGTTCCATCAGCTCGCGCTCGATCTTCTCCGGGTCGGAGTGCTTCGTCAAGCCCATGCGGCGGCTGAGACGCTGCACGTGCGTGTCCACGGTGATGCCCGGCGTGTCGAAGGCGTTGCCGAGGATGACGTTGGCGGTCTTGCGACCGACACCCGGCAGCGGGATCAGCTCGGCCATCGTGCCCGGAACCTGGCCATCGTGCTTCTCCACAAGCTGCTTGCAGCAGGCGATGATGTTCTTCGCCTTGTTGCGAAAGAAGCCCGTGGACTGGATGGCGGTTTCCAGCTCCGTCGGCGCCGCCTCGGCAAAGGCACGCGCATCCGGATAACGGGCGAACAGCGCCGGCGTGACCACGTTGACTCGCACGTCGGTGCACTGCGCGGACAGGATGGTCGCGACCAGCAGTTGCAGCGGTGTGTCGTGAATGAGCGCGCAGTGCGCATCCGGATAGCGCCTGGCCAGGCCACGGGCCAGCGCGCGGGCACGATGCTTCTTCGCGGCGGCAGCCTCTCTCCTCACGTGTGCTCCTTTTCCATAAGCGTACGTCTTCGGCTCGGCCTTGCCAGGCGGGACCGTCGCCCGGGAGCGCGGAATCGGCATTCCGCGCTACATGGACAGCCCGGCTTCCGATAACATGGCATGCATGGCCGACAAGAAGAAAAAAGAGGACGAAGGGATCCAGGTCATCTGCCGGAACCGGCGGGCCACGCACGAGTATCACATTTTCGATACGCTCGAGTGCGGCATCGTCCTGACCGGGACGGAGGTGAAGAGCCTGCGCGAGGCGGCCGGCAGCCTGGAGGATGCCTATGCCCGCATCCAGGGCCGCGAGGTCTGGCTCATCGGCAGCGACATCCCCGAGTACAGCATGGGCAACCGGCTCAATCACAAGCCGAAGCGGCCGCGCAAGCTGCTGCTGCATCGTCGCGAGATCGCCAAGTTCGCCGAGAAGGCCTCGCAGCGCGGCTTCACGCTCGTGCCGCTACGAATGTATTTCAAGGCGGGCCGCGCCAAGGTCGAGCTGGCGGTCGCGCGCGGCAAGCAATTCCACGACAAGCGCCAGGACCAGAAGAAGGCCGACGCCCAGAAGGAGATCAAGCGGGCCATGGCACGGCGGCGGTGACATTGTAAACCTCACGCTCCGCGTGAGGTTGCGTCACGCGGCGCGTGAAGCCTACTTTAGCGGGGGCGAGCATGAAACGCCGCAGACGAGATGATGACGACGACGTGCCGGACGAGCCTTCGTCAGCTAGTTCGCTCAGGTGGCCGATCATCATCGGTGCCCTGACGTTGCTGCTCATCATCGGCGGCATTGTCGTTTTGCTGGTCCTGTCGGGAGAGACGCATCAGCAGGTCTTCGACCGCTTCCGCGACAGGTTCGCGGACAGGCGACAGCAGTTCCAGGTCATCGCCGGAAAAGTGCCGCCTGTCGGCTCCGTGCGCAAGAACGAGGGACGCGGCAACCTCGATCCCCGCCCCATCTACGATCCGAGCAGCAAGACGTTCAACAAGTCCGTGGTGATGGCCGAGCAGCTACGAGATCCCGATGTCCAGCTCCAGACGCCGCAGCAGTTCGATCTGAACCTGTTCGAGGGCCTTTTGCTCATGACCATGCAGTGGACCGGGCCAAGAAGTCCCATGGCCGAGTCGGTTCGGGGCCAGCGTGCTCGCGCCAATCTCGTTGCGGAACTTGAAGGCACGCTGGCGCAGAGCTACCTGGTGGTGTTGCGGCCGGTACGCTACGATCGCCCCGTTGTCTTCGAGGGCAAGGGCTTCATCGGCGGCAATGTCGATCTCGAGGGCTTTCTCGTCGACCTGCGGAACACCGACATCGTCGGCACCGTGCGCGTGGCCGGCCAGGCCGACGACATGGTCCGCGGCATCAAGGGCAACATGGATGCCGCCGTTTTCTCCAGCATGTGGAAGAACGTCCGCGGCAAGCTCGCCAGATCGCTGGGCGAGGTCAGCGGCGGCACCTTCGTGTTCAACTGATGGACCTGGCGGAGCCACCATGGCCGGCCTCCGGCACTCACGCGGAGCGACGGCCGGGGAACGACGCCATGCGTCCAGAATATTCGTCCAGGATTCGTCCAGATAATGACATATACCCCCTCGGCACATCCCGATCTGGACGAATCGAGAGGGTCGACAAATCGGCACCCGACTGGCTGCGTCCTCTTCGCGAAGGCCTACCTGCCACGCACTTCGGCATCGGGGAGTGTGGTCCTCATGGCCCGTGGCCCCTCATGGCCCGCCGGCAACGCCCGTTTTTCATTGACATGTCCAGTCAGCTGTGCGAGCATGGGCATAGGCAGGCGTACGCGACCAGATGATCTCCACAACCATCCTGCTCCTCGTGGGGCAGGAACCCTTTTTTCCTTTGTTTCGCGGAGGAGCAATTCCTGCTTTGATTTTCCTGACCGGATTTGACACTGTTTCGTAGAGGGCAAATCGTCGATGCCTCTCATTGGGCACATTGCAACGGGGAGCGAGTCTGACGCAAACCGTCACTGGACGGGTGCCATGGCTGGCGAAGTTACTTGCCGAAATGCAGAGGCACTTAATATCATCGAATTGAATTGCAAAACGATCGCGAGGTCATCTCGACACAAGGCAACAAACTATGTCGGTCCACACACAAAGTGACAAGCTCAAGCTTTTGGCAATGATTTTCGAGGCCCGCTACGAAGAAGGCTATCGGTACCTTGATCACTCAGGGGAAATGCTAGTCCGGCTCAAGCGTCTCGATCCAGCTTGGGTTGTTCACCAACTTGGCTTGAACCGCGTGGGGCTCGTCTATCAGGAGCACGACCTGGCTCTTAGCATAGCAGTCGAGAAGGTTGATATCTCAACGCTAAAGCCAGTTGCGTTCAACGACGCGGAGAAGAAAGCTCGAATTCTGGGCGACCAAGCTGCTGCGATTTACGAAATGATTGTTGAAACCCTGCAAGTGCCTCGCACCACAAGGATTGTAGTTGCCCATTCTGCGACAGCGAGCGTCTGCAGAGACTTCGAAACTGGCGCAGCTGCGCGGTGATCGGTTTGATAGTCTGGCAGCATGGAGGACATCGAGCGACTCAAGGAGGACGCGCGGGCGG
>VGYC01000128.1 GCA_016873095.1 Planctomycetota bacterium | reverse complement strand
CCAACAATGCCGCCGAGCAAGCGCTGCGGCACGCGGTCATCTGGCGGAAGCTCTCGTTCGGCACGCAATCAGCGTCCGGCAGTCAGTTCGTCGAGCGACTGCTGACTGTCATCGAAACCTGCCGCCGCCAATCCTGCAACGTCTTCGACTGGCTTGTCGAGGCAGTCCAAGCCCACCACAATCAACAAAGGGCAATATCTCTATTGCCCGCGCCGTGAACCAATACAAACGATTCATTAGCCGCGCAGCTGCCAGTAAATAAGTGATCGCTTAAGGCTTGATGGCCAGGTGGAGCGCGGCGGCTGGCGCGCGGGGACTGGGCGGGCCCCGAAAATCGGGGATGGTTTCGTCGCGTTGTTTGATCCATCAGCACCTCTCAATCTGGCGTTTGCCCTTGGTCGCCGCGGTGGACCGGAGCATCCGGACTCCGGCTTCAATTGTCATCGGCAGCAGCGCAACTGGTCGAGCATGCGGAAGAAGGTGCCTTGCCACGGCGTCCAGCTGGTCAGGCGGTAGATCAAGCGTCGGCCGGCGCGAACGAGTTGGCAGGGCAGACGCATGATCGCGTTCACAAACGTCTTGAACTCCATGCGCAGCATGGTCTGTTTTTCCTGGCGATAGCGCTCGGCGTGCGGTCCGGGTCTGTCTTCGGGCCAGAGGGCCCACCAGGCCTTCAGGTTCCAGGCCAAGGCGGTCATCACCATGTAGGCCCAGTTGCTCTCCAGGGTATCCACGGGCGCGTGCAGGGCACGCAGGTCACGCAACTGTGCGTGCAGGTTCTCCTGGTTGCAACGCTTGTTGGCGCCGAACACAATCTCGGCCGGCGTGCTGTGCCAATCGTTGGTCAGATAGAAGAAGTAGCGGTAGTCATCGTAGAGCCGCTGTTCGCCTTTCTCCACCGACAGGTTTTTGCGGACCACGATCATGCGATAGTCCTGCTTGCACGCGCTGGGCCGATAGCGAAACTCGGCAACCTTTTCTCCGTCCAAGCGGATGTTCTTGAACTCGCGTTCGCGGACAATCTTGTCCTTGACACGTCGCGGCCGGCGACGACGACGCGTCTTCACCTGGTAACGCGCCGGACGCTTGAGCGGCCGCCAGGCGGCAGACGGCAAAAAATCAGCCAAAACCTGCAAGTTGGGCATGGCGTCCATGCCGAAGATGAACCTGACGCGCGGGTCGGCTGCCCAGCGATCCAGATGGGTGGTCTGGCTGAAGTCGGTGTCGCCACGCAACAGCACCGAGCGAAACCCGCCCGCGAAGCACACACGCATGGCGCGGTCGGCCTCGGCGGCGGCGCCTTCATGCGACGGCCGATTGCCCGGCCGATTGATGACGCTGAATACCTCGGCCGTGTTGGCCAGCGAAACCACCAACGGATGGTAGCCCCAGACGCCGTTGTAGGCGATGTCGATGCCGGCCTTGCACTCGGCGTCGGTTCCCAAGACCACGCCGTCCATGTCGATGATAGCCTGGTCGAAGAAGTCGTCGGCTTGCCGCGCCCAGACGTGTTGCCGAACATCGTTGATGATGTCGATCAAGCTGTGCACGTGCTGGGCGGTAAAACGCCGACAGAAATCGCCGGCCGTGGTCGGGTCGGGAATGCGCCGCGCGCCCAACGCATCGAGAAAGACCTCGTCGTTGCGACGCAGTTCCAGATCCTGCAAGCAGGTGCCGTCGCACAGGGCGTTGTAGGCGAGGTTGAGGACATGATCAGACTCGTGATAGGGCAGGTGGATCTTGAGCACGTGCAGGCCATTGTCGATGGCATCGATGAGCCCGATGCGGCGGGCCAAGAGGTGAATGGCGCCGATGCCGCCATGGGCCATGCCACGCACGCGTTCGGCAATCTCATAGTGGATGTTGCTGGCCGTGAACATGGGCTCTTCGAAGCCGCGCTTGTCATTCTTGTCCAGACGGCGTTCGATGCGGCGCTTGCCCTCGGCGATGCGGCGCTGTAGTTTGGTAGTCACTCGAAAACCCTCCTTGCTTCGCGTGAGAGATATTTGCGATATCTTTTAGACTCGCGAAAAGGCAGGGCTTTCGAGTTTTTTTCAGATTATTTCCAAAAGACTCCTTCCGCGATCACTTGATTAAGGACTAGCGGGGCAGCCTGGTGCTGCTCCTCAGCCGCAACCAACCTCTGCAGACATCGTCTTGCCGGTCTGATCGACCGAGGTTGTTAAATGGCACGATTTCGCTTTTTCAGTCATTTGCGAAATAGATGTCGTTAGGTTAGCCGTGAAATCAAGGATTCCGGGGGGAGAACCGTTCAGAGCGACGCCGCCCGCTATCCCCACAACTGACGAACACGAGCCCGCACGTTCGCTGAAATCGGCTGAGACATTGCCAGCTTTGGCATCCCATCTGATTCCGTCGGACAAGAGCTGATCTGGTCGAATAGGAAATGTACTGCTGGGGGTAAGAACCGGCTGAATTGGGCAGTGCTGTAGGCATCCCCCATCGAGTGCTTACGGTGAAAGTATCGCCATGGGAAAGTGACATAGAGGCGATTGCGCGCCCGTGTGAGTGCCACGTAGAGCAGACGACGCTCCTCTTCAAGATCATCCTCGCCTTGAGCCATATCCGACGGAATGACTCCGTCCGCAACATGTATGACATAGACCGCGTCCCATTCACAGCCCTTGGCAGAGTGGATCGTTGAAAGAACCACGTACTCCTCGTCCAGGAGAGGAGGCCCAGCCAGGTCGCCGGTAGAATTGGGTGGGTCGAGCGTCAGATCGGCCAGAAAGGAAGTCCGGCTTCGAGCTTGCTGGGAGAGAAGCTCCATCTGGTCGAGATCGCGCAGCCGCATCTCGGAACTCTCGTATCGCTCTTCAAAGAGAGGCGTGCAAAACTGCCTGATCCGCTCGATCTCGACCGAGACAGGCAGTCCGGAATCGGCCAGGCCTTCAAGGAGATCAATCAATTGACGAAGCTGCGCGTGTGCCGAGACAGGCGCGTTCCACGCCTCTAGCGATTGGAATCCGCCCCAACATTCTTGGAGATGGAGGACGGCCTCGCGGGCGCGGCCAGGGCCAATGCCGTCGAACATCCGCAAGATCCGCATCCAGCTCAAATCGTCACGAGGATTCTCCAGGACCCGCAGAAATGCCAGCAAATCCTTGATGTGCGCTGCCTCCAGGAACTTCAGGCCACCCCACTTGACGAAGGGAATGTTGCGCCGCCTGAGTTCGACCTCCAGCGCATCGGAATTGTGGCTGGCTCGGAACAACACGGCTTGCTTCGTGAGGGGAATGCCCTCTTCACGGTTTTCCAGGATGCGGTCGGCAATGAAAGTGCTCTGCGCCATCTCGTTGGCGCAGGTGACAAGTTCTGGCCTGCACTCGCTCGCGCGGTCGGACCGAAGATTCTTGGGGTATCGCTTCCGGGCAAAGTGCATCACGGCGTTGGCGACGCGGAGGATGGGTATAGTGCTGCGGTAGTTTTGCTCCAGCGTGATGACTGTGGCCCCCGCAAACTGTTCGGGAAAGTCGAGGATGTTCTGAACCGTAGCGCCGCGAAAGGAGTAGATTGACTGCGCGTCATCGCCCACGACCATGACCGAACAACTTGTCCCCTCCAATCCTTGCGTCATGAGCTGATACATTTTCTGCAAGATGGCAGCCTGGCTTGGGTTGGTGTCTTGGTACTCGTCCACAAGAATGTGCTGAAACCGCGTGGCAATCGCTTTGCCGATCTCAGGAAGGTCAAGAGCCTGGCTCCAGTACAAGAGGAGGTCATCGAAGTCGAGCAAGTCTCGATCGGCCTTACGGGAGGCAAATTCTTGGAAGATACGCTTGATGTCATCCGCGTGCGGCAAGCAGCTTGGAAAGCGTTCGGCAAGCGCCTGGTTCAGCGGCTGGCTGGCGTTGACACAGCGAGTGTAGATGGACAGCAGGGTCGCCTTCTTTGGAAAGCGACTCTCGCTCTTGTGCAAGCCCAGCTCGGTCCGGATCAAGTCCAAGAGGTCCTGAGCGTCACCTGGGTCGATGACGACGAAGTTCTTGCCCAGGCCAAGCGCCTCGCTGTAAATGCGCAGAAGCTTGTGAGCCATGGCGTGGAAAGTTCCCCCTTGCACCTGCCTGGTTACGGCCTCCCCCACTACTCGCCCAGCGCGACGCAGCATTTCTTCGGCTGCCCGGCGCGTGAAGGTCAGAAGCAGGATGCGCGCAGGGTCGGCACCTTCCTCGATGAGATTGGCGACTCGGGCCGCTATGGTTTTGGTCTTTCCTGTTCCGGCCACGACCAGGAGTGGCCCGGCGCAGTGCTTGGCGGCCCTACATTGATCCGGGTTCAGCCCATCGAGCCACTTCGTCGGGTTGCAATTCTGTTGGGTTTCCATTGGGTTCCATCCGTGGTTCGTTTTCAATTGTCCAAAGTAAACAATCCTGGCAGTTGAAGCTATACCGCCCTGGCTCCCGCCAGATCATCTGGCCGTCGCCGGTGTGCCGTCTCGCCAGTATCTTGGAGCGCCACTGATGTTCAGTGCAATGCCTCCGTAATGCGTCCAGATTTGGGCGTGGCGAGCGCGATCGGCCTACCGCGTCATTCGCCTTCACTCCTGGAAGCCGCTTCCACCATGGCCAGGACCCCGGCGCGGAGCGCGGACGGCAAGGTCGGCCAAGCGTCGATCACGCGCTGTAGCTCGGGGTCGGATTGGCTGCTGATCCTACTGCGGGCGCTTGCAGGGTCGGTGTCGCAAGGTGTGACGGAATCAGTGGTTGTGGAATTGCCAGAGGGACTCATAATCCCTTGGCTCCAGGTTCGAATCCTGGCGGGCCCAATAAGATGTTCTGCGTACTCTGTCACGCCTTGATCATGTCTCGCACCGTCATGCCGCCGGGGATCATGGGCAACACGTGTTCCTGATAAGGGACGAGCACATCGAGGACGTAGGGGACCTTGCTGTCGAGCATCTCGATGATGGCATCGTCGAAGTCTTCCTTGTGGCGGATGCACTTAGCGTTGCAGCGGAAGCCGCGCGCGATCTTGACGAAGTCGGGATACGGCTCCTCCTGCGGACCGGCGCCGAGGTAGGTATGCGCGCGGTTGCTCTCGTAGAAGCGATCCTCCCACTGCATTACCATGCCCAGGTGCTGGTTGTTGAGGAGCAACACCTTGACTGGAAGGCGCTCGCAGTAGGCGCAGGCCAGTTCCTGGATGTTCATGACGAAACTGCCGTCGCCGTCGATGTCGATGACGGTCTTGTCGGGGAAGGCGGCCTGGGCGCCGATGGCGGCCGGCAGGCCGAAGCCCATGGCGCCGAGACCGCCGCTGGTGAACCAGGTCCGCGGCGTGTTGAAGCGATAATACTGGGCCGCCCACATCTGATGCTGGCCCACGCCGGTGGTGACAATGGTGTCGGCCAGTCCGTTGCGGTCGCGGATGATTTCCCACATGCGGTGAATGGCGTATTGCGGCAGGATGGCATCTTGGCGATCCTGGAAGCGTAGCGGTTCCTGTTCGCGCCATCCCTCGATGCGGCGGATCCACTCGGCGAAGGCATTGCGCGATGGCGCCTGGTCAGCGTCGTTGTCCATGATCTGCAGCATCGAGCGCAGACACTGCTGAATGTCGCCGACGATGGGGATGGACGCCTGCTTGATCTTGTTGATCTCGGAAGGATCGATGTCGATGTGCACGATCTTGCCGTGCTTGGCAAACTCGCTGACCTTGCCCGTGACGCGGTCGTCGAAGCGGACGCCAAAGGCCAGCAGCAAGTCGGCCTCGTTGATTGCGTAGTTGGCATAGGGGGTGCCGTGCATGCCGAGCATCTGCACGCACAGGAAATGCTCGCTGGGAAAGCCGCCCAGACCGTGAACGGTGAGCGCCACCGGAATGCCGGTCCTCTCGGCGAACATGCGCAGCCAGGACGAAGCTGCGGCCGAGATGATACCGCCGCCGGCGTAGATGATTGGCCGCTTGCTTTGCCGGATCAGCGTCAGCACGGCTTCGAGTTGTGCCGGGGCGACCTTTCGGTCCGGACGATAGCCGGGCAAGTCCATGGGCGGATCCCAATCCGGCTCGATCTTCTCGTCTTGAATGTCCTTGGGGAGGTCGATGATGACCGGCCCCGGCCGTCCGGTGCTGGCGACGTGAAACGCTTCCTTCACCACGCGCGAGATGTCCTGGGTCCGCGTCACCAGATAGTGATGCTTGGTGACCGCGCGGCAAACCTCGACGATCGGCGTCTCCTGAAAGGCATCGCTGCCGATCACGGGAGTCTTCACCTGCCCGGTGATGGCGAGAATGGGAACCGAATCCATCTTGGCATCGGCAAGACAGGTGACGAAGTTGGTGGCGCCGGGCCCGCTGGTGGCCATGCACACGCCGACGCGCCCGGTAGCCCGGGCATAGCCCTCGGCCGCGAAGCCACCTCCCTGCTCGTGCCGCGGCAAGATGGTGCGGATGCGATCCTTGTGGCGCGTCAGCGCCTGGTGCAACGGCATGCTCGCCCCGCCGGGATAGGCAAAAACCACATCCACCCCATGCCGCACCAGACTCTGCACCAGGATATCCGCGCCGGACAACTGCATGACTTCCTCCGGATGATGATCGCTCGCGTAACGGTTCACTATAGCAATCGGCGGACTGGGATTACAATTGGATTTCGGCCGCGTGTAGCCACAAGCGTCAACATTTCCTCGCGCCGCAGCCCTGCAATGCTTCTGCGCCCGTTCGGCCCGCTGCATGGCTGCAGTGCGGCCATCAGGCGCGCAGCCGCGCCTCGCGCAGCAGATGGTCCGTCGCCTGATAGGCCTCGCGGACCCAATCGACGATCTTGTCCGGCTCCGGCGAGTACTCCAGCTCGATGCTGATGACGCCGTCGATGCCCAGGTCCTTGATCGCGCGCAGGTAGGGAGCAAAGGGGACGACGCCGCGGCCGGGGGGCAGATCGCCATGCACCTTGCCGTCGCAATCGCTCAGGTGGACGTGGATGGCCTTGCCCTTGAGCCGGCGCACTTCCTCCGGGGCTGTTCCCGACAGCAGCAGATGCGACACGTCGATGTTGGCCTGCACAGCCGGGTGATTGACTTCGTCCACGAAACGCACCATTGAATCGACATTGTTCAGCAGCGAGAGCTTGAACGGCTCAAGCTCGAGTGCAATCTGCAAGCCAAGGTCGGCGGCGCACTTGCCCAGCTCGCGCAGGTTCTTGACGGCCGTCTGCCATTGCTCTTGCGGCGGGATCACTTGCCGTTCCCAGATGTACTCTCCGAGCACCAGGAGCACATTGCTGGCACGATACTCGTAGGCGAGGTCGAGGTAGGCCCGGCAACGCTGCATATGGAAGCGCTGCACGCTGGGGTTGAAGTCAATGAGGCCGACCGCAACGCAAGCGATGCTGACGATGGGCAGCCCGGCCTTCTCGCACTCGCGCAGGATGAGCAGGCGTTCCTTGACATCGATATCGAGCGGATCGGTGAAGATATCGATGGTGTCGAAGCCGATCTCCTTGGTCATGCGGATGCCGTAAGCCGTGTCCTTGCCGGCCTGGGCCCAGGCAGAGTTGATCAAGCCGAGTTTCATGGTCCCCTCCCTCGTAGAACAAGCGGCTCGCCTGTCCGGCGCCACTTCTTGCAGGACAAGCGGCTAGCTTGCTCGCCGTGGCTGTGGCCCTGCATGAGGCCGGACAAGCGAGGCCGCTTGTCCCACCGCGGCGCGGCAGGGATATCGTATGGCGTGCTGCCGGTCGCTAGAGACAAAATCCGCCGAATATGCATAATGGCACCTAATGGAAGAATTCCTGCGAAGCTGGGGTTATCTCGGCATTTTCCTGGGCATCCTGTCAACGGGGATACCATTTTTCCCCATGCCGGAGGAGTTGCCGGTCATCATCGGCGGCGCCCTGGTCAGTCACAAAGAGCTCAGTCTTGTCTGGTGGATCATGCTGCCGGTGTGCGTCGTTGCCGTGGTCATCGGCGATGCCATGCTGTATGGCGCCGGCCGCTGGTGGGGAACACGCCTGCTGGAATACGGCTGGATCAAGAAGCATGTTCTGCCGCCGGATCGCCTCAAGAAGATCGAGGACAACTTTGTCAAGCATGGCATCAAGATCCTGCTGTTCGCGCGCTTGACGCCCGGCATCCGGGCGCCGATCTTCGTGACCGCCGGCATCGTTCGCCTGTCGCTGATCCGCTTCATCATCGCCGACGCACTCTACGCCGTGCCTGGCGTGGCCCTGCTGTTCTTTCTCGGCTACTGGTTCACGGAGAGCATCGTCAACGTTGTCACGCGCGACCTGGAACGGGTCAAGTGGATCGTCATCCTGGTCATGCTCATCGTGGTCGCCGGCTATTTCCTGTATCGCTTCCTCCGCAAGCCGATCGTCACCGGCGACCCTGGCGACATGCCGCCAATCGTCGAGAATGTCAGCCACAGGCTCGAGCAGATGACGACAAAGATCATCAAGTTCCGAAGTCAGGAACCAGGGGACAAGAGTCAGGAGTCCGGTGGGAGAGGGCAAGAATCGGACGGCAGAAATGACACCGAGCAAGTCACGCAATCCCCGGAAATCTCCGGAACAAAACCCACACCGTGACGCCGACATCCCGCGCATGGTGGTTCGCCTGGCGGAATCCAACAATTCGTGGCACGGCGCAACAGGTGCACCAGGCGCTGCTGACGTTGCGCTGCGCGGAAGTTGGGGGCTTTCGCCGCGCGGCTGCCGTTGTTAGAATGGCGGGATGAAATCCTTCTGCGCAAGAGCCGCCTGGTTAAGTACGCTCAGTATCGCTGTCTTTTGCCCGGCGAGTCGCGGCGATGAAGCGTCGGCCGAGGCGCTGGAGTTTTTCGAGAAGAAGGTACGGCCAGTCCTTGCCGAGCATTGCTACAGGTGTCACTCCGAGCAGACGAAGCGTCCCAAGGGCGGTTTGCGCCTGGATAGCCTGGATGCACTCTTGAAAGGCGGCGACAACGGGCCAGCGCTGCTGCCCAGCAAGCCGGACAAGAGCCGGCTGCTCGAGGCTGTCACATATCGCAACGTGGACCTGCAGATGCCGCCCAAAGGCAAGCTGCCGGACAGCGTCATTGCCGATCTGGCACAATGGATCAAGCTGGGCGCTCCCTGGCCGAAGGAGAAGCCGGGGCAGGTCGCCGCGAGCAAGTATGAGTTTGACCTGCACAAGCGTAAGCGCGAGCACTGGGCCTGGCGCGCCTTGCAAGCGCCGGCGATCCCAGCCGTCAAGGATGCGGCCTGGCCCGTCGATCCGCTCGATCGTTTCATCCTCGCCGGGCTTGAGGCCAAGGGACTGACGCCGGCGCCGGCCGCCGAGCCACGCGCCATCTTGCGCCGCCTGTATTTCGACATCATCGGCCTACCGCCCACGCCGGACGAGGTTGCCTCTTTCGAGAAAGCTGCAAAAGGCAATCTGCAGTCCGCAGTTGAGGCGACTGTCGATCGCTTGCTGGCCTCGCCGCGCTACGGCGAGCGCTGGGGCCGGCACTGGCTGGACCTGGTGCGTTACGGCGAGTCGCGTGGCCACGAGTTCGACTATGTCAATCCCAACGCGTATCAGTATCGCGACTACGTCATTCGTGCCTTCAATGCCGACGTGCCCTATGACCGCTTCACCGTCGAACACATCGCCGGTGATCTGCTGGCCAGGCCGAGGCTGAATCCCGAGCGGGAATTCAACGAGTCGATCCTCGGCACCGGCTTCTGGCACCTCGGCGAGCAGGTGCACTCGCCCGTTGACATCTGCCAGGACAAGGCCGACCGCTTCGACAACATGATCGACGTGCTGAGCAAGACGTTTCTGGGTCTGACCGTCTCGTGTGCCCGCTGCCACGATCACAAGTTCGATGCCATCTCGACGAAGGACTACTACGCGCTGGCCGGCTTTCTGGAGAGCAGCAGTTACCGGCTGGTGCGCTTCGACACGCTCGAGCAGGAGCGACGCCTGGCCGAGGAGATGCAAGACGTCCGTGAGCGCGGCCGAGCGCGACTGCAAAAGGCGCTTGCCGATTCGTGCCGGCCGACGTCGGCGAAACTGGCCGATTACCTCATGGCGGCGCGCACCGCCATGCTGACTGGTGTGGAAACTGCCGCGGGGACGGCGGAAGTCTTCGAGGATTTCGAGAGCGGCACCTATGCGGGCTGGGAAGTGACCGGGACGGCCTTCGGCAAGAAGCCGCAGACTCTGGCCACCATCGCCGCCTATCAGGGGAAGATCAACGCCGTCGGCAAGTTTTTCGTCAACTCGCACAACATCCGCGACCGCGAGGATGTTGGCCGCGGCGACGCCCACAAGGGAACCATGACATCCCGGCCATTCACCATCAGCCGGCCTTACATCACCATGCTCGTCGGCGGAGGCGCGCATGACGGTACCTGCGTGCGACTGTTGATCGACGGCAAGGCGGTGCGGACCGCGTCTGGCCACAACGATAACCAGATGTTCCCGGTTCGCTGGGACGTGCGCCGTCTGCGCGGCAAGACAGCCCGGATCCAGATCGTGGACGACGTGGCTGGCGGCTGGGGTAATATCGGTGTCGATCACATCGTGTTCACCGACCGCGGCGACGACAGCGCAACTCCAGCGCCGGCATTCAGCGAGGCCTTCCGCCGCCGCGTCGAACAGATTGCCAGGGATCGCAAGCTCGATCCGACCATCCTCACCCGCTGGGTGGCCTACCTTGCCGGCCCGGCCGGCGATGCAAGCCAGCCGTTCCATCGCTGGGCGAAGGCCTGTCGTGACAAGGCTGCAAAGTTGTCCGACGCGAAGCCAGGTCCCAGGAGTGTGCCTGCATCGCAGTCGGAAGTGATCGTCGATTATGCTAATCCCGGGATGGAAGGTTGGCTGCCGGATGGCTTCGCCTTCGGCTTGCGCCCGGTCCGAGTCGGCGAAGTTGTCGGCCAATCGTCAATTCGCTTCGCCGATCGAGCGGCGGCCGTGAGCGACCCGGCCTTCGCGCGACTACGTCTTGCCGCCGGCAGCGAGAACGATCCCGGTGCGCTCGGCGGGCCGGCGCGTGCCGGCCGCACCATCCGTACGCCTACTTTTGCGGTGAAGTCAGGCCGGGTCCATTACCTGGTGAAGGGCGCGGGCCGGGCTTATGCCGCCGTCGAAGCCCACGTCATGATCAGCGGCCCACTTCACGGGCAGCTCATGCGCTCGTTCAAGACAGGTTCAGGCTTCCAGTGGCAATCACACGATCTCACGGCGTATCAGGGGCGCCGGGCACACATCGAGTTCACGCCGGCCGAAGGCGCTGAACTCGCCATCGCCATGGTCGTGCAGGGCGAGCAACCGCCTCCCTTGCCGCAGAGCGACTCGCTGGCCTCGTCTTTGGCGGCATCCCCGCCAGCGTCGATCGACGCGCTTGCCAAGACTTACCAATCCTTGCTCGAGGATGTCATCACGCGGCTCACGACGGATAGCGCGGCGGACGCTTCCTGGCGCAACTGGCTGGTTGACCATGCCGAGTTACTAGGCGCCGAGGAAGCGGTAGCTGGCGTCGGCAAGGAGGTTGCAGCCATACACGCGAGGTTGACGGGCGGCGCCGCGCTCGCCTCCCGGCTGGCACTGGCGATGCAGGACGGGAACGGGGTGAACGAGCGCGTCTTCATCCGCGGCACGTACAAGGCGCCCGGCGAACCGGCGCCGCGCCGCTTGCTGGAAGCGCTGGCCGGCCCCGAACCGCTGGCCATGAAGCGCGGCAGCGGCCGGCTCGAACTGGCCCGGCAGATCGTGGACCCGAAAATCGATCCGTTCTTGCCGCGCGTCATGGCTAATCGCGTTTGGCACCATCTATTCGGCAAGGGCATTGTTGGCTCCGTGGATAACTTCGGCTACCTGGGTGAGCGGCCGACACATCCCGAATTGCTGGATCACCTGGCGACGCGCCTCATCGAAGATGGCTGGTCGATCAAGAAGCTGATCCGCCGGGTGGCGACGTCGCACAGCTATCAGATGTCGATTCGCGAAGACGTGCGGCTGGCGAAGCTCGACCCGGAGAATCGCCTCTGGCAGCATCGCCGCCTGCGCCGGCTGGAAGGCGAAGCCATCCGCGACGCCATGCTCTCGGTTTCTGGCCGGCTGGATCTGCGCATGTACGGGCCGGCGGTGCCGGTGCATTTGACGGAATTTCAGGACGGGCGCGGCCGCCCGTCCAGCGGCCCGCTGGACGGCGACGGCCGTCGCAGCGTTTACCTCGCCGTGCGCCGTAACTTCCTGTCGTCCTTCCTGCTCGCATTCGATGCGCCAATTCCGTTTTGCACCGTGGGCCGGCGGACCGTCTCCAATGTTCCCGCGCAGGCGCTGATTCTCATGAACGATCCCTTCGTTCATCAACAGGCGGAAACCTGGGCGCGAAGAGTGCTGGCCATGCCGGCGACCGCGCAGAAGCGAATCGAGTCGATGTACCGGAGCGCTCTCAGCCGCGGGCCGACGGCGGACGAAGCGACCGCGTGTCTCGAGTTTCTGAGGATGCGTCAAGCAAGTGCGAGCGAGGTTGCTGCCTGGACCGCGCTGGCGCACGTGCTCTACAACGCCAAGGAATTCATCTACCTGGAGTGATCGTCTGCCTGTGACAGGTTTCCAATCACTTGGCGGTACAGTGGTCGCATATCAACCATCTACCTGTTCAAAGAAGCTCAAAGAGGGATTATCCAGTCCCAAACCTTGCAGTTCGATGAGCAAGTCTTCGCAGGAGGCGATGCGGTCGTCGGGCTTGCTGGCGAGCATGCGGCGGAGGATGTCGTCCAGTTCTTCGGGGATTTCCGAGTTGAGGTTGCGGGCTGGTTTGTAGATGCCCTTGTCCTTGGCCTGGACGAGTTCGATGATGTTGCGGCCGGTAAAGGGCAGTTCACCCGTGAGGAAACGATACAGCATGCAGCCGAGCGAGTATATGTCGCTGCGCTTGTCCACGCGTTTGACGTCGCGGGCCTGCTCGGGAGCCATGTACGTTGGTGTACCGGCACCGGTTCCCGTCTGCGTCAGCGACATGGTATCTTCTTGCGACTTGGCGAGACCGAGATCAGCAAGCTTCACGGTGCCGTCGTCGGTCAGCAGCAGATTCTCCGGATTTATGTCGCGATGGATCATGCCCTGCTGGTGAGCGTGCTGCAAGGCGTTGGCGGCGGCCACGGCGATATGCAACGCGTCACCCATTGGAAACTTGCCGAGCCGATCGACATGGGCCTGCACGCTGCCGCCGCCGGCAAACTCCATGGCGATGAAGAAGGTCCCGTTTGCTTCCTTGGCCTCGATGAATTCGAGAATGTTGGGGTGCTTCAACCGTGACAGGATGTTAGCTTCGCGCAGAAAGCGCTGGCGAAAAACCTGCTCCTTGGCGAGGTGGCCGAAGAGCACCTTGATGGCAACCAGGCGGCGCTTGCTGGTCTGTTCGGCCTTGTAGACCGTGCCCATGCCTCCTTCGCCGAGCTTTTCCAGGAGCTTGTAGTCGCCAAGGCTTGTGAGTTGCGGCTTTTTCGCCGGCTCGGGCGTGGACTCCGGAAATGGAAACTCTTCCTCCTGGCCGAGCACCTGGGTGCTGTCGAACGACTTGCCGTTGTCGGCCACGGTGTAGGTTGACTCGAAAGCCTGAGTCGAGCCGAGGTCGCGCCCCTTGGCGGAGTCGGGAGGCTTGGGCTTGCCGACGTCCAGCGGCGGCAGCGTACCGTTGCGGAAAACCTCACTCAACAGACTCTTGGCCATCTCCGGCAGGCTGCTGGTAAGCACCAGCCGGACAGTCTCTTCGACCGGATACTCGATGCGTTTGAGATCGACGCGGTGGTCTTCAATGATGGCGTAGCTGGCACGCGGATCGCCGTCGCGCGGCTGGCCGACGCTTCCGGGATTGATGACGAGCTTGTCGTCCACTTCCAGCACATAGGGAAAGTGAGTGTGGCCAACGCAGATGACCTGGGCGTCCACGTTTTCCAGCCGCCGGGCCCAGAAGTCCTTGTCGGCCAGGGCGTACTCATCCAGCGGATCGCGCGGCGTGGCGTGTACCAGCAGGTAGCGGACATCCTCCAGAGTGACCATCTTCGTGACCGGCAGGGCGGCGAGAAAACGGCGGTCCTGCTGGGAGATCTTCTCTTGTGAAATGGGCCGGGTGACGCCGGTGAGATAGCGAAAGCCGTTCTTGCCGACGACGGTGACCCTCTGGGCTACGCCGTGATCGTGATTGCCGCGAATGGCGTGAGTGGCCTGCTGCCGGACCCAATCGATGCACGGCGTGGGGTCAAGTCCGTAATCCACCAGATCGCCCAGCACCAGGCAAACGTCAAAAGTCTCGTCGATGGCCCGCAGCGCCGGCCAGTTGGCATGAATGTCCGCGACCAGCAAGATGCGCATGCGGCCCAACCTCCCTGGAGGAATCTAAGCTATTTCTTACGAAATCTCGGCGCAGAAATGCGGCAGGTCGAAGGTCGCGGGCGGAGAATTTGCTGTCGCCAGCGCTGCTGTGTCATCGCGGGCTGACAACGCAGCTTTGCAAGCAAGGCTGCGGCAGCATTGCGGACACAAAGTCCACGCAAGGATCCTGGCCTCAAGTTCCATTTGCGCACGCAACACGCTATGATGGACCCCACCAATCGAGGATCTTCCATGAGCAACGATGGTGACATGGCCCTGCGCGAGGAGGCGGAACCCAGCCCCAGACCTGCCGCGGACCTGGCGAAGCGTCTCGATCGTGGCTTGCGCTGCCTGCCGGAGGCAGGAGCACATTTTCTCGGCTTCCAGTTGATTTCCGAACTGGGTCGCGGCGCCTTCAGCCGTGTGTTCCTGGCACGACAGGCGAGCCTGGGCGATCGTCTGGTCGCACTCAAGGTTGCCGTCGATCTGTTCGGCGAACCGCAACGACTCGCACAATTGCAGCACACCAACATCGTGCCGATTTACTCGGCGCATCACGCCGAGCCGCTGCAAGCCCTGTGCATGCCGTACTTCGGCCCGAGCACTTTGGCCGACCTGCTACGCTCGATCAAGAACCGGTCGTCCTTGCCCCGCACCGGCAATTATCTGGTGACACTGCTACGCGAGACACAGCTGAACGAAGCCGCCAACGAGCGTGACGTGAGGTCCGCGCAGCGTCTCGGCGATGCCGAATCAGAGACGCCGCTGCAAAAGCTGCAAGGCCTGAGCCATGTACAGGTGATGCTCTGGCTGGCCGCCCGACTGGCGGAAGGGCTGGAGCACGCGCATGAGCGCGGCATTCTCCATCGCGACCTGAAGCCGGCCAACGTGCTGCTCGGCAACGACGGCCAGCCCATGCTCATGGACTTCAACATATCCGAGGACGTGAAGCTGCCGCCTGATCGCCGCGGCGCGCAGCACCCGGGCGGTACGATCGCCTACATGGCTCCGGAACACCTGGAGGCGTTTCGCGACGGCCACGGCAACGTGGACGCCCGCGCAGACGTCTACTCGCTGGGGGTGATGCTGCACGAGATGCTGACAGGCTGCCTGCCGTTTCCGCTCGAAGCCGGCGCGCTTGCCGAGGTGCTGCCGCGTCAGTTGATCGAACGCCGCCGGCTGAAACCGGAGCCCAAGCGCCTGAATCCTGCCCTCAGCCCAGCAGTTGCGTCGATCGTGTGCAAGTGTCTTGCGCCGAACCCTGCGGATCGCTATCAATCGGCCGGCGACCTGGCGGAGGATCTGCAGCGCCAGCTTGATCACTTGCCCTTAAAACACGCTCCCGAGCCTTCCATGTGGGAACGCGTTCGCAAGTGGTCACGGCGGCATCCGCGCTTGACTTCGCCGGCCTCGCTGGCGGTCTCCATGGCTCTGGGCGTGTCGCTGGTGCTCGTCCCGGCCGCGTGGCTGGCCTGGGAGCATTTTCACTCGGCCGCCAGACAGACCGAGGTGGAGCGCGATGAGGTACGACAGATTGCGAAAACGGCAGGTCTGGACCGTGAGGCGCTGTCGCGCTTCGACCAATTTCAGGCCAGGCTGTCCACGCTCGGCGCCCTGGAAGGGCAGTTGATCCTCGCGAGCCTGCCGGAAACGGACCGCAACAACGACGTGAAGTTGTGCCGCACCGCCACGCAAGCTTGCCGGGAGTTGCTCGATGCCTACAAGGTCGGCAAGGATCCGTCCTGGCAGCAGTCGGCCAAACGTCATCTGCCCGCCGACCGCGCCGTGCAACTGTCAAAGGATATTGGTCAGATACTGCAAGCGCTGGCCCAGGCTCAGCGCATGGATATTGCCGCGCTAACCCAGTCGTGTGCGCTGGCACGGGAGACGCAGATACTGCTGGCGGCGCTCGGCCTGCCGGCAGTGCTGACGGATGCAGGCACGGCCTGCGTGCAAGCGCGGGCGCGGACCGCGCTGGCGCTCAATCGACTGGCCGAGAGCTGTTACGCGCCGGAGGATGTTCCCGTCAGCCTGCAGAATCAGCAAGCGGTTTTGCTGGCGATGCTCGGCAAGAACACGGAGGCCGACGATCTGCGTTTTCGTGCCGGCAAGCGTACGCTGCATGAAGCCCGCGATTTTTTCTGGCAAGCGCAGGAACTGGCGACGCGCAGCCGGTATCAGGATGCGCTTCCCTTTCTCGAGACGTGCATTCGCTTGGAGCCGGGCCGGCTGAATCCGTGGCTGTTGCAGGCGGTGTGCCTGCAGCGTCTGGCGAGTTTCGACGGCGACAGGACCAAGTATTCCCGTGCTGAAGCCAGTTACGACACGTGCCTGGCGTTGCGGCCGGATGATGCCGATGTGCTGTGTCATCGCGCCCAGGTTTGTCTCGCTCAGGGAAAGTGGGCGAAGGCAGCGGCCGACAGCGGCCGGCTGCTCAAGGAGCGGCCCGGGTGGCGACCGGCTCTCGTCTTGCAGGCGCTGGCCAGTGCCGTCAAGGCCGAGGAACTGGCGAGCGAGCCGCGCGCCCAGGTAAATCCACGCGAGAAGGAACAGGCGCTCAAGGATGCCATCGACAAGCTCACGGCCCTGCTGAAGGACGATCCTGCGGCAGACGTTTACTATCGGCGCGGCATGCTGCGCAAGAACGAGACAAACTTTGCCAAGCGGCCCAAGGCTATCGACGAGACCCGCGCTGACTTTCGCAGGGCGCTGTCGGCAACTCCAGCGCAGGCGCCTGACTGGCTACACCGCGCCTTTTGCCGCATCGAGCTGGAGGCTCTCGATGTGATCGATCGCAACTGGGACAGGCCGCCGGAAGCGCTGCAACGGCTGCTGGCCGACGTGCCGAGTGCCAAGGTTGCGGAAGAGGCGCTGACCGATCTGGATCACGCCTTGACAAGCAATCCGCACGATCTGCGGGCGCTGGACAAGAAGGCGGAATTGCTGGCGCGCGGGGCGAAACTGTTCGAGGCCTTGCACGTTCTCGATCGTGTCGTCGAGCTGAATCCGGATTATCTGGAAGCGCGTGTCCGCCGCGCCTTCCTGCGGGCCAGGCTGGGACTGGATCGGCTCGCCAGCCAGGATGCCGAGGAACTGCGCAATCGCGATCCCTCGGCCCGGCAATACGACAACGCCGCCCGCATCTTTGCGATCACTTCCAAAGTCAACCCGCTCGATCGGCCGCATGCCATCAAACTGCTGTCATACGCGCTGCGGCACGGCTACGGCTGGGACCGCTTCCGTACCGAACCGGACCTGTCTGCGCTGCGCCAGGAGGCCGCCTTCGTCGAACTGGCCAAGACGGCGCAACGCCTTGGCCGCGGCGTGCCGGAGCGCATGCGCTTCCCCAGCCCCGTCGAACCCGTTCGCCCGGCGAAGGAGCAATGACCGCGGACTACCGAAACTACCTGGATTCGCAGTTTCGCCTGTTCTTGACGGTGCGGCGCGCTTGAGTTATCGTGACTCTCGGAAGGTGAATGGACGCCATACTCGCCAAGTCGGAACTGGGTAATGGACATGCACGCCGCCAAGAGCTATAGCTGGCTGTTTTGGTCCCTGGCCATTCTGGGATTCACCCTCGATCAGGCTAGCAAGTACGGCGTGTTTTACCATCTCGACAATGGCCAGGCGCAAAACAGCTTGACCATCGTCCCGGGAGTCTTTGATCTGTCCACGCGATACATCGCGGAACGCGAAGCCGGTGAGGGCCTGCTGCCCTTCCTGCGGTCGCTCAACAGCGAAAGACTACCAGGCGTGAACCACGGCGCCCTGTTCGGCTGGGGCACGAACTGGGGCTGGGATTCCAATTCGTTCTTCGCAGTGGTGAGCGTGGCTGCCGCCCTGGCGATCATTTACTGGAGCACGCGCCGGGCCACGCGTGAAGACCTGTTTCTGTCGCTGGCGCTGGGCCTCATCCTGGCCGGCACGCTCGGCAACCTTTACGATCGCCTGGTCTTCGACGGCGTCCGCGATTTTCTGCACTGGTATTATGTCGTAGATTGGCCGGTCTTCAATTTCGCCGATTGCTGCCTGGTGTGCGGCGCCGGCGCCTTGCTCGCGCAGGCGTTTTTCACCGAACCGGTCGAGCAGCAGGCTCCACCTTCCGCCAAGCCGCGAGAACTGGTGGAGAGCGAGACCATCGCCAGAGTCTAGGAAACCTGCAAGCCCGCTTGCAATCGGCCAGTTCGCTCAGTCGCCGTATTCGGCAACCAGGGTGGCGATGGCGCCAGCAGCCTTGTTCTCGGGGATATGGTAGTTGGACGCCACGTCGGCGGCAGCCTCGCGCACCGCGCGTTGCTCGACCACTTCCAGCGGCAGCTGTTCCTCAAGTGCTTCGGAACGCAAGCCGGGCAGGCTCAGCACCAGAACGGCGGCATGCAGGGCAATGGCGGCCTTCACGGGAGCGATGCCGCGTTCTTCCAGCCAGGTGTGTTGCCGGCGCAACAAGTTCTCGAACTTCTCGGTGAACTGTTCGTCGCTCATCTTGCCGTTTTGGTAGCGCTCCAGATGCCGGTAAAGCGGGCGGGCGAGTCGCGGCAAAACGACGTCCATGATGGGCTTTTCCATCGTTCACCTCCCGTGAAGGGAATCGCAGTTGCGAGTCCGGATGCTGAAGCACAAGCTGGGTGATCGAGGTTTCACTACGACAATTGTAGGAAAGACCAGGTCTCAGGGCAAACGAATGTCCATGCGCCCCCCTCCAGGTTTGCGCCGATTGCGCCGCCTGTAGCGATGTCAACGATACGTCACCCCGGACACTTGGGGCGCGGGTCGAAGGCCGCGGCGCGGCACGTCAAGGCATGAGCCTCGATCCGCTGGCCCTGGCCTGGGCACGCATCTTGCTTCTTGCGCGCTCGCCGACCTACAATTGAGCCAGAAGGAGGCACAGCGACATAGTGTCTGCCGATCGGCCGCGTGACGAGTTGACGGTACATCTGGAGCGGGCCATTCTCATGAGCGTGGCCTTGCCGGAGCGTCCCTGGATCAGCGAGGACCCGCTCGAAGAGTTGCGCGGCCTGGCGGAGACGGCCGGCGCCAACGTCGTCGGCGGACTGATGCAGCGTCGCCACGATGTCATCCCCGGCACCTATATTGGCAAGGGCAAGCTCGAGGAACTGAACGACCTCGTCAAGGCCGAGGATGCTGACGTTGTCATCTTCGACAACGACCTGACGCCCGGGCAGATCCGCAACCTCGAGAAAGCGCTCGGGGTCAAGGTGCTCGACCGCAGCGAATTGATTCTCGACATCTTCGCAACGCGGGCCCGTTCCGCCGAGGCCCGCCTGCAGGTGGAGCTGGCGCAACTGGAATACTCCTTGCCGCGGCTGCGGCGCATGTGGACCCACCTGTCGCGCTACTCCGGCGGCGGCATCGGCCTGCGCGGCCCCGGCGAAACACAGCTCGAAGAGGACCGCCGCCTCGTCGGCAAGCGCATCCGCGACCTCAAGGCCAAGCTCGCCGTCGTCCAGGCCCGCAAGGCGCAGGAAGTCAAGAGCCGCTTCGAGGAGCACACCGTCTCGCTGGTCGGCTACACCAACGCCGGCAAGAGCACGCTGATGAACGCGCTCACCGGCGCCGACCTCTACGTCGAGGACAAGCTGTTCTCGACGCTGGATACGCGCACGCGGCAATGGCGGCTGGCCGACTGGGGCAAGGTGTTGCTGAGCGACACGGTCGGCTTCATCCGCGAGTTGCCCCATCACCTAGTGGCATCGTTCAAGGCCACGCTCGAAGAGACCCGGCAAGCGCGGCTGTTGTTGCACGTGGTCGATGCCAGCAGCCCGGCGGCGGAGGAGCACATCAAGGCCGTCAATGCCGTCCTCAAGGAAATCGGCTGCGGCGACAAGCCGACCTTGCTCGTTCTCAACAAGGTGGACCGCGTGCAGGACGTGTCGCTGTTGCACGTGCTGGAAAAGCACCATCGCCATTCGGTGCCCGTGAGCGCGTTCAAGAAACAGGGGCTGGATGAATTGCGGGCGGCGGTCATCGAGATGCTGAGCGCCGACTTTGCCAACGCGGAGATCGACGTGCCCGCGGGCAACGGCCGGGTGCTCGCCTACCTGGCCGCCCACGCCGACGTCTACCGCCAGGAGTTCCACGACAACCGCATCACCCTGCGCTGCTACATGCCGCGTTATCTCGTCCGTCACATCCAGGAACCGGACGTGAAGATCAAGGTGCTGGAGTAGGCGCTGCTGCAGAACCAAGATAGAAATGTCCCCAGACAGCCTCCGAAAGGCGGCAACATGGAGACGTTGCTGATGAGTGGGAAGGAGCGAATGCGCCTGGAGGTGATGGGGCGCGCCAACCGGGGCGAGATCGCGCCGGTAAAGGCGCAGGATGTCAAAGGCGCAGGATCGCTCCGGGTATGGCATCGTGCTACAATATCAAAGTGATGAAAAGCGCGTGCCGACAGTTTTTCGATCCGAGCATCGATCGCCGCGAGTTCTTGCGGGCCGGCGGCCTTAGTCTGTTCGGCCTGGGACTGCCGCAGCTACTGCGCGCCCGGGAGTCGTCGCCGGCGCGGCCACGGGCGCGCTCCTGCATCCTCCTTTTCATGTGGGGCGGCCCCGCCCAGCAAGACACCTGGGATATGAAGCCCGAGGCGCCCGTCGAGTATCGCGGCGAGTTCCAGCCCATCGCGACCAGCGTTCCCGGCTTGCAGATCTGTGAACACTTGCCGCGGCTGGCGCAGCGGGCGCATCAACTCGCCCTGATCCGCTCGATGACGCACAACGACGTCAACCACACGACGGCAACGCATTTTCTGCTCACCGGACGGGCCGCGCCCCCGGGACCGATCGCCGACGATTGGCCAAGCTACGGCGCCATCCTGTCCAGGCTGAATCGCGGCCGCGGGCCGTTGCCGCCGTTTGTCTCCATGATGCCGGTCGTCCCCAACGGTGCGCCGCGCTTCGTCGAGGAGAGTCACGGCCAGGGGGCCGGCTGGCTCGGTCCCATCTACAACCCGATGCGCATCGACGCCGACGGCTCGTTGCCCGACTATCGCGTGGGCGAACTGTCCCTGCGTGCCGAGCTGCCGCCCCTGCGCAACGGCGGCCGCCGCGGTCTGCTCCACTCGCTGGACAGTCAGCGACAAACGCTTGACGGCCATCCGGGCGTTCGCGCCATGCAGTCACACTACCAGCGCGCCTATTCAATCCTGGCGGCGCCCGAGGTCACTCGTGCCTTCAATCTCGCAAGCGAACCACGCGCCGTCCGCGAACGCTATGGCATGAACATCCACGGACAGTCGGTCCTGCAGGCCAGGCGGCTGGTCGAGGCCGGCGTGCCGATGGTCACCGTCTTCTGGCCCAACGAGGGCATCACCAACGTCAGCGTCTACTGGGACACGCACAACCGCAACTTCATCGACCTGCGCGAGCGGCTCTGCCCGGTGACGGACCGCGCCTTCTCCGCCCTGCTAGACGATCTTTCAGAACGCGGCCTGCTCGACGACACGCTGGTGGTGTGGACCGGCGAGATGGGCCGGACGCCCCGCGTGGCCCAGTCAGTGGTTGGCGGGGCCGGCGCCGGCCGCGATGGCCGCGACCACTGGGGCCAGGTCTTCACGACGGTGCTGGCCGGCGGTGGCATCCGCGGCGGCGTCATCCACGGCAGCAGCGACCGCTTCGCCGCCGCCCCCGCCAGCAGTCCCACGCGCCCCGCCGACCTCGCCGCCACCATCTACCATTGCCTCGGCATCGATCCGCGCCTGGAAATCCGCGACCGCCTCGACCGGCCGCTCACCCTCTGCGACGGCAACGTCATCGATCCCATCCTGGCGTGAAATGCCTCCAGTTATTCGTCCAGGATTCGTCCAGAAAGAGGCATATACCCCCTCGGTGTACGGCAAGGAAAGTCCACTTTCCATAAGTCCTTATCTGCCAATCTGATAAACATTATAATCCGGCAACAAATGGCTGGCAACAAAACCGGCAACAAATCGGGGTTGCCCCCTTGCGAATTGCCCGACGAAGAGCGATAATCCAACCTGCCCAATACCAGACATGGGAGGTCTCAGTATGACAAGCGAGGAAAGATCAATTCGCCAAGCCTTGAGGCGAGCCGAAAAGATCAAGGCAATCCTAGCGAGGGAAGGGGACAGAATGAATCTTGCGACACTGGTAAGCAGTTTGGCAGGCAAACCAACGGCAGATGAGATTGATCCCGCCAAATGGGATGAATGTCAATGCCACTTCACCGACGCATTGAGCAACCCACAGACGGAGCATGTCAAGGCAATCCTGGCAAGGTATGCTTCGATCGAAGCATCTTGATTTCGTGGTTTACGACGAACTTTTTTTCTGTATACTTTGCTTAGCCATATTGCCCATTGTTCCAGGCGATGGCGGGTCCATTCCAAACCCACATTTTGAAAGGAGCTCACATG
>VGYC01000127.1 GCA_016873095.1 Planctomycetota bacterium | reverse complement strand
CCGTCCGCATCGCGTGCCCGGCCTCTCCGCGCCCGCGTCGCGTCATCCCATCACCCCGCGGCCCCGCGCCTGCCCCCCCCCGCCGGCCCAGCAACGCAACTGGCTCGCTAACAAATGGAAACTTTATCGAATTGTGGTTAATCTGGGAAAGATAATAGCTTCGCTGCCGGACATGCGGAAAACTCCGGCAAGATTTGCGGCCGCACGCGATGCGCCGCTGGTATAATCGACACGAGCCAGCGCCGAGGCACCCAAGTGTCCTCGCGCGCAGCGCCAGGCGGGAGGCGTCATGTTACTCATCGGCCGGCAACGCCAGCGAATGTGTACAGGCTGGTCACGGCGAGCGTTCCTGCAAGTCGGCGGCAGCAGTGTCCTGGGCCTGTCCCTGGCGGATCTGCTGCGGCTGCGTGCGACCGGAGAAAACTACGGGGCCGCATCCGCGCGATCGGTGATCTTGTTGTGGCTCTGGGGCGGCCCGGCCCAGCTCGACACCTGGGACCCAAAGCCTGATGCCCCCATGGAGTTTCGCGGCCCATTCGCGACCATCCCCACTCGCATTGTCGGCGCGCGCATCTGTGAGCTGTTCCCGCGCATCGCCGCCATGACGGATCAGCTTGCCATCGTCCGCTCGCTGCACACCGGTTCGAACGACCACGGGGTGGCCGGCACTATCGGGCTGACGGGTAGCGCGCAGGGCAGTCTCAACCTGGGGGGCCAGGCTGCCGCCGGCGCGGTGAGGCCGGCGACCGGCGCGATCGTGGCGCGGGCGCGCGGCTTTCGTGGGCCGCTGCCGCCGTTCATGGTAATCGGCGGCCGGCTTCATCAGGGGAAGAAGGCCATCACCGGCGAGGGCGGCGGCACGCTCGGCGCCATGTACGATCCATTTCGCCTCGATTATGACCCCGAGCACGGCACCCGCGTCCCTGCCTTGCAACTGCCGCCGAACTTGACTCCCGAACGCTTGCTGGACCGGCGCGGCCTGCTGCGCGCCCTCGACGGCGCGCGGGCCCGCGCCGACAGCTTGACTGCCGGCCGCAGCATCGACGACTACCGCGCGCAGGCGCTGACCATGCTGACCTCGCCGGCGGCGGCCGACATGTTCGATCTGTCGCGCGAGACGCCGGAGACGCGCGATCGCTATGGTCGCACTCGTTTCGGCCAGTCGTGCCTGCTGGCACGGCGACTGGTCGAGCAGGGCGTCCCCTTCGTGCAGGTGAACTGGAGCGATCACGTCGAAGCAGAGGAAGACGCCGGCGACGGCGGCTGGGATCATCACTATCGCAATTTCCAGCTCATGCAGGATCGCCATGCCCACTGGCTCGATCAGGCCTACGCGACGCTGATCGCCGATCTGCAGCAGCGCGGCTTGCTGCGCTCGACGCTGGTGCTGGCGGTGGGTGAGTTCGGCCGGTCACCGCGGATCAACGACAAGGCCGGCCGCGACCACTGGGAACATTGCTACAGCGCCCTGCTGGCGGGCGGCGGCATCCGCGGCGGCCGAATCATCGGCGAAAGCGACCGCCGCGCCGAGCGTCCGCACAGCCGACCCATCACGCCGGCCGACATTGCCGCCACCATCCACCACGCCGTCGGCATCACCAGCGAACAGGCGGCCACGCTCGGCATCCGCATCGAAGGACAGGCGATTCCAGAACTGTTCAGTTGATTGCGAGCCTCTTGAACCCAAGGCGGCACCGTGGGTTCATCTACACTCCGTACAAGGTCACGGGCCAGAAAATTCCGTTGTCAGCAACGGCACGCCGTGGTGCAACAGTCTGCTTTATACGGCGGCGTCCTCGTCGGCCGGCGGTTCTGCCGGCTCGTCAACGATGTTCAGCTCCAGGCCATGTTCATCGTCCCACTCGACGCCAAAGAAGACGCTGATCTCGACCAGGTTCTCGTCCATGAGCTGAATGCGGATGCGCCCGCGGCCCGCGGCCTTGAAGATCGCCGCCTCGGTGATGTTGCCGTCGGCGTCGCGCTCATAATCGTCGAATGCCCAGTCCTGGATCTGGGAGCGATGGATCTCGAAATGCTCCAGCACCTGGCGTCGCCATTCCGCCTGGTGCTCGGCGAAGCGCCGTCGCAGCCGGTCACAGGCATCCAGCAACGTCCGCAGCGGCTTCTTCTTGCCCGCCGGCGCTTCCAGCGAGAGGGAGAAATCGGTCCAGTCGCAGTCCAGGCCGCTTGGCGCATCCCAGATCACGGTCATGCTGCTGCCATCGAGATCGACGCGATAGGCGCCAAGCTCGTCGAGGCGTATGAGCAGCGCCTTGTCCTGTGTCGGCTGCGGGCGAAAGATGGCCGTATGCTTTTCCTGTAGCGATGCCGCACTCGCCAGCCAGTCGCGCATCTCGGGGATCAACTCGACGGCGGGGCGATTGGCGTACTCGCGATAGCACTCCAGGATGGCTCGACGCGGGGCCGCGGCCCTGGCCGGCTTCAGGTTTGGGTCCGTGGCAAGCTGCTTCTCCAGACGGGCGACATGCTGGCGCATCTTGTCCACTTGCTGGCGCTGCCGTTCGACGTCCAGCTCGCGGCGGTGCAGCTCGTCGAGCTCGCGGCGGCGCTTGTCCGGATCGAAGCCCGGCTGGGCGCGGACATCGCCGTGCTTCTCCATGTCGCCACGCAGCTCCGCCTGGTGCGCGTGCAGATACTTTTCCAGGAGATGCTCGACCTGCTCCCAGGTGTCGATGTCGCTGTCCAGTGCAACCGGCTTCCGCTCCGGGACGGGGAAATCGGGGGGCACGGGCAGCGCCCGGGCGACGCGGGCGCGGAAGTCCTCCATCATCGCCGGCAAGTCCGCCTGCTCCATCATCTCGCGAATCGCCTGCGGGTTTCCGGGGAGCTGAAAGAACTTCGCAAACGGAGAGGTGTCTTGCACCGTCCGAACCTTGGCGGCCGTGCGCGCTGCGCCAATCGCTTCCAGTGCCCTGGCCGTCTGCTCGATGCGAAAATCGGCGTCGAGTCCTACCTCGTAGACATCGCCGCTTCGCCAGCGCTGCAGGTCGATGCCGCCGTCGTTGTCGCCGAGAAAATCGTGCACGATCACGGTCGTGAGGCCGGCCGGCGAGATCTTCGGCTCATAGGCTCGGTAGCGCTCGGCATGCGAGGCATTGCCCAGGTAGAATCCGGCGAAATCGCACCAGTCCACGTAATCGGCGGCAGTCATGACCGTGCATCCTCCTGAATTCTCCAGGACGGGACATGCAGTTGAGGATGATTATCTGCCGTCGAATGCCGGCCAGCAAGTCAATTGTTCTGGATCCGTGGTCATGCGGTCATCGCGCGGCGCACGCTGTTCCTGGGGTGCGAAATTCGTTGCCGGGGTGCGGAGAGGGGGTAGCAACGCAACGAATGGAACGTTCAGCTCTACGACTTCGCCGACGCGCGCCGGATCACGCCCGTGCGGTCTTGTGCCCACTGTGCCTCAGGTTCTCCCACTCCTCGGCAGTGTAGAGGACCTCGCGGGCGGAGCTGCCGTTGTAGGCGCCGACGATGCCGTCCTCGGCCATGAAGTCGATGAGGCGAGCGGCCCGGCCGTAGCCGATGCCCAGCGCGCGCTGCAGCAGCGACACGCTGCCGCGACCCTCGCGCACCACGACCTCGATGGCCGACTCGTACATGTCGTCGCGGGCCCGCAGCGCCTCCATGGCACTGGCCGAGCCGGTTTCATTTGACGATTTGAGCTGCACAAGCTCCGGCGCGAAGCACGGCTCGCATTCCAAGTGCGTCACGACGCGAGTGATCTCCTCGTCGCTGAGATAGGTCCCCTGGGCGCGGAGGATGTTGCTCGTGTTCGGCACCAGGAAGAGCATGTCGCCCTTGCCCAGCAGCTTGTCGGCGCCAATCTCGTCGAGCACGACGCGGCTATCCGTCCGGCTGGAAACCTGGAAGCAGATGCGCGCCGGCAGGTTCGACTTGATGAGGCCGGTGATGACGTCTACTGTCGGCTTCTGCGTGGCGACCACCAGGTGGATGCCTGCGGCCCGCGACTTCTGCGCCAGCCGGATGATGTGTCCCTCCACCTCGCGTTTCATCGTCATCATCAGGTCGTTCATCTCGTCCACGAAGATGACGATGTACGGCATCTTGTCTGGAATCTTGTCGATCTCGTCCGGCTCGGGCTTGACGCGGCTGTGAATCTCCTCGAGAGTCAGCTCGTTGTACGAGGCGATGCTGCGGACGCGAGCCCGGCTCAACAGGTCGTAGCGCTCCTCCATCTTGTCCACGGCCCAGGCCAGAATGGCCTCGGCCTTTTTCATGTCCTTGACGACCGGATGCATCAGGTGCGGGATCTTGCCGTACTCGCTCAGTTCCAGCATCTTGGGATCGATCATGATCATGCGCACCTCGTTCGGCTTGCGCGTCATGAGGATGCTGAGGATGATGGCGTTCATGCACACGGATTTGCCGGTGCCCGTGCGGCCGGCGATGAGCAGGTGCGGCATCTCGGCGAGGTCGTAGACCAGCGCCCGCCCCTCCGTGTCCTTGCCGAAGAACAGGGGGATCTTCGACTTGGCGAGCTTGCGGCCGGAGGTCTGGATCACTTCCTTGAGGCGAACGGTGGCGCGATGCTCGTTGGGCACCTCGATGCCGACCGTGTTCTTGCCGGGTATCGGCGCGACGATGCGCACGCTGGATACTTTGAGATTCAGGGCGAGATCGTCGGCCAGCGTCGTGACCTTGTTGACGCGCAGGCCGGTCTCCAGGGCCACCTCGTACTGGGTGATGACCGGACCGGTGTTGATGCCGACCACGTGAACGTTCAGCTCGAAGTCCTTGAAGGTCTTTTCGAGGAGGATCGCTGTCTCGCGGAGATGCTGGTCGTGCTCGTCGTACGGGAACGGGGCCGGCTCCTCCAGTAGCGTGAGCGGCGGCAGCTCGAAATCGGCGAAGCGCTCCTGGTCGGTCGGCGACGGCGTCGGCCGGTTGATCGGCAAGATGCGCGGGTCCGACGGCGCGGGCCCCTCCACGATCGTCTCGTCGGCATGGTTGATCGGAATCCCATGAGACATGCGCGGGGGATCGGCGGCGGCGGACGTATCCAGCGGCCGATGAATCGGCGGCGGCGACGCCTCGCGCGAGATGCCGAGAAACACCGCCGCGAGCCGGCCGAAACGCTTGAGCAGCGCCCACGCCACCCTGGCATAGATCCGCGACGCCTTGCCGACGAAACGCTGCGTGACGCGGAGCGACCGGAAGAGATACACATCCAGGGCCAGGGCACAGCCGGCGATCGTGAACACCGTCCACAACAGGGCGCCGCCAAGCTTGCCGAACTCCTCCGCAAGCCAGTAAGTCAGAAACGCGCCGACACTGCCGCCGCTGCCAGTCACCGGGCCGCCGAGATAGTCGGGCCCGATCCAGTCGGCCAGTACCGCTGACGCCGGCAACAGCATGATCCAGCCGGCCAGGCGCGCCGACCAGCGCAGGCGCCGGCCGGGAAGCAGCAACATGATGACGAGCACGAACCAGCCGGCCAGCAAGGCATGGACGGCGCAACCCAGCGATTCGAACAGGCAGCCGGCCAGCCAGGCTCCGGGCGGGCCCAGCAGGTTGGACGCGGCGGCTCCACCGGCCGCTGGTTCATGACTGAACACGGCGACCGCGACCAGCAAGCCGGCCAGCAGCAATCCCCAGGGTAGCAGGTCCATCCTTGGGCCGCGGCGAGCGGCGGCCATTCGGAACTCCAAGGTTGTCAGCTCAAGATGTCGATTCGTGGCGCCAGCAAGGAAATGGCGCGCCTGGCTGGGCGCATCTTAACCTCTTCATCGGCTCGGGCGGGACTGGAATTGATCGGGAAAACGCCGGCATCTGCCCAAATCCGCTTGCGGCAGCCCTACAGGCCCTTCGCGAGGAAGAATCGCCCCCAACGGCAGAGTCACGACCGCCAAAACCTATCGCAACTTGACGAACTGCTGAGTATCATCGACTTAAAGAGGCATCATGCCCCTGGCGGCGAGCCGGCGATTTCACGCGAGTTGATGGCTCTGTGCAACCGCTGCTTGACCTTTTCAGCCGCCGGCAACTCCTCGATAGTCGCAACGCGTGATCGCGTCAACGGACCGGAATGAATCAGCAACAGCTTCACGCTGTGTGCCGTTCATCATTCATCATTGGTCGTTCATCAGTTCTCGTCCCCTCCGGCAACGCCGCCGCCAGCGCCATGCCCCACGTCACGAGCGCCAGCGATGCCATGCCGAGGCCAAGGCTGATCAGGTGCCAGGTCGCGAAGTCGCTCCTGGCGGCTTTCATCTCGGCGAGCAGTTGCGGCCGGGTGTCCGAGGTGCCGCGCAGGTAGCGGTCCGTGGCCTGGTTGCGCGGTATGCGCAGGTCCGCCACGTGACGTTCGATCGGCCAGCCGACCAGCACCAGACAGAGGGCGAGGAGAAGAATCGTCGCCCGGCGTCGATGGGTTTTGGTTGTCCCGGCGGAGGATCGTGACCAGCCCAGCGCGGTCGCCGTGGCCAGGAAGCCGCACGTTCCCTGGACAAGAAAGAACCAGCCGAACAGCGGCGCGACAGCGGTTCCGGCCACGCGCGAGCCCTGCTCCCTTGGGCCGTCGACTGCGGCATCCTTGTGGGCGAACTCTACGGGCAGCGGCAACCAGGCCGGCCGATGCTCCGCCGCCGCGCCCACACTCTCGAACGTGTGAAACAGCGAGACGGCGACAACGAGCAGAAAGAATGTCGCGCTGCCGAACCACAGTCCCAGAGACAGCACGTGCACGGTCCTCACGAGCCTGGACATGGCAAAGCCCTCCGAGAGTCGATTTTCGTTGCCGCGGAGCAGGCGTGCGAGGTTGGCGCGATGCCTGGCAAGCACGAGCCCGGCCGCGATGAGACAGAACACGCTGGTGAAAGCCTTTTCCCCAGCCAGTGCCCCTTCCCCGAATGAAAACTGAAAAAGGCACAGCGCCACCGCGGCGATCATGGAAGCGAGCGAGACGTAGCGCGTGGCACAGATGATGCCGAGCCAGGTAAGCAGCGCTCCAAGCGCGGGCAGGGGCAGCAAGATGGCGACGACACCTGCCCCGGTTGCCACCCCCTTGCCGCCGCGAAACCGCAAGTAAATCGGAAACATGTGCCCCAGAAAGGCGGCCAGTCCGGCGAGCACGGGCAAGGCCTGGCGAAGAGTCGCATCGCGGATCTGGCTGCCGACCAGCAAGGCCGTGGCGACGGCGGCAGCCCCCTTGGCGAAGTCCAGCATGAAGACCAGGATGCCGTACTTGCGGCCCAGCACGCGGCCCACGTTGGTGGCCCCGATGTTGCCGCTGCCATGCTGAAAGATATCGACGCCGCGCCAGCGCCCCGTCAGGTAGCCGAACGGGATGCCGCCCACCAGATAGCCGGCGAGGATCGTCACGGCGAAAAAAGACTCGTCCCCCATACAGCTTAAGATAAGCCGTTTGCCGGGCGGGGCTTGCTCAAAAGCAAAGAATTGCCGCGCAAGTTCCTGTCGCCCCGGCGTTTCCCTGGCACACTCGCTCACCGGCAAGCGGTGAGGCGATACCCCCTCAGGCACCAACTCTTCCCCATAGAGGAACGCCCGGCGACGGTCGCCGGGCGTTCTTCACTTTCCGGGCAGCATCGACAGTGGACCTGCCGAAAGGCGATTCTTCGGCGCAGGCGGCACGAGCATTGCGTCGATGCGTCAACACGGCAGCGCGTCCGGCCCTCCTCCACGCCTGGCGCAAGCGCGGCACCCGGCCAGGCCACTTCGATATAAACGTATAAATCGGTCTTTTTATCTGTAATCGGATGTGAGCTGAAGACCGAAATGGCGCGCACGTATTGGCGTTTCTTGGTGTGTAGAAAGATGATTGTGTGCAAAACGGTCTTTTACTATGATCATTGATGGACTGAGCAGCACGGGTACGGGGCGAGGCGATGGCATTCGACTTGACGCCAGCGTATGTCAGCACGAACAGCGCGGCCAAAGCGCTTGGCGTGAGCGTGAGCACCGTGAAGCGCTGGGTGGACGACGGTGTGCTGCCCGCTCAGAAGACAGCCGGCGGTCATCGAAAACTGTTACGGGCCGATGTGCGCGAGCTGGCGCGCCGCGGCGACTTGCCGCACCTGGATCTGTCTTATCTGGGCGACAGCGCAGGTCGCAACCGCGAAGCGCAGCCGGTTCCGGCCGAACTTGCGGAACAGCTGTACCGCGCCTTGCATGCCGGCGCGGTCGAACGCTCCCGGACGCTGATCCACGGCGCGTTCCGCCGCGGCCTGTCCATCGAGTTGCTGGCCGACCAGGCCATTCGCCCTGCCATGGAACGCATTGGCCGCGACTGGGAAAAAGGCCGCATCGACGTCATGGAAGAGCATCGAGCTTCGCAAATTTGCGCGGCCACTCTTTATGAATTGAAAGCGACACTCGAACAACGAGCCAGCAAGAATCGCCCTCTGGCCATTGGCGGGGCGCCGCCAATGGATCTCGCGGTTCTCCCAGCCTTGCTGGCGGAGATGGTGCTCATCGACGCCGGATGGGACGCCATCAATCTTGGCTCGAATACGCCCTTTCCAAGCCTGGCACGGGCGATCACCGAACTGCGGCCGCGCCTGCTCTGGCTTTCCGTGTGTCACCTGGCCAACGACAGGGACTTCAGGGACTTCATCCACGGCTATCGTGAACTGTATCAGCAGGCTGAAAAGGCCGGCGTCGCCGTTGCCATCGGCGGCCGTGCCGTGGTCGAGTCGCTGCGTGCGAAAATCCCTTATACCACGCATGGCGACGGGCTGAGCCACCTGGCCGCATTCGCCAGAACGCTGCACCGGCCGCCAAGCCGGCCGCGGCGCGGCAGGCCATGCAAGACCTGATTCATCAACTCAACGCGTCGTTCAGCGCCACATCGATATCCGGGAACTTGAATACGTAGCCCCATTCCAGCGCCTTGCGCGGCAGCACGCGCTGTCCCTTGGTGATGACGCCGGCCACCTGGCCCAACACGACGCGCAGCGCAAAGGCCGGCGCCGGCATGATGCTGGGCCGATGCAGGGCCCGACCCAGCGCGCGGGCGAAATCGCGATTCGGGAGCGGATTCGGCGCCGTGCCGTTCATCGGTCCACGGGCTCGCGCTTCGTCGAGCGCCAGCACGATCATGCCCACAAGATCTTCATGGTGGATCCAGCTTACCCATTGCTTGCCGGAGCCCGTCTTGCCGCCCATGAACAGCTTGAACGGGAGAATCATCTTCTTGAGGGCGCCGCCTTCGCGATCCAGCACGACGCCGACGCGGAGAAGCACGACGCGTAGTCCGGATGTGGCTCCTGCCTGCGCCTCCTGTTCCCATTCGACACAGAGCCGGGCCAGCATGTCGCTGCCGGCTGGACTGTCCTCCGTCAGTTCCTCGTCACCGGTCGGCCCGTAGTAACCAATGGCGGAGGCGTTTACCAGGATCTTCGGCTGGCCCGCAGCATTGTGCGGGTTCTTCGACAGGGCAACGACGATGTTGCGCGTGCTCAGCACGCGGCTCGTTCGCAGTAGCTCCTTGAACGAAGCGCTCCAGCGGCGATTGAAGACGCCCTCGCCGACGAGGTTGACAACTCCGTCGCAATCGGCGAGCCCATCCATCCATGGGCCGGGCTGCATGGGATCGCCGGTCACGACGGCGCAGGACTGGCCCCACTTCTGCCTGGCCACTTCCGGCCGGCGTGTCAGCACCGTCACCTGATCGTTGCGTTCCAGGAGCCGAACGACCAGCCGGCTGCCGACCAGTCCGGTGCCTCCGGCGATGAAGGTCCGCATGGGGCTACTCGCTTTCCTTCGGCAGTTCCTTGCTGCCCACGATCGTCACATTCATGCCGATCTGCACGGAGACGGCCGTGCCGCCGACCTCGATGGTCGTCTTGCCGTTCAGGTACCAGCCGAGCGAGCCGGTGGAAAACTCCTTGACTTCGGCAAGGAACGGAACCTCGCCGATCTTGACCGGCACGGGCTTGGCATTGTCGCGAAAGTCTTTGCGGCTGATGGGACAGCTTGTCTTCTTGGCCATGAATTTCCTCCTTGATAGCGCGTGGTGCTGGTGCGTGGTACGCGGGACGCGGGCGCGGCGTGGCCCGTACCTTCAAGCTATGAAAAGAAGCGAAAAATGAAACGATGATGGGAGAAGGACAAGAGCAGGACAAGAGCAGGCTGCCTGTCTTGCCTGGGGCGGGTTCGCTTGCCGGCCGTGTTCACGCGTGGGCATCGGCGAGCACGCTGTCCAGCTCGCGCATCAGCGATTCCGGAAAGAAGGGCTTGGTGACGTAGGCATCGGCGCCCAGCTCGCGGCCGCGCTGACGCATGACATCGTCATCGAGAGCGGTCACGACGACGGTCGGCGGCAGACGCATCGGCCCGAAATAGCGTAGCCGCTCGTAAACTTCGAAACCGGACATGTCGGGCAGCATCAGGTCGAGCAGGATGGCGTTGGGGCGCAGCTCGCGTGCCAGGTTGATGGCTGCCTGGCCGTCCTCGACGCCGCGGCACGAAAAGCCGTGGCGCTCCAGCAGCTGGCAAAGCAGGTGATTGGTATCGGGCTCATCCTCGACAACCAGGATCATGGGCCGATGATTAGCGCCATTAGTGACGTCCAGGGCGAAGCGGCCGATGCCGGGGCGCGTCATGCGATACCAGGCCTTGAACGACATGGCGACGGCCGATTCATGCGACCCTGCCGCGAAGATCACCTCTCCCAAATGCGCCAGCGAACGATCCATCAGCAACACCTGATCGGAGCGAATCCGCACCGGCGGCACGCAGCCCGGCGCAAAGCCCTTGAACCAGCCGTCGATCTCTTCCTCGGTCGCCAGGCGAAGATCGGGCGCGCCCAGCACGTCGCGCACCTTGCCCAGGTCGAGAGTGGCGCTGGCGGGGAGAACGACAGCAACGGGCCGGCCGCAGCCGGCCAGAAACACCGGCTTGGCCACTCGCTGACCGGATGCGCCATGGGCATGCGCCAGCTGATGTGCCGATCGCGCCGGCAGATGCTCCAGCTCCCGATACGCGGCCCGATTGCGGACGAAGACCTCAGCTAACCAGCGGGGCAATGGCATGGGTAGACCCCTGTGTTCACGTTTCGCGCTCCAGCGCCGCCTGGCGCCTGAAGCACGCGAAGCGCCGGGAGCGCATCCATCCGCTTGTTTTCTTCACCGTACCCGTTTGGGCATTTCATGTCAATCAGAGCCCCGGCGGACCTTGCGCCGTGGTCCGGTCCAGCGCTCGCCCTATAATCCCAATTTCGCCCTCACCACGGAAAGGACCTCCGCATGGCCGATATCCAGGCGTTCCGGGCGTTTCGCTATGACCTCGGACGAGTCGGTTCGCTCGGCGACGTGATCGCCCCTCCCTACGATGTCATCGATCCCGCCTTGCAAGAGGCGCTTTACCAGCGCAGCCCCTACAACGTCATCCGTCTGATCCTCGGGAGGCAGTCCTCTGCCGACAACGACAACGACAATCGCTATACACGCTCGGCGGCGGTGCTGCGCGACTGGCAGCGCGATGGCATTCTCGTCCAGGACTCGGCGCGATCGCTGTACGTTTATCACCAGGAGTTCGAGGTCGAGGGCAAGACGCATACGCGCAAGGGCTTCATGGCCCGCTGCCGCCTGGAACGCTTCGGCGAGGGCAAGATCTATGCCCATGAACAGACGATGTCCGGACCCAAGGAGGATCGGCTCAAGCTGACGCGGGCCACGGCCATGAACCTCAGCCAGATCTTCGGCCTGTATCCCGACGACACGGGCGAGGTGCAAGCGCTGCTCGATGCCGCCGTCGGCAGGGCGCTGCCCTTGCAGGCGACCGATCACCTGGGCGTGGTCAGCCGGCTCTGGCCGGTCAGCGATCAGCAACTTGTCAGCAAGGTGACGGGGATGATGGGGCCGAAACCGATCTTCATCGCCGACGGCCATCATCGCTACGAGACGGCGTGCAAGTATCTCGATGAGCGCAAGCAGGCGGGCGAGGTCACCAGCCCGGACGCGGCCGCCAACTTCGTCCTGATGATGCTCGTCGCCATGCAGGACCCGGGGCTGGCCATCCTGCCCACGCACCGGCTGATCTCCGGCATCGGCGCGGTCACGGCCGAGCAACTGCGTTCAAGGCTTGCGACGCACTTCGACGTCGAGATTGTCGGCAAGGGCGAGCAGGCAGCGCGCGACTGCTGGGAGTTGATCGAGGCTCACGGCGAGCAGGACATTCTCGGCTTCGGCACCGTCGCGGACGGTGTCTGGCAAACGGCGCGGTTCCGCTCGCCGGAGTTGATGGCTGAGCTGGCCGGCGACCACGGACCGGCCTGGCGCAGCCTGGCGGTCAGCATCCTCCATGTCGTCGTCCTCGACAAGCTTTTCGGCGGCCAGCCGCAATGCCGCTACGTCCATCTGCTCCGGGAAGCCACCGACGCCGTGCAAGCCCGCGATTGCCAGGTCGCCGCCCTGGTCCCGCCCGCGACCATGAGCCATGTCGAGGAAATCGCCGGCAATCTGGAAAAGATGCCAGCCAAGTCCACGTACTTCTATCCCAAGCTGCTCAGCGGCCTGGTGTTCCATTCGCTGAAGACTGTGTAGCGCGGACTGGTTAACCCTTGTTGCATTAGGTGGCGAGGAGGGTTCGAGTTGTCGGCGTGAGTTTGCCGAAAAAAAATGACCCCGACGGGATTCGAACCCGTGTCGCGGCCTTGAAAGGGCCGTGTCCTAGGCCACTAGACGACGGGGCCTGCCGTTAAACGGCAATCGTCCCATGATAGAGGAGGCGTTAACGCACGTCAAGTTCGTGCCGGACGTCCGGACGTCGAAGTCGTGGGGCCATGATATCTGAACCTGTGCGCGCTACCGCCACCGCTTCTTTTCGACTTGCCTCCTGACGCGGCCAGCGTAGCCTAGATGCCATCGCATTGTCAGCGAGCGAGCGCTCGCGATCTCCCAGTTGTGCACCAGCAAGTTTTTCTTCAAGGAGATGAAGCATGTTACGATCCTGGTCGTTCGGCAGCAGCGCCACGCAAAGAGAGTCGCGGCGGACCAAGCATGGATATCGCGGCCGGCATGGAAACAGATGCCGCCTCGAGGTCGAGACTCTGGAACAGCGACTGGCGCCGGCGGTATTCAACGTGACCACGACGGCGGACGGTCTGGGCGCGGGAACGCTGCGCGCCGCCAGCATTGCCGCCAATGCCACGGCCGAACACGACTTCATTCGCATGGGCCCGGGCGTGTACACGCTGACGCTGGCCGGAGCCGGGGAGAATCTGGCCGCCACCGGCGATCTGGACATCACGAACAATGTCACGATCATCGGCGCTGGCTTCACCAATACCATCATCGACGCCAGCGCCCTGGGTGATAGGGCCTTCCATGTCCTGGGCGTCAACGCCAAGTTCTGGGGTGTGACCATTCAAGGCGGCACGGCCGAGCAGGGGGGCGGCATTTCCAACAACGGCGGCAACCTGTCGCTGATCCATTGCCGGTTGCGAAACAACATCGCCCAGGGGATCACCGGCGACGGCCAGGGCGGAGGCGTTTATCAGAAGGATGGCACGCTGAACGTGAAGTGGTCATTGTTCGTCAACAACCGGGCCATCGGCGCCGCGATGAGCGGCGTCAGCGATGGCGGTGAAGGCGAAGGCGGCGGCATCTTCAACGAGGATGGTCGGGTGAATGTCCACTTCAGCGCCTTCCTCCGCAACAAGGCGATCGGCGGCCAGGGCGGTTCTGGCATTGCCAGTGGCGGGGATGGCATCGGCGGCGGCATCGCCAACGTGGACGGCCATGTCTTCGTCAGCTTCAGCCTTTTCAAGGGCAACGAAGCCATCGGCGGCCGCGGCGGCGATGGCGAAGATTTCGAGGAAGAGGTGATCGTGCCCGGTACCGGCGGCGATGGTTTGGGAGGGGCCATAAACAGTCAGACCAACGGTCACCGGAAAGTCCTGACCAGCGCCCTGCTTCATAACCGCGCCCTGGGCGGCGCCGGGCGGCGCCGGCGGCAATGGTCCCGGCGTGGGCGGCGCCGGCGGCGGTTCCGCAGTCGGCGGCGCCATCCGCAATGCCTTTGGCTCGTTCCTGGTGGTCAAGGTGTCAACGCTCACGGCAAACGTGGCCGGCGCCGGTAGCGGCGGCACGGGGGCCACGGTCGCGCCGCCGGACACGGGGCACGCCGGGGGCGATGCCGAGGGAGGAGGCATTGGCAATTTCATCGGCGGCAAGATCTTCATCGTTGCCAGCAACATCAGTCACAACAGAGCCCGCGGCGGTCAGGGCGGCGGCGAAGGCGTCTTCGGCGGCGAGGGCGGCAGCGGGAACGGCGGCGGCCTCTTTTCTGCCTCCGAAGCCGACATCCCCACCGTTATCAGCATCGTCGCATCCCGGTTTGCCTTCAACACCGCCAGGGGCGGGGCCGGTGGCCAGGGCTCGTCGGAGAACGGGCTGGGTGGCAGCGCCAGCGGCGGCGGTGTCGCCACCGGCAGCGATACCACGCTGACTGTCATCGCCTGTTTCATCAGCCATAACCAGGCCCTGGGCCGCACTTCCTCGACAGGCGGCGGCTTCGATCTCTTGCAGACCAAGACGACCATCAAGGCCACCACGTTTCTGTACAACAAGGCCGTCGGCGGCGCCGGCAGCTTCGGCGCTGGCGGCGCCATCAGCACCGAGGACGGCAGCACTCTCCACATCACCGCCAGCTTCTTCCTTCACAACCTGGCTCAAGGCGGCAACGGCCCCACCGGCATCGTGGGCGGCTTCGGTCAGGGCGGGGCCATCATCAGTCTCGACTCGACCGTGGTCATCCGTGCCGGCAACTTTGTTGGCAACCGCGCCCAGGGCGGAACGGGCGGCACCGGCGCCGACGGCGGCGACGGTGAAGGCGGCGCTATCCAGAACTTCGGCGGGACTCTTCGCGTCCACACGAGCCTGTTCAACGACAACCAGGCGATTGGCGGCGCTGCCGGCGCCGGCGGCAGCGGCGGCGTCGGTCGCGGGGGCGCTCTCTTCAACGACAACACCGGCGTCTTTGACCTGATCGCCAGCATCGTCGCCCGCAACCGCGCCGTCGGCGCCACGGGTTTCGGCGGCGGCGTCTTCCTCGAGACCGGCGGCACGAACAACATCGCCCAGTCGATCGTCTTTGCCAACTTTGCAACGACCGCCGGCCCGAATATCTTCGAGGGCTAGCGCCTGCAATTAGAAACCAGAAACCGGAATCGGCCGGCAGATTCCGGTTTCTGGTTTTGCCCTGCGCCTTCGCAGATTGCTCCAGCTTTCCTCGCTTCTTATAATTCCACAGAACCTGATCGTAAGCGACTTGGACCTTTTTTTCGCAAGAAAGGCGGCAATCATGGCGAGCGCCAACGTCAAGGAATTCACGAGCGATAACTGGGAGCAGGAAGTCGAGCAAAGCGACATCCCGGTGGTGGTCGATTTCTGGGCCCCCTGGTGTGGACCCTGCCGGCAGCTGAGCCCGACCATCGACAAGATCGCCGGGCAGTTCGTCGGCAAGGTCAAGGTGGGCAAGCTGAACGTGGATGACGCTCCGGACGTCGCCAGCAAGTATGGCGTCACCAGCATTCCACGCGTCTTCATCTTCAACGGCGGTGACCGTCCGCGCAAGACCGTTGTCGGCCTCACTTCGGAAAGCGAACTGGTCAAGATGATCAACGGCGTCATGGAAGCGTGACGCTCGGGCCGGAAATCATCATCGCGATTGTCTTCGTTCTCAGTTCTCCGCTGGCGGACCTGGCGGCCTGCCCAGGAATGAAGAGCTGAGAACGAAGAAGTCACAACTCTGCCCGCTCGACGCCCTCGTACGCCCTCCTGGGATAGCGGATTTTCCGATTTTGACTATTTTTCATGTCTGGCTCCGGCGCTTGCCGATAAGGATGAGGAGGCAATCGGCACGCTGGGAGAGGGTCCAGGCATGGAATCCGCCACTCGATCTCATTCCGCTAGCGACTCGACAAGCGCGTCCTCGATCGGAGTATCCCTGCCAGAGTCTACCCCGACAGGAGCGATCCCGGCCGGCGAGCTGGTGGTCCTGCACAAGGGGAATCTGACCGGCCAGCGCTATCCGTTGTCCCGGCCGCTAAGCCTCGTGGGCCGCGCCGATGATTGCGACATCTTGCTGCAGGGCAAGAACATCGGGCCGCGCCATTGTCTCATCCATCAGTCCGGCGACGGCGTATTCATTCGCGATCTGGGCGGGCCGCACACCCGACTGAACGGCAAGCCGGTGAAGGACGGCGCGCTGAGCGACGGCGACACGCTGCAATTAGGCACGATGTCGTTACGGGTCTGCTTGCCGGGCAAGCCGGAGCCGAAGGATGCGCCGTCCCGGCCGGCGCTGCGGGTGCAAGCCGCCGCCGTCGCCGCCCAGCAGTCCGCCTTGCTTGAAGACCAGATTCGCCTTCAGCAACGGCTGGCGGCTCTCGATCAGCAAGAGAAACAGCTGTCCACCCACCTGGAGGACAAGCGCCGCACGCTCATCGTCCTGCAAGAAAAAGCGCAGGCCGAGCGCGCCGCCCTGCACCGCGAGCGCAGCAGCTACGAACAGTTCATCAATCGCGTTCAAGGAGACCTCACGCAGGCGCAGCGCGAGCTGGTAGACGGCCAGCAGCGCGTGCAGGCGGAACGCCGCCGACTGGCCGACCTGCATCGCAAGCTCCGACAGCGCTGGCAGCGCCACTGGCAGGTCGAGAGGCAGAAAATGCTTGTCCGGCAGGAGGAGCTGGCCAACGAGGAGTGCAATCTTGCCAAGGAAGGCGAGTGCCTGCAGCAGGCGCGAGAGGCGCTTGGCAAGGAGCGGCTACAATTCAACGCAGAATACGAGCTGGGCCGCTGCCGGCTGAATCAGGCGTGGAAAAAACTGCGTGCCGGCCAGAAGCTCTGGCGTGGGCGCCGCCGTCAGGAACGTTCGGCCCTGCGTCTCCGCCGCCAGGAATTCGCCGACACCGAGGCCCGTCTTGTCGATGCGCGCCGGCAAGTGCAGCAAGAGCAGGAACAGTGGGCCCAGGCCAGGCCACGGCTCGAAAAAGAGATTGATGGGCTCAACAACCGCATCCGCCACCAGCGTGACGTGATCTTTCAGCAACAGCAGGAAGCGGCACGCCTGGACGCCCTGCTACGCGCGAAATGGCAGCAAGACTCCGCCAAGCCATCGGGCACGCTGCCCACCGGCGGATCGCCAGCCGCGGACCAGAGCGCCGCCGTAGCCGAAACCGTCTCCGTCAACGAGACGGTGCGTCCGATTGCCCTGGACGAAGTTGCCGAGCCGGACCCGCTGGCAGAGCGGCTGGGGCATCTCGAGCAACTGGCAGGCGACCTGGCCGATCAGCGCTCGCAGCTTGTCGAGCAGTGGCACAAGCTGGTCGATACCCAGCACCGCTGGGACCGCGATCGCGAGCAAGCGACCGTCGAGCTGGAAACAGCGGCGCGCGGCTTGCAGGATCATGAGGCGGCCCTCGGCAAGAAGGACCAGCACCTGCAGACCGTCGAGGAGGCGCTGGCCAGGAAACATCGTGAATTGCTCCAGCTCCGCCAGCAGATGGTCGGCTGGAGGGCGCGGCTGCGGGCACGCGAGATGGCCTGGGAAAAGGAACGCAATCAGCGTCTCATCGAGATTCGCCAGCGCGAGGAACTGATCAAGCATCACTTCAAGTCGCTGGGTGAAATCCGCCGTCGCTGGGCCGTCAGCCGCCGACTCGAGGTCGAGAAACTTCGCCTGGAGCGAACTGGCTGCGAGTCCTTGCGCAGGGAATACGCCGCGATCCGGCAAGAATGGCAGCAGCGCTGCACCATGATCGATCAGGAGAAACGCCAGCTTGCCGAAAAGAATCTGGCTCTGGAGCAGTTTCGCCAGGAGGTCTTGAATCAGACGGACAACGCTCCTGCCGCCGAGCGCCGGGTCGAGCGGATCCGCCGCCGCTGGGTGACGCAGAACGCCAACGCGATCCGCGCTCTGGCGCGGGATCGCGAGGCGTTCAAGGCTGAACTGGCCGACGCCGAGGCGCGTTTCGAGGAACTGCAGAAGCGCGCCGAGGATGTCGTCGCCGCCGAGACGGACTTCACCCGCAAGAAGATTGCCTGGGAGCACAAGCAGGCGCTGCTCGCCGCCGAGCGCGCCGGCCTCCGCCAGGAACTCAAGACAGCCCGCACCGTCAATGCCGCCGCCGAGCAGCAGATCGTCCGCATGCACGCGGAAGTCGAACGCATCGCCAGCTCGCTGCTCAACGAGCCCGATCCGCCCGCGCTGCGTGCGGAACAGGCGGCATGACAGTGCTGCAAGCTTTCCTCTTCTGAGAGGGAACCCGGATCGCGTGGATCGCCTACCGCGACAGGGTCATGGGAATCTTGAGGCGCTTGCCGGCGCGAAGCACGTTGATGTCAACTCGATCGTCCGCCAAGAAATTCTTGCGGACATATTCATGAAAGCCATTCACGTCGGTTTCCAGGATCCGATCGTTGACACCAAGGATGATGTCGCCGTCCTGGATTCCGGCCTTGAGAACACGGGCGTGCAGCGGCGTACTTGGCCGATAGGCAAGTTGCTTGTCGGAAAGCCCGAGATCCTTTTTCTCCTGGACGTTGAGATCTTTACCGTTCAATCGCGAAGAAGCGATCCAGCGGCGGAGCGAGCGGCGCCATGAGAAATCAGTCTTGCTCCAGTCCGCGGGCAGGTCGATCTGGCCCCACAGGATCTCATCGCCTCGCTGCCAGGAAACGGCCAGCGTCTTGTCCTTGCGGGCCCGATCCAGCGCGAACTGAGCATCGCCAAAGGAGTGAACCGGCACATCCGCCAGCCGGCGAATCAGGTCTCCCTGGCGCAAGCCCGCCTTGGCGGCCGGCGATCCTTCCTTCGTGCTCTTGACAATGTTGCCGCGGTCCACCTCCAGGAGCAAGCCAAGATTGTCCGGGAGCGGATAGCGATGCATCTGGTCCCATTTATCCGCGCGACTCAAGGTGGCGTTTTCGCGTTCCTTGACCTGGTGGCAGTGCAGGCACCCTCGGCCGCCGAATCTGCGACTCGCCACGGGCGATTTCTTGGCTGACCGCGGCGCGAACTCCTTGTCTTGCTGGCGGTGTGTGGCCAGTACCGCTTGCATCGTGTAGCGCAGACCCGCAAGCGACTGGCGGTTGTCCGCGTTTTCCGAATCACGGCCGCCGTAGCGCGCGTAGACCTTGTCCTCGGCGTCCATGAAGAACATCATCAGTGTCAAGTCAAAGTCGAAATCGAACAGACTCAGGTCGAGTCCTTCAATCCGGGTCAGGCGGACGCGCACGAACTCATCAGCGACATCTTTGATGCCTTGGAGACGGACAACCTGCCCGTCAAAGTCGTGACAGTCAATTCAAGGCACGCAACGAATCACTACCATGAGCGGCTTGCCTGTCTTGCGCGCCTGCTCCTTGGCTCCGGAAAGGCTGGACAGCCAGCCATACTTTCCCGAGTCTTCCTTGTTCCGGCCTCTCTTCTGAGCGTGGGAAGGCGAGGCCAGCCACAAGCCGACTCCGAGCACAAGCAAGCCAAAGCAAACTCGCTTCATCGAGAAATCTCCGCTGACGTCGGGGAATGCAAGAACGCTGGGCATTATTGAATGCCATCGATGCCATCCATTTTCATATGTCGGGCTGCCGGGATGGGAAGGCGGCGTCAGTCACTTTGGGCGGCGCAAGCGAGACTCCAGGGAGAAGCGCGCACTCCTCCCTGGAGTCCTCCTGCTGCGTGGGCCTGCGCACCAAATGGGTCAGTCGGTGTTGTTCTTTTTCTTCTTGCCCTTGCCGCGGCCGCCGACCACGATCTGGGTGATGCTCTTGCCATCATCGCTGGTCGTGATCCGGGCCGGCACCTTTCCCTTGGAGAACAGTTCGTTCTTCAGGCCGCCTTCGATTGCCTCGCCGGCCACCAGCTTCTTGGTTTCCTTGTCGAATTTCCCCTTCAGGATCTTGGCGCTGGCGGCCACGGTGAGAGTCATCTCTTCGCCCTTTTCGCCCTTCTTCTGCTTGGTGAAGGTGACCTTGTCGCCGTCCACCTTGTGGATGACGGCCCTGAAGTCTTCTCCCAGGGCCACCCCGAAGGCGACGAGGAGTAGGGGGGCCGCGATGACGATTCGACGCATGTTCGACTCCTGGTTTTGCCGCCCGCCCCGCTCACCGACCCAGTGCCGGACAACGCCGCGTAGCTGGCAATCTTCACTCTTTAACGGACGGAAGCCCCCGTTGGCGACAGGTCGGGGCAAATTTTTTCGGCGGGCTGGTTCAACCGTCGATCGAGGCGTAAAGAAGCATGATGACCCGTGCAATTTCCCCGACACAACAGGTGGCCGACTGGCTCGCACGCCTGGACGCGGCGCTGGATCGCAAAGATGCGCCGGCGGCAGCGGACCTGTTCGACAGCGAGTGCTACTGGCGAGATTTGCTGTCCTTCACCTGGAACATCAAGACGCTGGAGGGGAAAGAGGACATCCGGGCCATGGTGGCCGCGACGATTGCCGGCGTGCAGCCCTGTCACTGGCAGATCACGGGCGAGGCAAGCGAAGAAGACGGTGTGACCTCAGGGTGGTTTACCTTCGAAACCGCAGTCGCGCGTGGGAAAGGCTATGTGCGTCTCAAGGGCCAGCGCTGCTGGACCCTGCTCACCACGCTGACCGAACTCAAGGGACACGAGGAACAATGTGGAGCCACGCGCGTGCCCGGCGTGGAGCATGGCGTTGTCAGGAACCGGCAGACCTGGCTCGAGCGCAAGAATCGGGAAGACGCCGAGCTAGGGTACGTAACGCAGCCTTACTGCGTCATCGTCGGCGGAGGACAGGGCGGCATTGCCCTGGCGGCGCGGCTGAAACGCCTGCGTGTTCCCACGCTCATCATCGAAAAGAACAAGCGCCCCGGCGATTCCTGGCGAAACCGCTACAAGTCGCTGTGCCTCCACGATCCCGTGTGGTACGACCACCTTCCATACCTGCCGTTTCCCGATCACTGGCCGGTGTTTTCACCCAAGGACAAGATTGCCGACTGGCTGGAGATGTACGCCAGGGTCATGGAACTGAACTACTGGCATTCGACGGAATGCCGCGGCGCTCAGTACCATGAGGACTCACAGGACTGGTCGGTCACCGTGATTCGCGATGGCAAGACGGTGGTGCTTCGGCCGCGGCAGCTGGTCCTGGCCACCGGCATGTCCGGCATGCCGAATGTCCCGCGCTTCCCCGGCGCCGACACATTTCGCGGCGAGCAGTTCCATTCCAGTCAGTTTCGCGGCCTGGACGATTACCGGGGCAAGAAGTGCATCTTGCTGGGCGCCAACAACTCTGCCCACGACATCTGCGCGGCCCTGTGGGAGCAGGACGCCGACGTCACCATGATTCAACGATCCTCGACTCACGTCGCCCGGTCCGCAAGTCTCATGGAACTCGGTCTGGGCCGACTGTACTCGGAAGCGGCACTCAAGGCGGGCATCACCACCGAAATTGCCGACCTGCTGTTCGCCTCGATCCCTTATCGAATCATGCACACTTTCGATATTCCCGTTTATCAGGAAATCGCCAGGAGAGATGCCGACCTGTACGAGGGCCTGAGTCGGGCGGGCTTCCTGCTGGATTTCGGCGACGACGGCTCCGGACTGTTCATGAAGTACCTGCGGCGGGGATCGGGCTACTACATCGACGTGGGCGCTTCAGAGCTGATTGCCGACGGCCGGATCAAGCTGCACAGCGGCGTCAATATCGAGCGCATCCTGGACCATGCCGTCGAGTTGACCGACGGCGCGATCCTGCCGGCGGACCTCATCATCTATGCCACGGGTTACGGATCGATGAACGGCTGGGCAGCCCGGCTCATCTCGCAGGAAGTCGCCGACCGTGTGGGCAAGTGCTGGGGATTGGGCTCGGCCACGACGAAGGATCCCGGCCCCTGGGAGGGTGAACTGCGCAACATGTGGAAGCCGACCCAGCAGCCGGCGCTGTGGTTTCACGGCGGCAACCTGCACCAGTCTCGCCATTACTCTCTGTATCTGGCCCTGCAGATCAAGGCGCGACAGGAAGGAATTCCCACCCCTGTCTACGGCATCGGCCAGGCCCATCATCGGGCGTGAGCGCCGGCGCGGTGAGCTTCAGCGCAAGGGCATGACGCGTCGAACGCCTCAAGAGCCGTTTACAGAGGCGCAACCTTTCCTTGACACCGTGAGCATGAATCCGGGTTCGAGATCGCCGCGGTATTCCTCACGAAAAAAGCTGATCCTCCTTTCCGTTCGCCAAAGTCCCCGTCAATTGGCTCTGAATTTGCTCCCCGGCATTCCCAGCCGGGACGCAGATTCAAGGAGTTACAGCATGGCTGGCGAATCGTCCAGTGCCGGTGGCCCAGTGCGAAAGCCCATGAGAGGCTACTTCTGTTTGCTGGCGGCGTTGGTCGCGGGCGGCGCCGTCGGGGGCGTGGTCTGGCTGCTCTGGCCGCCGGCCGGGTATAGGGCCTGGTCATTGCTCCACGTTGATGCCTTTTTTCCTGGGGTCGATGGCAAGGACCATGCGGAGCGGTTCCTGCGCTCGCAGACTGCCCTGGTCAAGAGCCGCTTCGTGCTCAACAGGGTCTTTGACCGACCGGAAATCAAGAAGTCCGACCTGGCTCAAAAGCTCATTGATCCCGCGCAGTGGCTCGAGAGGCAACTAATGGTTGAAACAGGACCCGAGACGCTGCGCATTTCCATGGAGGGCAGCAATCCCGAAATGCTGAAATTGCTGGTAAGCGCCGTGACCAATTCTCATGTCGAAGAGGTGGGCAACAAAGACCACATCAACAAGATGGAGCGGCTGGAAAGACTGAAAACGATATGGCGTAAATACGAAGAGAAAATCCAGAAACACCAAGATCTGATTCGATTCGCTGTCGCGGATGACGTCAATACCAACCTCAAGAAACAGAGCCCGTTGCGATGTACGACGAGCCAGTCTTTTTTCGGTTCTCACCAAGGGGCAAAAATCTCTTCCCCCGCAGAACTCTCGACTTCGTAAGAATAAGCCCGCGGTTGCAGTTTTTTTCAGAATTTTTCGACCATCCTCCAAACCAAACGGGGATATATTG
>VGYC01000126.1 GCA_016873095.1 Planctomycetota bacterium | reverse complement strand
GCCCGCGCGTCCTCCTTGAGTCGCTCGATGTCCTCCATGCTGCCAGACTATCAAACCGATCACCGCGCAGCTGCGCCAGTTTCGAAGTCTCTGCAGACGCTCGCTGTCGCAGAATGGGCAACTACTCCGGAAATCTTCGGAGCGACTTCGTCGGTTATTGCCATAGGTTTACACTCTTCCAGCGATCGTCCGTGCACGAAGGGGACACCGGGTTCGGCACCGACAATGGAAACTTGGCAACTTGACGCGTTCCCGGATTGTTTTGTTTGACACCCATGCGGACGGCTCGATACATTGAAGCCAGGAGACAAGCCGAATGCTGGTCGTTTCCGGAAGTCCGTCTCGCAACTGCGAAGGTCTGTCGCGGCGGGAATGGCTGCGCGCCGGCGGACTTGGTGTGCTGGGACTATCGCTGCCAGATCTGCTGCGTCTGGAGGCAGTGGGTGGCCAGTCGCCGGCGAGGCGGCCGGCGCGGGTCCGTTCCTGCATCATCGTTTTCCTGTTCGGCGCCCCGGCGCATCAGGACATCTGGGACATGAAGCCGGAGGCGCCGCGCGAGGTTCGCGGCGAGTTTGCGCCCGTTCGCTCCAACGTGCCCGGCATCATCGTCGGCGAGCACGTGCCGTTGCTCGCCCGGCAACTCGATAAGCTGGCCCTGGTCCGCTCGGTGACTCACCCGGACAACACGCACACGGTGGCCATGCACTACATGCTCACCGGACATCGACATCTTCGGCCCAACACCAACCCGCAGAACGAGACGACGGACTTCCCGACCTTCGGCGCCGTGGTGCAGAAACTCGAGCGTCCGCGCGGGCCGCTTCCTGGTGGTATCAGCCTGAACGCGCCGGCCAACCAGACATCGGCCAACAACCACATATTCCCGGGCTTCTTCGCCGGCTTTCTCGGCCGGTCGTATGATCCGCTGTTTGTCCCGCAGGATCCGACCCGGCCGGACTTCCAGCCGTTCCCCACCGTCGCCGACGGTTTCCGGGCTCAGTATCGCGGCCGGCGAAACTTGCTTGCCGAGGTGGACCGGCAGCGGCGCGCCCTGGAGGGCGATTCCCGTCAGGACTGGGACGCCTCCCACGCCCGTGCCTTCAACCTCGTCACGGCGCCGGCGGCCCGCCGCGCTTTCGACCTGTCTCGCGAACCGGCAAGGATCCGCCAGCGCTACGGCAACAGCGCCTTTGGCCAGGGGCTGCTGCTGGCACGCCGCCTCGTCGAGGCCGGCGTCCGCCTCGTCACAGTCAACTGGGCCCGCGACGACGCCTTCTGGGACACGCACGCCAACAACTTCAACCTGCTCAAGAACAGCCTACTGCCGCCGTTCGACATGGGGTTTTCAGCATTACTGGAAGACCTGCAACAGCGCGGCTTGCTGGACGAGACGCTGGTGTTCTGCCTTGGTGAGTTTGGCCGCACGCCGCGGATCAACGGGCAAGCTGGCCGCGACCACTGGGCCCCTTGCAACACCGTCCTGTTTGCCGGCGGCGGCATCCGCGGCGGCCAGGTTCACGGCTCCTCCGACCGCTGGGCGGCCTTCCCCGCCACCTCCCCCGTCACGCCGGACGACCTCGCCGCCACCGTCTATCACACGCTCGGCATCGATCACCACACGACACTTTACGACAGCCAGCAACGCCCGCTGCTGCTGAGCAACGGCTCGCCGCTGACTGGACTTCTTGCCTGATCCATCGACGCGCGTCGATGTCATCCGCCTGGGCGAATACTCGCCGAAAGGGTGACTCGCGCGAAACTTGGGCCGACCACTCGGCGCGTCGCCGCAAGTCCATTAACGACATTTAGTTGCGAATCGGAGTGGTCGGCCACATGGGGGCGTCTCGTTTGGCCGACACTCATTCCAACTCTGCCGTGAGCCTGGTATCATCAATGATCATGGAACACGCATCCCCGGTCCTCGAACTCGAAACGACTTCCCCTGAAGTCAAGTGCTACCAGCGGCAGAAGCTGTCCGCCATCGTGGCGGCGACCGCGCTTGGCCTGGCGTACCTGGCAGTTCTTGGCTTTGTCGCCGGGCCGTTGATTGGCCACGAGTTGACGGTCATTTTCGGCGACCGTGAATGGTTGCGGCTGCTCGCCATGGCCGGCCTCCTTGCCATCGGTTTGGAGGTGCTGACCTCTCCCATCGACTTCTGGTCCGGCTTCATCCTCGAGCATCGCTATCAGCTCAGCAATCAATCGCTCAAGAGCTGGATCTGGAAGCGGCTCAAGGGCTATCTTGTCGGAGGCATCCTGGGACTGGCAATGCTCTCCGGGCTATACACGATCATGTGGCTGGGGGGCGAGAACTGGTGGCTGTGGACGGCAGGCTGCTGGCTGCTGGTGACGCTGGTCCTGGGACAGCTTGTGCCTGTGGTCATCCTGCCGCTCTTCTACAAGGTCACGCGGCTCGAAGATCCGGGACTTGCGGAGCGCTTGCAGAAACTCGCCGCCGGCACCGGGCTCACCCTCGAAGGCGTCTACCGGCTGCACCTGAGCGCGGAGACGAAGAAGGCCAACGCTGCCCTGGCCGGCCTCGGACGCACGCGGCGCGTGCTGCTGGGCGACACCCTGCTGGAGCAATTCACTCCGGAAGAGATCGAGGTTGTCTTTGCCCATGAGGTCGGGCATCATGTGCATCGCCACCTGCCCAAGATGGTCGCGGTCAGCGTGCTGCTGGCAACCGCCGGCTTCTGGCTGGTGGACTGGACGTTGCATCGCTTGACCGGCGTGCTGGGCTATGCAGGATTCTCGGACCCGGCAGCGCTGCCGCTGGTCTTGCTGGTTCTGTCACTCCTCGGCCTGCTGCTGTCGCCGTTGCAGAATGCCCTGAGCCGCTTCTTCGAGCGGCAGTGTGATCGCTATGCCCTGGACCGTACGGGGCTGCGCGATGCCTATCGCGCAGCCTTCGTCAAGCTGGCCCGCATCAACAAGTCGGACCCGGACCCGCATCCGCTGGTCGCCTGGCTGTTCTACGATCACCCGCCGATCCGCGAGCGACTGGCGATGGCGGGGCCGTAGAATGCGAGGTTGTCGTCGAAACGGACCTGTTATTCCTTCCAGCGATGTGCGATAGTTGAGATGTTGGCCGGTGCTATGCGTCATTTCGGTAAAATGATATTCATGTCAGCGCGCCACCCCGATGTGACACCTTTTTGCCTGGGACCGCGCTGCGGCCCATTCGTCGCAAGCGTTGTTTTAACAACATGTTACGACGCCGACCTGGCAACATTCGATTGGTTGCGGCATGGCCTCGCCAGGTTTGGCTGCGTGACACGTTTGTGAACCGGGGCAACCTATGTCGCCCCGCTTGCAGACTCGCACACCTCTTTGGGATTGCGTCGCCGGCGGCACTTCGGTAGTTGGACCCGGCCAAAGGGTCGAGCAAAGGAGTGTCCATGCCCGTGTTCTTTCCAGTCTGTGCCCTGGCCACAACTCTGGCGGCTGCAATGCCGCCGCCACCAGTCATTCGTTCCATCGAGGCCGCGCCGGCCAATGCCGCAGTGGCGCAGGAAGCACATGCGGTCATTCGTGGCAACCATCAGTTTGCCGTGGCGCTGTACCGCGAACTGGGCAAGCGCGACGGCAACCTGTTCTTCTCGCCGTACTGCATCAACAAGTCGCTGTCGATGACCTACGCCGGGGCGCGGGGCGCGACGGCCCGCGAGATGGCCTCGGCGCTGCAAATCACGCTTCCGCAAGATCGATACCCAGCGGCGTTTCTGGAAGCGCGCAACGCCATCACGCGCAGCTTGCAGGCCAGCACGGGGCGCTTCCCAGGTCAGCAGGGCGGCATCGAGTTTCTTCTGTCCGCGACGCTGTGGGGCCAGCGCGGCCACGGTTTCCAGCCCGATTTCCTCGGCGTGCTCAATAAATGCTACGGAGCGCCTCTCCAGGAGGTTGACTTCGCTGCTTCCGAGCAGGCCCGCGCCGCCATCAATCGCTGGGCCGCCGCGCAGACCAGGAACAGAATCCCGGAGCTGCTTTCCGATGGCGCCGTGAACGCGCAAACGCGCCTCGTGCTCGCCAGCGCCATCTACTTCAACGGTGACTGGACGACCTCGTTCAGCAAGAACGACACGCGCGACGAAGTGTTTCATGTCAACGTGCGGGCGAGGAGTCCGGTCCCGATGATGCGCAACGTGGACGTGTTCGGCTATTTCGAGGATAGGGAAGCGCAGGTGCTGCGGTTGCCGTACGCGGGCAACTGCCTGGCCATGCTCGTGATTCTCCCCAGGCAAATGGATGGCCTGGCCAATCTGGAAAAATCGCTGACCGGCGACAAGCTCTGGGCCTGGGCGAGCAAGGCGAGCGACCAGAAGGTGCACGTCATGCTGCCACGGTTCAAGATGGACCATGCTTTCGAGCTTCGGCCCGCGCTTGAGCAGCTTGGCATGAAATCGGCGTTCGTCAAGGGCGCGGCGGATCTCAGCGGCATGGACGGCGGCCGGGATAAGCTTTACATCGAGCACGTCATCCACAAGGCATTTGTGGAAGTCAACGAGAAGGGCACGGAGGCCGCCGCCGCAACCGCCGTGATTCCGGTGCCCGGCGCCGCTCCTGGAGCACACGAACCGCCGCCCATCCCCGTGTTCATCGCCAACCATCCTTTCGTCTTCGCCATCTATGACATGCACTTCGGCGCAGTGCTGTTCCTGGGGCGCGTGGCGACGCCGTGATTTGCGTGGATCGTTCGGCGGCAGAAAGCCGACCTCGGCCATCATCAGCAGGCGTCGTATGACTGCACGAAGGAGTTGAGCTCGCTATCGAAGCCGCGGGGACGCGGGGTCGTTTTCTGGTAGTTCGCGTGTGTTGATGATACCATGCAAGGAGGAGGCAACCATGATAGAGCTTACCGAAGAGCAGTTGCAAGCGCTAGAAAACCCTGAAGTCACTCCGCCGCGCGTCGTGAATCCTCGGACCAGGGAGACGTTCGTGTTGCTCGCCGCCGAGGAATACCAGCGGCTCAAGGACGAGGAGTACGATGATAGCCCGTGGACCAGCGCGGAACGTCATGCCCTCGCCTGGGAGGCAGGCAAGCACGCGGGATGGGAGGACATGGACGAGTACGACGATATTCCGGAGAAGCCATGAAGCGTGGTGACGTCGTCTTGGTCAGGTTTCCGCACCCTTCTGGGATCCGCGGCAAGAAGCGCCCCGCCGTTGTGGTGCAATCCGATGCCTACACGCCAGCCGTCAGCACACTCGTTGTTGCTGAGATTACCAAGAACGTTGCGCTGGCTAACGAGCCCGCATGTTTGTTCATCAATGTGAGCACGTCTGAGGGAAAGGCGACAGGGCTGGTCCGTGATTCGGTCGTATCATGCCTGTTACTTGCGACAATCGATGCCCACACGGCGCACGTGCTGGGTTCCCTTTCGCCAGCCCTGAATCAACAACTCGATGATTGTCTGAGAGCAGCGCTGGGCCTGCCGTGATCGCTGCTTGATGCATGCTTACTCCTGGTGCCGCACCTCGGCGGCCTTGACGCCGGCGGCAAGGTTGCGGGCCGTGTTGATGAGCCCGACGTGCGAGAACGCTTGCGGGAAGTTGCCGAGTTGCCTGCCGACGACGGGGTCGTACTCCTCGGCCAGCAGCCCCACATCGTTGCGGATGCTGAGCAGTTTCTCGAAGACGCGGCGTGCGTCGGCCTGCCGCCCCAGGAGGGCGTAATTATCGGCCAGCCAGAAGGTGCATAACAAGAAAGCACCTTCGCCGGGTGGCAAGCCATCGACCCCGGCCGCATGTGCGTAACGGGCCACGAAGTCGCCACTCGTCAGATGTTTCTCGATAGCCTCAACGGTGCCGCGGATGCGCGGGTCGCTCGGCGGCAGGAAGCCGACCTCGGCCATCATCAGCAAGCTCGCATCCAGATCCTTGCCGTCGTAGGATTGCACGAATGAATTGAGTTGCTTGTCAAAGCCGCGCGTGCAGATCTCGGCGTGCAGCGCATCGCGGTGCTTCCGCCAGCGCTCGACCGGCCCCTCCAGCCCGAACTTCTCGACGTCCTTCACCGCCCGGTCGAACGCCACCCAGGCCATGACCTTGGAGTGGGTGAAATGCCGCCTTGGCCCGCGCACTTCCCAGATACCCTCGTCCGGATTCTGCCAGACCTTTTCGAGGTAATGCAGCAACTCGCGCTCGATGCGCCATTCGTGGGCATGATGGTTCAGGCCGATGCGCCGGGCCAGGTGCAAGGCGTCGAGCACCTCGCCGAAAACGTCGAGCTGGAATTGCTTGCTGGCGGCATTGCCGATGCGCACGGGGCGCGAGTCTTCGTAGCCGGGCAGCCAGTCGAGAACGATCTCGGATAGTCGGCGCTCACCGGCCAGGCCGTACATGATCTGCAGTTGCTCGCCGGCGCCGGCAACAGCCCGCAACAGCCATTCGCGCCAGTGCCGCGCCTCCTCGTAGTAGCCGGAAAGCAGCAGTGCCGACAGCGTGAAGGTCGCATCGCGCAGCCAGCAGAATCGGTAATCCCAGTTGCGCTCGCCGCCAATGTGCTCGGGCAGAGAGGTGGTCGCGGCGGCGACGATGCCGCCGGTCGGCGCGTAGGTCATCGCCTTGAGTGTGATGAGCGAGCGGACGACAGCGTCGCGCCATTCCCCCTGGTAGGTGCAGCGCGCTGCCCAGTGCCGCCACCATTCCGCGGTCGCCTCCACTGCCCACCACGGATCGACCGGTGAAGGCACCGGCTCATGTGACCGGGCCCAGCTCAACACGAAGCCGACCGACTGGCCCGCCGCGACCTCGAATTCTCCCACCGTCTTGAGCCCCTCGCCGCGCAGCGGAATGACGGTCCGTAGATGCAGCGCCTCGGGACCGGCGGTGATGCTCAATCCGCCCGGTTCCTTGCGCACCCAGGGGACGATCGCCCCGTAGTCGAACCGGGCCACGAACTCGGTGCGCATTTGGACGCGCCCGCGCGTGCCGATCACGAGGCGCACCACGTCGGGTAACTCGGTACGCACCGGCATGCAATCAATGACGCGCACCGCTCCACTGTCGGTCTCATGCTCCGTCTCCAGCACCAACGTGTCGTCACGATACCTGCGAGTGGTCGCGCGGATGGTCTCGGACGGCGCCAGCAACCAGCGGCCATGCTCAGGCCCGCCAAGCAGCGCCGCGAAGCAGGCCGCCGAGTCGAATCGCGGGAAGCACAGCCAGTTGATGGAACCGCCGCGATCGACAAGCGCGGCGGTCTCGCAGTCGCCGATCAACGCGTGGTCTTCAATGCGCGACGCCATGATTCACCGCTCCAGCTTGGCACTCAAGACCTTCTGCGTCTGCTGCTCGCGGAAGGCACGGAGCCGCTCGCGCAAGGCGGGATCGGCGAGTGCCAGCATGGCGGCGGCGAACAGGGCGGCGTTGGCGGCCCCGGCCGCGCCAATCGCCAGCGTCCCAACCGGGATGCCGCGCGGCATCTGCACGATGGACAGCAGCGAATCGAGCCCCTGCAATGCCGGCGACTGGATGGGCACGCCCAGAACCGGCAGCAACGTCTTGGCCGCCAGGACGCCCGCAAGGTGGGCCGCACCGCCGGCCCCGGCGATGATGACCTTCAGCCCGCGCTTCTCCGCCGAGCTGGAGTACTCCAGGGCCGCATCCGGCGTGCGATGCGCCGACAGCACCCGCGCCTCGTTCGGTATCTGCAACTGATCGAGCAGCTCTGCCGCCTGCTTCATCGTATCCCAATCGGACGGGCTGCCCATGAGAATGCCGACGAGGGGGGATGGCGAATCTGGCATTGTCATCCTCGAGTCAATGAAGTCGTTCCGGTTGCTGACGGCTCTATTGCAGTTCAATCCACATATATAAACTCATTGGCTGCGAGCAAAACCCGCGCGTAGCTGGCCCAGGCCTCAATATCGATTTGCAGGCCGGTGGCGCCTTTGCGGCGCAGCTCGTCGGCGTAGCGACCCAGATACGACAATCCGCGCTCGATCTCCTCCGGTCGCGGCGGCCGCGCATACGCGAGCTTGTGCGCTAGCCGGATGCGGCTGGCGTCGTCCGGGGCGCCGGCCAGCAGGCGGCGGACAAAGGCGTGCGCCTGCTCCTTCACCAGCGGGCTGTTCATCCAGAAGAGGGCTTGCAGGGGCACCGTCGAGCTGTCGCGCTTCTCCGTGGTCGTGTTCGTGTCCGGGCCGTCGAACAGCGCCAGGAATGGATGGCGTTGCAGACGCTGCGTCATCAGATAGACGCTGCGATGGCTGGAGGGATACACGTCCTTGAACGGGTTGTGCTGCGTCCAGCCCCAGGACGCGATGGGCGGGAACGGATGCGCCCCGGGGCGATTGAGGTCAAGCGTACCGCTTACGGCGAGAAGTGAATCGCGGATGGCCTCGGCGTCGAGGCGGCGGCGCTCGAAGCGCCACAACCAGCGGTTGCCGCCGTCCTTGACCGCATTGTCTGTATCCTCGTCGCACGATAGCTGGTAAGTCTTCGAACGCAGGATGAAGCGGTGCATGCTCTTGATCGACCAGCCGCGCTCGACAAAGGTGGCGGCCAGATAGTCGAGCAGTTCCGGATGCGACGGCGGCTCGCCACGCAGCCCGAAGTTGTTGGGCGTAGCGACGATACCTTTCCCGAAGTGATGCTGCCAGAGACGGTTGACCAGGACGCGCGGCGTCAGCGGATTATCCGTCAACCAGTGGGCGAGTTCCAGCCGGCCGCTGTGTCCGGGTGGAATGGCGAAGGGCCGGTCGCCAAGCAAGAACTTCGGCGGCTGGCGCGGCACAAGCGGCCCGCGCTGACGTGGCTCGCCCTTCAATTGCACATGCGCATCGGCCGCACGCCCCTCGGAGACGGCGTAGGCGCCCGCCACTTCCGGCGGCAAGCCGGCACGATTCTTCTCGAACAGTTCACCGCGTAGACGGCTCAAGTCGCGATCGCGCGCTGCGCCAGGCTTTGCCTTTTGCAAGCGGTCAATCTCCGCCTGAAGCTTCGCGAGCCGGTCCTGATGCTTCTTGAAGGCGAGCTGCACGCTGCTGCCCGGCATGAGCGAGACGAAATCCTGCCGTGGCTTTTTCATCGAGGCAAACTCTTCCGAGCCGGCGTAGGGAAAGCGCGTGCTGGCGAACATCCCGTAGAGACCGTAATAATCAGCCGTGGTCACGGGATCGAATTTGTGGTCGTGGCAGCGGGCGCAGCGCATCGTCAGGCCCAGGAACGCTTGCCCGACGGTGTCGATGGTGTCTTCCAGCGTCAAGTGCCAGAGTTCGTACGGAGCGGTGGCGTAGCGGCGCGACAGGGCGAGAAATCCCGTGGCGATGACGCGCTCGGCATGCTTCTCCGGCGGGCCCTGCCCGGCCAGGATGTCGCCGGCAATCTGTTCATGGATGAAATGATTGAAGGGCTTGTCGTTGTTGAAGGCGTCGATGATGTAGTCGCGGTAGCGATGGATCTCCGGGATGGGATAGTCGGCGTTGTCGCCGGCCGTGTCGGCGTAACGGGCCACGTCCATCCAGTGCCGGCCCCAGCGCTCGCCATAGCGGGGCGACGCCAGCAGGCGGTCAATCAAGTTTTCATAGGCATCCTGGGACTTGTCATTGAGGAACTGTGCTGTTTCCTGCGGCGTTGGCGGCAAGCCGATCAGGTCGAAGTAAACCCGACGCATCAGGGTGCGTTTGTTCGCCGGGCGAACAGGCTTGAGGCCGTGTTCGCGCCACTTTGAAGCAATGAAACGGTCGATGGGATGACTGGACCAGTCGCCCACATCGCCAGGCGGCAATCGCTTCTTGAGTGGCTGGAAAGCCCAGTGTCGCTCGCCGGCGAAAGGGTCTTTCGCGGCTGCGGTCACAGGCCAGGCGGCGCCGGCCTTGATCCAGCGCTCGAAATCGGCGATGACCTGGTCGGGCAGCTTGGTGCCAGGAGGCATCTTGATGTCCCCCTGGTGGCGTAACGCTGCAATCAACAAGCTCATGTCCGGTTGCTGCGTGACCACAGCGGCACCGCTATCGCCTCCCTTGAGCAGAGCGGCCCTCGAGTCAACACGTAGCCCGGCACTTGTCTTGGTTCCGCCGTGACATTTGAAGCATGTGCCGGCGAGTACGGGTCGTATCTTCAACTCAAAAAAGGTGTCGTCGCCGGGCGAGTCCGCGGCGTTGCCTGGAAGCGTCAAGGCCAAGGAAACGAGGATGGCGGTCATCGGCGGCATCCTGAAATGGGCTGCGGCCGAGCGGCAATTGCTCCGCGCGCGAGTTTATCCTATTCTCTGCGCTTCGCGCAGAACAGACGCGCTCGAGGATTTCACAGCACTGCACATACGCGAATGATAAGCTGTGTGGAATGCGCAGGGAAGAACATCCTCGCGCAGACCGCCGCCATATCGATTGCCCGGCAGCTACAGGCAAGGCAATGGTCTGTCGCAATGCGTGCAAGGAGACAATCGAGGCGCGAGCCGATCAACCGAGCAACGAGTCAACCTCTTGCCATGCGCCGGTGGTGTTGCTCATTTTCCGCATTCTCCCATTGCAATCCCCGTTTCCCTCCTCTAAACTACAGTCAACTTTTTCCGGAGGTGATGAGTGGAACGGGGCCTGCTGCTACTTGACTTGCTTCTTCCTCTTTTGAGGAGTCCGTCCTAGGCGTGCCGGCGCATCATCGCGAATTGCGGATACCGAACCCTGGGACAAGATGATCCCGGGGTTTTTTTGTTTCTTGCCTGCCCATGTTTTGCGAGAGAGAGTTGCCATGAACGATCAGAAGCTCATCATCTTTGACACGACGCTGCGCGACGGTGAGCAATCACCCGGCGCCAGCATGAATCTCGCGGAAAAACTGGAGATCGCATTCGCGTTGCGGGACCTTGGCGTGGATGTGATCGAGGCTGGCTTCCCGATTGCCTCGCCGGGCGACTTCGAGGCAGTGCAGGCGGTGGCCCGGCAGGTTGAGGGTACGACAATCTGCGGCCTGGCCCGCTGCAATTCCGCCGATATCGATCGCGCCTGGCAGGCGCTCTGCGATGCGCCGAAGCCGCGCATCCATGTTTTTCTCGCAACCAGCGCCATCCACCGCGAGTTCAAGCTGCACATGGCCAAGGATGAGATCGTCCGCCGGGCCATCGAAGGCGTGCTGCGGGCCAAGAGTTATTGCGAGGATGTTGAATTCTCGCCCGAAGATGCCGCGCGCACCGAACTGGACTTTCTCGCCGAGGTCGTGGAGAAGGCCATCGCCGCCGGGGCGACAACGATCAACATCCCGGACACGGTCGGCTACGCCGTCCCGGCGCAGTATTCTGCGGCAATCCGCTACCTCAAGGAAAATGTTCCAGGCATCGACAAGGTCGTGCTCAGCGTGCATTGCCACAACGATCTGGGTCTGGCCGTGTCGAACAGTCTGGCCGCGCTCATGGACGGGGCGCGGCAAGTCGAGTGCACCATCAACGGCATCGGCGAACGCGCGGGCAACTGCGCCCTGGAAGAAATCGTCATGGCCGTTCGCACACGGCAGGACTACTTCCACTTGATCACGCCGATCCAGACACGGCGCTTGTATCACACAAGCCGGCTTGTATCGCGCATCACCGGCATCCAGGTGCAGCGCAACAAGGCCATCGTCGGGCAAAACGCCTTCGCCCACGAGGCTGGCATTCATCAGGACGGCATGCTCAAGGACCGTAGCACGTACGAGATCATGCGCCCGGAGGACGTGGGCTTTCAGCGCACCGAACTGGTACTGGGCAAGCACAGCGGCCGACACGCGCTGCGGCAGCGCATCGCCGACCTCGGCTTCCATCTGACCGATGAGCAACTCTTGCACGTCTTCGACGGTTTCAAGGCGCTGGCCGACCGCAAGAAGGAAGTGTACGACGCCGACATCGAAGCCCTCGCCGAGACCGCCATCCACACCGGCCCGGCCGTGTGGACGCTGGAGGCCGTCACCTGCAACGCCGGCTCAGGGACGGTCCCTTCGGCGGCCGTCGTGCTCTGGCACAAGGATGGCACGCTATGCCGCGACGCCAACGTCGGCGACGGGCCAGTGGACGCGGTCTTCAAGACCATCGAGCGCATCACCGGAGTGGACGTGGTATTGCGTGAGTTCCAGGTGCGCAGCGTAACCATCGGCGAGGATGCGCAAGGAGAGGCGCAGATCGAGGCGGAGCATAACGGCCGCATCATCCGCGGCCGCGCCGTTTCCACGGACATCATCGAGGCCGCTGCCCTTGCCTTCCTGCAAGTGATCAACCGTGCGCTCCTGCGTGAACAACTCCGTATGAACCCGCAAACCGAAGAAGTGATCGTTTCGTGATCGTTGGCATTTCGTGTTCGCAGAATCTTGACTGTGCCGCAAGCGGCCGAGAAAGATCAATGGAAATCGAACAACGCAAGCAGCGCGGCAGCGAACTTCTGAACAACATGCTCGGCACCGAGCAAGCGCACGCCATGCGCCAGCGCTGGCAGGATATTTGCCCGCAGTTCGAGGAATATGTTCTGGAGTTCGTGGCCGGCGAGATCTGGAGCCGGCCGGGGCTTGACTTGCGCACGCGCAGCCTCGTGACCATCGCCACGCTTGCCAGCCTCGGACGTCCGCTGGCGCTGGAACTGAATCTTCGCATGGCGATCAAGAACGGCGCCAGCCAGCGCGACATCGTGGAGACGCTGCTGCACATCGCTCCTTACGCGGGCTTCCCCGCCTGCTGGGAAGGCCTGGCCATGGCGCACAAGATCTTCGCCGAGGCGTAGCGAACAGTCGATCCCGATAGAACCTGGAAACGAGAGACTTCATATCCGCGCTTGAAATTCGGTGGCAGTGTCGCCGCCGGGCGGCATAGACTTCAAGCATGAGCACTGCAACCACTTTGCCACGTTCCGAAATGGAACGGGCATATCTGAAGAGCGACGCGACATATGACGGCTTATTCTTCATCGGCGTGCGTACGACCGGCATTTTCTGCCGGCCGACGTGCCCGGCCCGGAAGCCGCTGCCTGAGAATGTCGAGTACTTCGCCGAGGCCCAGGCAGCCGTCGCCGCCGGGTTTCGCCCGTGCAAGCGTTGCCGGCCATTGCTTGCAGCCAGCCAGCCAGTATGGGTTGCCGAGTTGCTGGCCGAAGTGGAACGCGAGCCCTCGGCGCACATCAGCGATAGAGAACTCAAGGCCCGAGGCATCGACCCTGCCACGGTGCGCCGTTATTTCCACAAACGCTACGGCATGTCATTTCAGGCGTTCACACGTGGCCGGCGCCTGTCCGGTGGGCTGCAGCGGTTGCAGATGGCCGAGTCGCTCGACGCCGCCGTCTTCGAGAGCGGTTACGAGTCTCACAGCGGATTCCGTGACGCCTTCGTCCGTGTCTTCGGCGATACCCCCGGCAGCTATCGCAATGGCGATTGCGTGACGCTTTCGTGGCTGGACAGCCCTGTCGGACAATTGTTGGCGGGCGCAACAGCGATGGGAATCTGCTTGCTCGAATTCACCGAGCGCGACAGACTGGAGGCGCAGCTCACGTCCATTCGCAAGCACTTTCGCATGCCGGCCGTCCCCGGCGTCAATGGACATCTGGAGAAGTTGCAGGATGAGTTGAAGAAGTATTTCGCAGGAAAGCTGCGCCGGTTCACAGTGCCGTTGCAGTACCCCGGAACCGACTTTCAACGGCGGGTGTGGCGAGAGCTTCTCGAGATCCCGTATGGCGAAACGCGCTCCTACGAGGACGTCGCCATCGCCGTCGGCGTGCCAAAGGGGATGCGCGCCGTTGGCCGCGCCAACGGCCTCAACCGCATAGCCATCGTGATTCCCTGTCACCGCGTCGTCAACAAGGGCGGCCACCTTGGCGGCTACGGCGGCGGCCTACGCCGCAAGCAATTCTTGCTCGATCTGGAAAGGCGAACATGTCGCGATCGCCGTTGAGCATGTTTCAGGCATGTCTGGACTCCAGCGCACGCCGCATCTGCCGTGCCAGCTTGCGCGGATCTTCCGCCTGGCACAGCGCCTGGCCGACCGCAATGCGCCGCGCTCCGGCAACCAGCACTTGCGGCAGATTGTCGCCAGTGATGCCGCCAATGGCGAATGCGGGCAACGTCGTCTCCGCAGTTGCCTGGCGGATGAAGTCCAGACCGGCGTAGTGTTCGAATGACTTGGTTGCCGACGGAAAAGTCGGTCCGACACCGATGTAGCTGGCGCCGTCGCGGATCGCCTGACGGACCTGGTCAATGTTGTGGGTGCTCACGCCGATCAAGTACCCGGCGCCCATGATGCGCCGCGCTTGCTGAACCGGGAGATCGTCCTGCCCCAGATGAACGCCATCGGCGTCGACCAGGCGGGCGATATCCGGCCGATCATTGATAATCAAGAGCACGCCGGCCTTGCGCGTGCACGCCCGCACTTCTCGGGCCCGCTCCAGCAGGGCGCGGTCGTCCAGCTCCTTCTCGCGTAGCTGTACGATCTGTGCGCCGCCGGCGGCAACCTCCGCGATGGTGCCTGCTAGCGATGCCCGGCAGCTTTCTTCAGAAAGGAGCACATACAGGTTCGCGCCCGCCAACCGTTGCCGCGCTGCACTTCCCACCGTCAATGCCCGCTCAAGGGTGTAAACTCGATAGCGTAGCGACTCGAACACCTCACCCACCGCCGGCGCCTGCAGTTTGCTGAATTCTTCGAGAGTGCGCAGACTCTCCTGCAGCCGTCGCGCGTTGGCCTGGATCACGTCGGCAAGAGAATTGCGTTCCCGTTCCTGATCGGTGGCAATAGACGTGCCGACATCCCCAGGCGTGTCGCGGGCTTCCAGCAGGGAACCGCCGGACAGTCGAGACAGCACAGCCACCAGGTCGTGGCGAAGTTGCTTCAGCCCTCTGGTCAGGAAGGCGTCGTCGAGCACAAATCGACAATAGTCTTCCAGAACGCGCAGGCCTTCGCGGGCGCGGTTGCCGGCAGCATCCAGCAGTCGGGCTACATCGACCTGCTCCGGCGGCTCATGCAAGTTCAATGGCTCGTCGAGGTGCAGCGGCGGCCCCTGAGGGCCGAGGATGTTGACCTCCAGGCGCGCGACATTGAGGCCCAGTCGCTCCAGGTCCTGCCGCAGGGCTGCGTCGTGGCGAACCACGGCCAGCAAGACCTGATCGGTGGAGATGGCCCGCTCGGAGGCCAGCAGAAAGCCCATTTCGTTTGCCAGGGCGAGCAGCTCGCGCACGGCTCGGCCCATGGGAAGAGGGGCCGGATTTCCTGTCGTAACCAGCTCCGGTCGGCCTTGTAAGGCTGTCCTGCGAATCGCTCCCGCGTCGTTGAGTCCGGCGCCGCCGAGTAGCAGGGCGGCGCGACCTTCTTCCTCATCGAGCAGACCAAGCAGGACGTGTAGCGGTTCGATGACGTTGGCATCGAGACGGGCCGCCCAGTGTCCGGCCCGCTCCAGCGCCAGCGCCAGGGCCGCGGTAAGATCGGGCCTCATCGTATCGCCTCGGAGAACACTTGCCTCATGGGATTATCTTATCTAATCGGCAATGTCGCCAGATGATTGGATTGACGATTCCGGATGAAATGGGGGAACTCGAAAAACGCGGCTATCCGTTCTGGCTATTGATCTAGAATGCCACGCTACCTGTCGATGAATCCGACAAGGGGATAAGCCCGCCTCAGCCGGCATGGGATGCCGCCAATACGACTTCACCGACTCGACGAGCGAGGATTGCTCATGAGGCCACCGCAGACCCAGCGACGCTTGATGCGTCTGGGATTGTTGCTTGTCATGGCCCTGACGCCCTGCGCGCTGACCGTGCAAGCGCAGCATGTGCATCACGCCCCGTCCTACCAGGTGCTGACGCTGGAGGACTGCATCGGCCTGGGACTGGACAAGCAGCCGGCGGTGATCGCGGCCCGCGCCAGCCTGGCCGCCGCCCAGGCCGGTTTGCAGGGCATCGACAATCTCGGTTGCGTCGCCCGTTGCCTGGCCAAGGATATTGACATTCGCCGCGAACAAGCGGTCCGTGGCGTCGCCATCGCCACTGGCGGCGTGGTGACGGCAGAATTCGAGACGCGCTACGCCGTCACGCGCAACTACTTCAGCACCATGTACGCCATGGCGCAGCACGATGTGCTGAAGCGCGTCGTCGAGAGAATCGAGTCCATGCGCAAACAGGCCAAGGACCTGTTGAAGCTGGGCGATCCAAAACTCAAGATCACGGCCATCGATCTGCTGAAACTGGAGCTTGCCGTGAAGGAATACAAGACGCGCAGCATCGAAGCCGAAGTCGGCATGAAAAAAGCAATTGCGGCCCTTCGCGAGGCGATGGGCTTCGACGCGGGTTTTTGTTTCGCAGTGTATCCGATCCCACTGCCGGACGTGCAGCCGACTTACGAGTTGTGCGCTCTGATAGACATGGCCTTGTCCCGCCGCGGTGAGATGGCTCAAGCAGCGCTCGCATACCAGGTCACGACGCTTGAGGTGAATGCGCAGGGTGTCAAGAAAGGCCTGCAGGTGAATACCTTCGCCAAGGCAGGCGACCCGCATGCGAACCCCATACCAACCGGGGTGAGTAACAAGGATTATCGCCCCGGTGCCATAGGACTTGAGACGCCCCCTTATTTGGCTGGACACAAAGCGGACCGCGTCGCACGCGCTCAGGAATTGAACAATCGTGCCGGGGCCGTCGTCCTGAAGACCCGGAACCTGATCTCCCTGGAAACCGAAGTGATGTACTACAAGTGGGAAGAGTCCTACCGCAAGGCCGCCGGACTCAAGGAACTGCGCGAGCTGGCAGGCAAATTGATCAAGAGCGTGCAGGACGAATTTGTCCAGGGAAGTATCGACGGCGGTGAATATCTCAAGACCAATGCCCAGGAAGAAAAGATTCAAAGCGAATTGAACGAAGCGTTGTACACGCACGTGCTGGCGCTGGCGGCGCTGGAGCGTGTCACGGCTGGCGGCTTTCGGCCGGACTACTCGCGCCGGCCCGGCAAAGACTTGCCAGGCAAGGACCTGCCCGTTCCCGAGAAGATGATCCCATAAATGACCATAAAGGAACCCTCGCAATGATCTCGAAGCGCGTGTCCGTTCCGGCTCTGGCCGTCGGAACGGTCCTCTTCCTTTCCCTGGCGCTGGCCCCTCTACGGGCCGTCGAGCCCGGCAAGCCGATCAAGGTCGGCATGGTTCAGACTTTCTTCCTCGACGTCTCCAAGCCAATCATCAATTGGCTACCGACGCCGTTCGCCCAGCTCATGAAAGACCATACCGGACTGGAAGGGAAGCTGGTCATCGGCGGCGATTATCACCATGTCGGCAAGATGCTGGTGGACAAGCAGGTCGATCTCGGCGTGTTCCACGGCTTCGAGTATGCCTGGGCGCAGAGCAAGTTCCCCGAATTGCAGCCGATCATGGTCGCCATCTACAAGCACCGCGGCCTGCACGCCAACATCGTCGTCCGCGACGATTGCCCGGCCAAGAGCGTAGAGGAACTCAAGGGCAAGGAAATGGCGCTACCACTGAATAGCAAGGGACATTGCCGGCTGTTCCTGGATCGAAGCTGTGCCGGCTGCGGCGGCGAATGCCCCAAGAAGTTCTTCAAGGAAGTGACCCGGCCCTCCAATGTCCGCGCCGCCCTGGATGACGTGGTCGGCGGCACGGTGCAGGCCGCCATCGTCGATGGCGAATTCCTGGAGAGCTACGCGGAACTCAAGCCCGGCTGCTTCAACCGGCTGAAGGTGCTGAGCAAGTCGGAAACATTTCCATCGGGAGTTCTCGCGTGCCGCAAGGGCACGCTGGACGAAGCGACGCTGGATCGATTTCGTGAAGGCCTGATCAAGGCTAACAAGTCGATTCAAGGCCGTGATCTGATGCTGATGTTCAAGATCGGCGCCTTCGAGCCGCCGCCGTCAAATTACGGGCAGATGTTGACGGACATCGTGCGCGTTTACCCGGCGCCGGAAGCGGCCGCCGCGCCGACAGATGCGAAGAAATGAACCCACCAGGTTTACGTTGCGCGTTCGCGCGTTGCAGTCATGGTCGGTAGCCAGCGAGCGCGAAACGTAAACCGGATCACTCTACCGTCACGCTCTTCGCCAGGTTCCTTGGCTTGTCCACGTCGCAGTCGCGCAACAGCGCGATGTGATAGGCGAGGAGTTGCAGCGGCACGGCCATCACCAGTGGCTGGAGATACTCCGGAACCTGCGGAACGAAGATCACCTCGTCGGCACGGTCGATCACTTGCCGGGCCGTTTCTTCGTCTCCCTCGCTGGCAATCGCGATCACGGGGCCGCCACGCGCCTTGATCTCCTCGAGGTTGCTCATCACCTTCTCGAAGACGCCGCCATTGGAGATGAGGAACACCGACGGCGTATTCTCATCGACAAGGGCAATCGGACCGTGCTTCATCTCCGCGGCCGGATAGCCCTCCGCGTGAATATAACTGATCTCCTTGAGCTTGAGCGCCCCCTCCAGGCCTACCGGGAACAGATACTGCCGCCCCAGGTAAAGGAAATTGGCGACGTTGTAATACTGGCGGGCGATGCGCTTGACCTTGTCGTGACAGTTGAGCGCCCGTCGCATCGCGTTCGGAACGGCCCGTAGCTCGCGGACCATGCGCGTTCCCTGGATGCTCGACAGATGCCGCATCCGCCCCAGGTACAGGGCGAGCATGCTGAGGACCAGGACCTGGTTGGAAAACGCCTTGGTGCTGGCGACACCGATCTCCGGGCCGGCATGGAGATAGACGCCGCCGTCCGCCTCACGGGCGATGGTGCTGCCGACGACATTGCACAGCGCCAGCGTCGGATGCCCTTTGCGCTTCGATTCACGGAGGGCCGCAAGCGTGTCAGCCGTCTCGCCAGATTGCGTCAAGGCCAGCACGATGGTGTTGCGCTCGATGGGCGGATTGCGATAGCGGAATTCCGAGGCGTACTCCACTTCGACGGGAATACGCGCGAACTCCTCGAAGAGATGCTCGCCCACCAGGGCCGCATGGTAGCTAGTTCCACAAGCCGTGAAGATAAAACGCTCGGCGCGGCGAAGTTGCTGCGTGTCGAGGTTCAGGCCGCCGAAGTGGGCGCTGCCATCCTCCTCGTCCAGCCGGCCGCGCATGGCATTCTCCAGCGCCTCCGGCTGCTCGTAGATCTCCTTGAGCATGTAATGCTCGAACAATCCCCTGTCCGCTTCATTCAGTGTTTGGCTGATCGCTTGCACGCAGGCAGACACCGGAACGTGATCGGCGTCGAGAATCTCACAGGTCGCGCCGCTCAGGACGCACATCTGATGATCCAGCAGATAGATGGCTCGCTTGGTGTTACCGAGCAGCGCGGCAGCATCGCTGGCCAGAAAATGTTCCCCTTGCCCCAACCCGACGACCAGCGGGCTGCCAAGCCGGGCGCCGACGATCAGTTCCGGATGCTGCGGGCTGATGACCGCCAGGCCGTAGGTTCCCTTCAAAAGGGGCAACACCTTGCGGACCGCTTCGACAAGGTCGCCATCGAGATTGCGCGAGATCAGCTGTGCGATGATCTCGGTGTCAGTGTCGCTGTGAAAGGCAACTCCCTCGGCCAGCAGCTGCCGCTTCAGCAGTGCGTAGTTCTCGATGACGCCGTTATGGACGACGGCGACCCGTCCATCGCTCGACATGTGCGGATGCGCATTGCGGTCGCTGGCCGGCCCGTGCGTGGCCCAGCGTGTGTGACTGATGCCGTGACAGCCCGGCGCGGGACGCTCGCGCAGGTACTGTACCAGATCGCTGATCCGCCCTTTGCGCTTGCGCAGGTGCAGGTGCGGGCCCGCCAGGGTGGCCACGCCGGCGCTATCGTAACCGCGATACTCCAGCCGCCGCAGCCCCTCCACCAGGATCGGTTCCGCCTCCCGGTTGCCCACATAGCCTATGATGCCGCACATGGCCTCTCCTCATCTTCTCTCCGGCCCCGAAAAGTCATTCGAGCCACGCACATATACCCCGTGGCGGCGCGATTCGCCAACACGACTTTTGCGGATCAACAGCACGGCAAGCTGGGGGATCAGGGCGGATCAGGGCAACGTATCACCCGCCCTTCACGAAATTCGCTCCCAGAGGAAATGGGGAGCAGGCGCAATAGAATAAACTCACGTTGCACGCAAGTGCGTGAAATACAAGCGGCGACCCGAGACACTTGCCATGATCGCCGTCCTCAGCGACACGCATAGCCGCCACGCCACCGTCGAGCAGGCGCTGGCGCTAATCGAGCAACATCGCGTGGACTGCATCATCCATTGCGGTGATATCGAAGATGCTGACACCGTCTGGCTGTTTCCCCCCAACACTCACTTCGTCTTCGGCAACTGCGACGTGGAGCGCGCGTCATTGCGGCAAGCGATTCATGGCATCGGCGCCACGCTGCACGAGCCATTTGGCCGCCTGGAGATCGACGGGAAGCGCATCGCCTTCATTCACAGCGACGATCAGAAGACCTTTCGCAAGCTGGAGCACGCCGGAGAGTACGACTTTCTCTTCTATGGCCATTCGCACATCGCCGCCGAGCGTCAAACCGGCCCCACCCGCGTGATCAACCCCGGCGCCTTGCACCGGGCTCGCGTCAAGACTCTGGTGATCCTGGAGCCTCGAACAGGAGAGCTGGTTTCGATCCAGGTGGAGTAGCCGCTCATGTCCACCACTATCAATCTGCGCGGCGTGCGCGTCCACAACCTGAAAGCCGTGGATGTCGATATCCCCTTGGGCCGGCTCACGGTGATCTCAGGCGTCAGCGGGGCCGGCAAGACCAGCCTCGCCTTTGATACGTTGTACGCCGAAGCGCAGCGGCGCTACTGGCAAAGCCTTTCGGCCGCTAGTCGGCAACTCTTCGAGAAACTCGACAAGCCGCATGCCGAGCAGATTGCCCCGCTTCCTCCGGCCGTGGCGCTGCGACGAACCGGGCCGCGCGGCCAGCGGGCAACCGTCGGCAGCATGACGGAAATCAGCGATCTTCTCAGTCTGCTCATGGCCAGCGCAGGCACGGTCATCTGCTTGCAGTGCAGTCAGGCGGTTCGTGGCAATAATGCCGACGATGCATTGCGCCTCGTCCAGTCCTGGCCTACGGGCACGCGCTTCTCCGTGGCATTCCCGGCGCAACTACAGGAGAATAGGGCCGCCTGGATCACCAGCCTCGTCGAGGAAGGCAACGTGCGCCTGCAAATCGGCAAAGCCGTTTATCGACTGGGCGAGCAGGAATTGCCGGCTGACATCGACGACACTGACATCTGGGTTGTGCTCGACCGGCTGGAGGTTGGCAAGCTGACGCCGGAACGCTTGCTCGAGTCCCTGGAAACGGCGTTCGCGCGTGGGCAGGGACGACTGGCGCTGCTCATTGATGACGGCTACAAACATATCTTCGACCGCCGTTTCGCATGCCCGCACTGCGAGCGCACGTACCCGGCGCCGGAACCAAGGCTCTTCAATGTCGATGACCCCCTTGGCGCGTGTCCCATCTGTTCCGGCGCTGGTGTCGATCCTGATCGAAAGTCGTCGGCGTGCCCGGGCTGTCATGGAATGCGCCTTGCTGAAGCGGCGTTAAGTGTTTTTCTGTGCGGCCGCCACATCGGCGAACTGACGATGCTGCCCGTCGCAGACCTCATCGAGTTGCTCGCGAATCTATCTCTTGACGAGGGACATAGACGGGTGTGCCAGCCGCTTGTCGAGCAGCTTGGCGTTCGCCTTGGCTATCTTCGCGAAGTCGGCCTCGAGTATCTGACCTTGAATCGCCCGGCGGCATCACTTTCGACCGGCGAAGCGCAGCGTGTCGCGCTGGCGACAGCACTTGGCGCGAACCTGGTCAACGCCCTGTACATTCTCGATGAGCCGGCTGCAGGGTTGCACGCAAGCGACATCCGGCGGCTTATCAGAGTCTTGCACAAATTGCGCGACGCTGGCAACACGCTGGTTGTCGTCGAAAATCATCCCGCCGTACTGGCGGCGGCCGACCATCTCGTCGAACTTGGTCCCGGCGCCGGCGAGGAAGGCGGGGAGGTGCTGCATCAGGGGCCTCCGGAAAGGCTGCAGCACTGCGAGGCATCGCTGACCGCGGCGTTTCTCTCCGGCCGACGTGAGATTCACGTCCCGTCACACCGCCGGGCCTGCAACCACGGCTGGCTACGCGTGGCGCATGCGGAAATGCATAATCTGCACGACCTCACGGTTGCGTTTCCACTCGGCGTGCTGTGCGCCGTCACTGGCGTCAACGGCGCGGGCAAGACCACGCTTGTGCAGCATGTTCTCCATCGCGCCCTGGAGCGCCACAAGAGCGTCGAAGTGGCCGGCGAAACCGTCACCGGGGAAATCCACGGCGCTGAGCAGATTGGCGACTTCGTGCTGATGGATCAAGCACCGTTGCCGCGCAGTTCGAGAATCAGCCCTGCGACGTATCTCAAGGTGTTCGACGAGATCCGCAAGCGCTTCGCAGACACGACGGAAGCCCGGCTCAGCAACCTCGGACCGGCCGCCTTCAGCTTCAACCAGGCCGGCGGCAGGTGCGATACGTGCGAGGGACTGGGCACGCTCACGGTAGACCTGCCGTTGCTTGCGGACGTGACGATGACGTGCCCGGAGTGCCGCGGCGCCCGTTTTCGGCCGGAGGTGCTCAAGGTGAAGATCAGCAACCTGAGCATCGCCGACGTGCTGAACCTCACCGTTCGCGAGGCGTTCCGCTTCTTCCGCGCACAGCGATCCGTGCAGAAGAAGCTGAAACGGCTGCTTGACGTTGGGCTGGACTATCTTCCCCTCGGCCAATCGGCAGAGACGCTTTCGGTCGGCGAGTGCCAGCGACTCAAGCTGGCGGGCCATCTCGCTTCCAGCAAGAAGCCGCGCTGCCTGTTCATCCTCAACGAGCCAACTGCCGGCTTGCATCCCGCCGACGTCGCGCGCCTGCTTGATAGCTTCGCGCGCCTACTGGAAACCGGCCATTCGCTCATCATCATTGAATACAACCTGGACGTGATCAAGTGCGCCGACTGGGTAATCGACCTGGGCCCTGGTGCGGGCTCGGCCGGCGGCAAGGTCGTGGCACTCGGCACGCCCGAAGAGGTGGCACGGGTCTCGCAATCATTGACCGGACAGCATCTGAGTCAGATACTGCGGACTTCAATACCGCTTTGAGATGCCCGCGCCGTGGTGTCTTAACCCTGCCTCGAGTGTAACCGTTCACAGGTCGGTCTAGCGTTTTCTACTCGGAGTGGGGTATCCTTGCAGCTGGCATGGATGCTTCTCCGGTTGTTTCCGAAGCTGATCTCGCCGCGACGCCGGCAGCGGTGCTGGCGCTGCTTCGGCACTTGACTGCTCGCGTCGCCAAACTCGAGGCGGAGTTGGCCAAGTTCAAGGGCGGGAAGGCAACGCCCGCGAATTCCTCGAAACCTCCTTCGACCACTCATCCGCACGACAAGCCGCCGTCGAGCAAGGCAAAATCGGGCCGACAACACGGCGGCCAACCCGGTCATGAAAAGCATG
>VGYC01000125.1 GCA_016873095.1 Planctomycetota bacterium | reverse complement strand
CGCCAGCACCGCTGCCGGCGTCGCGGCGAGATCAGCTTCGGAAACAAACGGAGAAGCATCCATGCCAGCTGCAAGGATACCCCACTCCGAGTAGAAAACGCTAGACCGACCTGTGAACGGTTACGCGAGAGGCCGAACTGCGACAGCGAACGCACCATCTTCAGGCCGGGCAGTCCGCCCAGCGATTGTTCGACCGGCAATGAGATGAGCCGCTCGACTTCCTCGGGGACCAGCGACGGCGACGCCGTGTTTACCTGCACCTGCACCGGAGTCGTGTCCGGAAAAGCGTCGATGCTCAGGGCGTTGAGCGACAGCACTCCCGCCAGCGCTACGACGATCGTCACACCGAGGACGAGATAGTGGTTGGAGAGCGACCAGGATACAAGTCGTGCCAGCATGCTGCGATTCAAGTTGCGCTTGCAATCCGAAACTTTCCTCTTGTTATGTTACTGTTTCTTTATTTGATAGTGGCAACGGTTCATCCCTGGCACGCAACGGAGGTATTCTCTGTGACGCATTCTCTCACCTTGATTGCGGGACTGACGATCCTGTTTGTGGCGGCGCGACCCGGTACCTCCACCGACGACGCCAAGGAAGCTGGCTTCGTCACCATTTTCGACGGCAAGTCACTCAAGGGCTGGACCATCAGTGCCAAGACCGGGCACAGTTCTGCGAGCAAGCACAAGTCCGGCGGCAAATGGGTCGTTGAGGATAACGCCATCATTGGCAGCCAGGACGTTCCCGGCAACGGCGGCATCATCATCACCGACAAGGAGTACGGCGATTTCGAAGTCGCGCTCGAGATGAAGAATGATTTCGGCCCCGACAGCGGCCTGTTCCTGCGCAGCAACGACACCGGCAAGGCTTATCAGGCGATGATCGACTACCATTCCGGCGGCAACCTGATGGGCATCTATGGCGAAGGGTTTTCCCGGCGGCAGGCCCCATGTCCACAACTTTAACTTCCAGGACAGGGTCGACAAGATCAAGGCAGCGAAGAGCCCGTTCCCGCTGCCGGTCTCCCCGGAAAAATGGCCCGCGTTCTGGAAACATGGAGAGTGGAACGAGCTGCGGGCCCGCATCGTCGGCAACCCGCCGATGATCACGACCTGGATCAAGGACGTGAAATTCATGGAATTCAAGGACACGGAGAAGCGCCACCAATCGCGCGGCGGCATCGCCCTGCAAGTCCACGGCGGCGGCGACTTCACCAAGCAGTTTGTCCGCTATCGCAAGGTGCGCGTCAAGGTGCTGGATTGACTGGACAAGCGTCGGGTCCAAGACGGTTTCGCGCCCTTGACGCTTGCTGATGGCGCTCACTTCGCCTTCAGATGCACGTCGAACCAGTCGCCGAAGATCGTCAGATCGTTCAGCAGGTTGGGCCAGCCGTGAGCCTTGCCTTCGCGGACGACCAGCTTGCAGGGGACTTTCGCTTCATTCAGCTTGCCGATGATCAACTGAGCTTGCTGAATGGGGACAAGCTTGTCGGCGTCGCCGTGGATGATGAGGGCCGGGGCGTCGTCGGGCGTCACGTGATAGACCGGCGAGATCTGCTTGCCGATCTCGAGGATCTTCTTCTCGTCGGTGATCGGCTCGAAGGAGCGCGATTTCGGGTCAAATTCCTGGAAGGCGAACGGCGCCTTGAAATTCGCCAGCACGCCATTGCCGAGAACAACGCGACCCTTCTCGCCGTAATTGAGAAAATCCGTCGGCGGATAGAAACAGGCCACGGCCTGGACGCGGCTGGCAGCACGCTCGACGGCATCGGTCGCCCGGGGATTGCCCTTGTCGCCCGCCATGCCGATCATCAGCGACAGATGCCCCCCTGCCGAGCCGCCTGTGATGCCGATGCGCTCGGGGTCGATCTTGAACTTCTGGGCGTTGTGGCGAATGAAGCGGACAGCACGCGTCATGGCGGCGATGGCGTCCGGAATGGTGAACTTCGGCTGACTGCGATGCACGACGGCGAACACCGTGTAGCCGCGCTTGATGAATTCCTGCACGAAGATGGGGCTGATGGCCTGGTGCGACGAGAACCAGCCGCCGCTGACGGCCCAGACGATGGCGGCGCCGTTCGCATGCTTCGTCGGCGTGAACACGTCCATCGTCAACGCCGTGCCGAACTTGCGGTCGTAGATCACGTCCTCGGTGCGGCGCAGATTCGGCTCCCCCGCGCTGACGACCTCGCCCAGAACCAGCAACATACTCAGCAGCAAGAGAGTGCGCGTCATCTTTCAATCCTGAAGTTACCTTGGTTTCCACAGACCAATCGTCTCCTTGCGAGTATAGCGAAAATCATGGCGCCATCGCGCCGAATTCTGCTGCCATGCAGAGCTGCAACTGGGACCTGCTCGACGGCTCTTCTCGCCGGAACGCACCAGGATAGCATAAGAGCATTACGTCGAGATCACGACGACTGGCAAGGAGGGTGGGCCATGCTTCGCAACATTCTCGTACCACTCGATGGCTCGCGGCTGAGTGAGCACTCGTTGCCTCTGGCGCTGACGCTCGCAAGGCGGGCGGGTGCGGCAGTCCGGCTGGTGCATGTCAGCGTACCGCCGGTGATCGTGGACGGCGAGACCATGCTGTCCGAGGCGATCGTCAGTCAGGCAGCGGAACAACAGCGGCGTGTGCTGGAAAAGCTGGCGCGGGAGCTGGCGGAGGCGGCAGATCTTCAGGTCAGCGCCTCCGTGCTCACCGGCTCGGTGGTAAACCTGATCCAGGATGAGGCGGAACGGCTGTCTGCGGATCTGGTCGTGATGACCACGCATGGCCGTGGTCCGCTGAGTCGCTTGTGGCTTGGCAGCGTGGCAGACGACCTCATGCGACAACTGCCGATGCCGGTGCTGCTGATTCGGCCGGTGGACGAGCCTATTGACCCGGCACGCGAAGTTTCACTGCGAAGGATGCTGATTCCGCTGGATGGCTCGCCTTTAGCTGAGCAGATCCTGGGACCTGCCACGGAAATCGCTGTCCTGCTGCAAATGGACATGACGCTGATGCGCATCACGGCTCCATTCCTGGACATCGACGATGCAACCCATGGATTCCCCCCCAGCCCTTCAAGCGACACCATCGAGAACATGCGTTCGCGCCTGCGTGAAATGCGCACCACGGACCTCGCCAGCGCCATGGATTATCTCGACGGCATCGCCCAGCGCGTCCGCGCTGCGGCCGGCGGAACGCTTCATGTCCGCACCGAGGCGTTCGCTGCCGATCGCCCGGCCGAGACGATCCTGGAATCCGCCCGCGCCCAGGGCATGGACATCATCGCCCTGGAGAGCCGTGGCCGCGGTGGCCTCTCCCGCCTCCTGTTCGGCAGCGTCGCTGACAAGATCATCCGCGCAGCTGATGTGCCGGTACTGGTTCATTGCCCAAAAAGTTGAACTTGCGAGAGTTGCTGGCACGTGCGCCGGGCCTGGCGCAACACGCGCCGCGGCAAGAGGTGTAACGGCTGGGCTCGAAGCTTGCGCCAGAGCCGGGCCGGCAGCGAGCCGCCGTTGCGCTCGCGCTGCCAGCGTTCCACGTCGATCGGCAGCAACCCCTGCAACTGCGTCATCGACTCCGCCCGCCAGCAATCGGCGCGGGAGGTCAACAGCTTCATATCCGGCATGGCGCCGCCGGTAGGCAGCGCATACCAGATCCCGGCATGCGTGAACATGTCGAAACCGAAGAAGTCACGATGGACCCAGTAAAGGCGATCCGTCGGCGCTGCAAGGTTTGCCTTGTGCCATGCTGGCTCGTAGGGCAAGCGGCCTCGCTTGCCCGAAGCATGGGCGAAGCGGCTTGCAAGCGAGCCCGATTGTCTCACGAAACGACGATGCAACCACGGGCATTTCACCCATGGCCCGATGCGAAACGTCGCGCGCGCCTCCAGCGCTAGCAACGCCAGGTGCATGCCGTCGTGCGGTCCGTGGTGGTCAGTATTGAATCCGTACTGGTTGGGATGCCAGGTATGGTAGAGATACTCGTCTCGTAGCCAGCGCTCGCGGCAGCCGTAGTTGAGCAGGCGAAACGTCAGTTCATATGGCCCGCAGACGTAGCCAAGGTAGTCGAGGTGCTCATCGGCGCCGCCGATGGCCAGCAAGTCCTTTCGCCGGGCGGCCATGCAGGCGCCGTAGTTGGCGTGGTGCAGCATGTCCGGGCTGTTGTCCAGCCCCAGGGTCGTGCCGTTGCGCCAGTTGATGCAGCCGGGGCCCAGCACCTCCTCGATGGTCGGATAGCAGAATGGATACAGCGCCTGGTTGACGTTGCGGACCTCGTCGAGATGGACAACGGCGTCCGGCGTTTCGGCGAAGGCGGCGATGATCTTCTCGATAAACGTTGGCGTGAACATCGCGTCGGAATCGCAGATGACGCAGATGTCGCCCCTGGCGGCCAGGATGCCGGCGTTGTACAGTCGATGCTTGTGAAAGATACACTCGCGTGGATAGCCGAGAACGTGCCACTGGTCCAGCAGCGAGTCGTCGAGCGTCGCCGGCCGATGATCGTAAAACTCGACCCACAGCAGTTCGTAGTCCGACCGCGCTACTGTCTGCCGGTTGAGATAGTGCAGGCTATGAAAGCTCTCGCGCACGCCCCAGTCGATGAGTATGACGCTGACCTTTGGTTTCTTGCGAGTCGCGGTCATGGAATGATCTCGTTGTCGGAATTCTGCGTGCGAAACCGCCAAGCGGTGACACGGGCGCTTGTCCGGGGAACAAGATACCCGGACCCGTGTTTTTCGGTCAAGATTGCTGGTATAAAGGCAGGTATGTTCCCTGCTCAACGACCGCGACGGCTGCGGCATCATCCCGTCCTTCGCGACCTGGTGCGCGAGACGGCCTTGACGGTCAACGACTTCATCCTGCCGCTGTTTGTCCGGCCAGGCAAGGACATCAAGAAAGAGATCGCATCCATGCCGGGCAACTATCAGCTCAGCGTGGACCGGCTCGTGGACGAAATCGACAAGGCACGCGATCTCGGCGTGCACGCCTTCATCCTCTTCGGTATTCCAGCTCACAAGGATGCCACCGGAAGCAGCGCCTGGGCGGATGATGGCATCGTTCAGCAAGCGCTGCGCGCCGTGCGTGCCGCTCACAAGGACGTGCTGCTCATCACCGACGAATGCTTCTGCGAGTACACCGACCACGGTCATTGCGGCGTGCTGAGCGAGTATGGCCGGCGGCAAGACGTGGACAATGACGCGACCCTGCCGCTGCTCGTCAAGCAATGCGTCAGCCACGCCTGGGCCGGCGTCGACATGGTGGCCCCCAGCGGCATGCTCGACGGCATGGTGGGTGCGATTCGTCGCGGCCTCGACGAGGCCGGCTTCGGCTGGCTGCCGATCATGAGCTACGCCGCCAAGTACGCCTCCGGCTTTTACGGCCCATTCCGCGACGCCGCCGAATCGCCGCCGCAGTTCGGCGACCGCAGCGGCTACCAGATGGACCCCGGCAACGCCAATGAAGCCATGCGCGAGGTGGAACTGGACATCGCCGAAGGCGCCGACATCGTCATGGTCAAGCCGGCGCTGGCGTACCTCGATATCATCCGCCGGGTCAAGGAGCGCTTCAGCGTCCCGGTGGCCGCCTACAACGTCTCCGGCGAGTTCGCCATGGTCAAGGCCGCAGGGCAGAAGGGCTGGATCGACGAACGCCGGGTCATCATGGAGATTCTCACTTCGATCAAGCGGGCGGGGGCAGACATGATCCTCACCTATCACGCGCTGGAAGCGGCGCAATGGCTGAAGTGAGTACGCCCGATCTTCGAATGTTGCACGCCTCTGTCAAACTGTCGCGTGCTTTCTGTCTTCCATGTATCACTTCGCCCACACCGCCACCTGGTTCCGCCGAAACGCCTGGTTGCCAAGATGCGCCGCGGCGGCCGCACTGACGCCGGCTTCGGCGGGGCAGCTTGGAGTCCGCCGGGTGCGGATGCTGTCGATCCAGTTGGCGAGGTGGAGTTGCTCGCCGTCGGGGCGGTCGTAGAAGTCGCGGCCGCGCGGGCCCTTGCCCAGGATCATCTCTTCCGCCTTCGCCTTGCCGCGTGCCTCCGGGATGATCTCCATGCGGCCACGGTCCAGGTACATCGTCGCCTCGGTCCCCATGAACTCGATCATGGCGCCGTTGCGGGCGTTGCAAAACGTCCCCTCGAAGTAGACCTGGATGTCGTTGGGATAGACCAGCAACGTCTGGATGGTGTCCGGCGTCTGCCAGATGCCGCGACTGGTGTAGTTGTCGCCGATGGTGACAGCCTTGATGGGATGATCGAGGTCGAGATACCAGTGGGCCACGTCGATGAAGTGGACCATCAGGTCGGTGAGGATGCCGTTGCCGAAATCCCAGAACCAGCGCCAGTTGCGGAAGCGGTAGCCGTCGAAATCCTGCTGCGTCGCGTTGCCGAGGAAGCCCTTCCAGTCGAGCTTCTTGACATCGACGTTGACCTGCCCGCGCCGGACGCGGTCACTGTTGCGGTTCCAGGTGAGATGCACCTTGTGTACCCGGCCAATCCGGCCATCGCGGAGCAGTTCCTTCCCGCGGATGAAATGCGGCATGCTCCGCTGCTGCGTCCCCACCTGCACGATCCGCTTGTGCTTGTTCTGCGCCTCGATGACCGTCCGCCCCTCGGAAAGCTTGTGCGTGAGCGGCTTCTCGACATAGACATCCTTGCCGGCCGCGCAGGCATCCACCGTCATCGGCACGTGCCAGTGATCCGGCGAGGCGATCAGCACCGCATCGATGTCCTTTCGCTTCAAGATCTCGTGATAGTTGCGCGTGGTGAAGGCCTTGGGATCGGCCAGCTTGCGAGCGAGGTCCATGTTCGGCTCATAGACATCGCACAGGGCCGTGATGCGGACATTGGGAACGCGGGCCAGCGCCGGCATGAGGTGCCGGCAACGCCCGCCCGTGCCGATGAGGCCGACGTTGATGCGCTCGTTGGCGCCGTTAACCTGCGCGGCACTCGCGGCGGGCAAGGCGAGGGCGGCGCCGCCGGCGGCAGCCGAAGCACCGAGGAATGTGCGACGCGAGATGCTTGCTTTCGATGGCATGTGTATTTCTCCTACTAAAGAGCCGCGCACGCAGTAAGCGGCAGGCACAACCCTTTGTTCAGTGGGCATGTCCGCCGCTTACTGCGCTGGAACACTCGCTCCATGCACGGTTCTGTATTCTCAGCGTGCCGCCGCTGCGGGCGGTTTGCGCAGATAAAGCCAGACGTTGCCCGAGTACGAAAACGGCCGCTGGAAGCGGCGTATCGTCTCGTAGATCTTCGTCTGCTCGGCCTGCACGGCCTGGAATTCCTTGCGGCTCAGGACCTCCTGAGCCTTCTTTTCACGCTCTTGCTTGGCCTCCGCCGGTTCGTCCGGCCTGGCGCCGTCGTTCAGCCTCTTGAAGTACTCGTCGAAGAAGGGCTGCAGCTTCTTTCGCGATTCCTGAAGCCTGGCGTTAGCTTCCTTCTCGATCTTCTTATCCGCCTCGGTGAGCTTGGGTTTAGGACCGTAGCTCATGCCGAAGTCGCCAAGCAGCAAGTCGAGATGACCATCGCCGTTCCAGTCGACGACGCAAATCTTGGCCCGCATGCCTGGCGTGGCTTCCTTCGGAGGTGGCGCCTCATCATTCAGGTTTGGTGAACTGGCAGCTTTGACCAGGGTGACGCCCTTGGCCAGCTTCGGCTCGGTCTTGCTGCCGATGTTGCGATAGAACGTGACACTGCCGTCGCCGCCGGCGACGATGAGATCGAGCTTGCCGTCGCGGTCCCAGTCGGCGGCGATGGGATGCGAGTCGCCGTGCCCGGCCTTGATCATTTGACCGCCGGCTGCGAGTTTCAGCGGAGCGCCGAATGCATGATGACGGGGCTCGCCTTTGTTGGGGACGAGCAGCACCTCGCCCTGGATGTTGCCCACGAGCAGATCGAGCTTGCCGGTGCCGCGCCAGTCGGCAGCGAAGACCGTCGAGGCGGAACCGAGCTTGATATCCTTGCCCTTGGTGTCTTGCAGCTTGACCGCCGCCGCGAATTCACCCTTGCCTTTGCCCTTGAAGAAGTAGAGTTCGCCGGGCCAGGAGCCGGTGATGATGTCGCCGATGCCGTCGCCGTCGAGGTCCACAAACTGTGGAGTGAAGCCGACGCATCAGCCCGCGGGCACGGAACACTCCGCGCCGCCGACCTTGAGCCAGTCGAACTTGTCGAAGCGTGGGTCGTTCTTGCTGCCGATGTTGGGATAGAGGCGCAGCTTGCCCTGGCCGAATTGACCGACCAGCAGCACGCCTTTGCCGTCACCCTTGAGATCGGCATAAAACGGGGCCGCGTGCCCAACATCGACGTTGATGGGTTGACCATTCGCCAGCAACCGCACGGGCGCTGACAGGTCGCTTGCCGACAGGCCTGTCGCGGCCGGATCGTTTCCGGCCACCACCAAGGCCAGCATGCACTTCCACATTGCCTTGCCCTCCGGGACCTCGCCGGCAACACGCGGGCCAGACGCTGCCTCGCGAACGCCGGCAGTGCTGGGTAATGTAAGCGGAACTGCGCCCCCGGAACAGGTTGATTGTCACATTCGCCAACAATAGCGTCTCTGAATTGTCCAGGAGCGCCGGACCCCGCAGGACGCGTCCACGATTCGGCTCCTGCCGGCCCGTCAAGTAATCTCCCGAAACATTTGGCTAGCGTATTCAGGGCCAGTGCGGCACGACGGTGATGAGATCGAAGCCACTGGCGAACCAGCGCGTGTCGTCGTCCGGGAGGCGGGCGCCATCCTTGCGGCCGCCGTGATCGGTGCGGTCGGGACCGATGCTCCACAGGATGCCCTGGCCGGCATTCACCGGTTCGCCGGCTTCACCATCGAAGAACATGGCGATTTCTAGTCGCTCGCCCTGCGAAACTCGATACGCATATGCTTCACCGCGGTAGGGATCGATCGGCAACTCGGGCAGGTATCTTGGCACGAGGTCGGCCAGGCGCGGCGCTGTCCTGCCTTCATGGAGTCGATAGAGATTCAGCGCCAGCGACAGGCGGGACATGTCGATCCGGCAGCGCGAGCGCGTGCCGGCGACGCGCAGATTCATCACGGGAGCAAACAGCCGCGGGTCGGACAGCCACGACTCGTCCAGCAGCCTGGCCAGCCGGTCGCGCGTCATGGACGGGTCGTTGTCGTCGGGCACCCAGCCGCGCAGAATCTCGCGCGTGCTGTCCTTGCCGGAGTCGAGCTTGTTCCCGAAATCCCGCTGCAGTTGCCAGAGCGGCGTCTCGGCGCCGCGCAGCAATCCGCCCCAGACGGCCCGCCACAGCCTCAGCTTGCGCTCTTGCTCCCAGGGCAATTCGAGGGACAGGGCGATCGCGCCGGCCAGCCAGCCTTCGCGCACCCGGCCGTGCCCTTCGATGCCAGCGTAGAACGTCCAGGCAACGGGAGCGTTCACCAGTCCGCCCGCCCGGAAACACTCGGTGCGCACGCAATCCAGCGCCGTCGGCGCATCGGCATCGTGCCGCGTCAACTCGGCAAGCGCGCGTTTCAGAAACGCAATCGACGGCTTGTGACGGGCCAGCGCGGCGTTGAGACTGTGCAGGGCTGAATCCTCGATCATTGTGCCGAGGAAGTAGGCGGACTCGGGCGCCCGGTTGCGCAGGTTCCGCGACAGCGCCAGCATGAGTCTGATGTAATCGAGCGCGGCATCGGGGCGATTGTCGTTCCAGGCCTCTTCGGCCAGACGCGCCAGCCGGTCGCCCATCTTGCCGGCCGGGTCAAGATAGCGAGGCAATGGACTCGGCCCGTCGCCGGGCGGGGTCTCGATGATGCCGACGGGAAGGCGGGCGGCTTGCGTCAGCGTCGCCAGCCAGGGTCCCTTGTCAAATTCGAGCGTCGCTTCCTGAGTCTTTTGCCCGCCACGTTTCTCATTGGCCATCAGCATCGACATGGTCGATGCGCGAAAGCCGGCACGATCCAGCGGTTCGACAGTGTCGGGAATGCTCCAGGCGCGATAGGCCAGATGAATGCCAAGCCAGGCCAGTCCGACAACGCCGACGCCGACCAGGAGGGCTATCGGGCTGCGTTCCTTGATGCGCCCCGCCGCCCAGGCACGGATCAGCAACCAGGTGCCGGACAGCATGAAGATCGGCGGCAGCCACACTTGCCAGCCGTTCATGCCGCGGCACAGCAGCGACGGCATCCAGATGCCGACGGCGGCCAAGCTGACTATTGCCGAGATCAGAACCGCGAGGATGTTCTTGCGGCACAACATCACAAAGACCTGCCCGACGCAGAATCCGTAGACAAGCCACACGCCGTAAAAAAGCAGCGGGCCAAGCTCCTCGCGCAGGGTTCCGAAGCCGGCGCCGATGGGCGCCGGCCCGCCGCGCGGCGCAAACTCCGGCAGGCTCCGGGCCAACGAGGTCAGCAGCAGGCCGCCGGCGGCAATCAACGCGGCTGCGATGGCCGCGCCGAACCAGAACAACACCTTGACGATCCAGAACATCGACAGCGGGAAATGTTGGGATGACAGGAACTGATGGGAGCGATCGCTCTGCTCGCTGGCGAAGGTGGCGGTGCCGCAAGCGATGCCGATGGCCAGCGTGGTCAACGGCCACAGAACCTGCCCGTGCGTCGGCATGAAAATGCCCAGAAACAGGCTGACCCCGGCCATGATGAGGAACAGCACCCAGGCTTGCTGGACCGCAAGCCACCACAGAACTTGCCAGGGAGACTTGGCATCCTGCGCCGTTTCCTCTCTGGGGATATCCGCGGTACGGCCGAAAGCCGGATAGTCCGCCGCCGCGGTTGCTGGCTCAAGAAGCACTACCTGAGCCGCCTGCGGCCTGGCGTGGCCGTCACGTCGCGGTTCCAGCAAGGGCTCGGACTCATACTCGTCCAGTTCGTCCCAGACGTCCTCGACCCATTTGGGCTCCGGCAGATCCTCGCGCTTCGGAGGCGGCCCGAGCGCCACGTCGCGCGACTGCGCCATGAAGGCGGCACAGGACACGGCAACAGCCGCGCCCACGCCAATGACACGCAGGAACAGCGACGCCGGCGGCGGCGTCAGCAGCGCGACAAGCAGGAACGGCGCGGCGATCATGGCGGCGATGGCCGCGCCCGAGAGCACGAGTCGCGCCAGCGATGAGCCAAGCATTCCCCAGGCGTATGCTTCCAGCGTGACCAGCGGCAGCACCACGATCCAGAAAGCCGGGCCAACAACGACGCGATTGCCCATCGGGTCCCGCAGCGCCTCTCCTCCGTGTCCCAGGAAGATCGGCAGCCAGTTCGGGGGCGCTTGCTTCATGAAGTAGAGAACAACGCCGATCGCCAGGCCCTCGCTGGCCGCCAGCAAGGCGCCGAACAGAAACTTCCACCACCACAGCAATCCGCGGCGGCCCAGAAAGATATCGAGGAACACCTGCGTGCCGTTCTCCGCTTCGCCGGCGAGCATCATGGCACCGCAGACGACGCCGTAGGCCGCCGCCATGCCCAGGACGATGATGCCCATCACGCCGGCCTGCGTCATGCTGGCGTCGCGCGGCGCGATTAACGGCGCCAGCACATACGCCATCAGGCCGGTCACCACCACCATCGTCAACCAGATGGAGCGATGCTCGCGATACTCCTTCCAGGCCAGCGTGAGGATCACAGGACGCCTTCCTTTCTTCCCAGGAGGGCGCAGTAGATTTCCTCAAGCGCGAGCGGCGACTCCTCGTAGTCTTGAATGCCCGGCGCCCAGCGCAATTGCTCCAGTGCCGGCCGATTCGGCTCGCGCAAGACGACTTGCCATCTGCCGCCCACGCTCTGCTCGGTGAGGACGGTGCCAAGCGCCGTGGCGTCCGGCCAGGCGCCGGCGCAGCGCAGCCGCACGCGCACGATCAGATCGCGAAGCTCCTCCATCGGCGCCGCCAGCAGCACCTTGCCCTTGGCCAGGAACGCCACGTGACTGGCGATCCGTTCGATCTCGGCAATCTGGTGGCTCGAGATCAGAATCGTCCGACCTTGACCCGCCAGGCCGACCATGCTTGTCAGGAACTCGCGACGCACGAGCAGATCCAGCCCGGAGGTCGGTTCGTCGAGGATCAGCACTTCCGGCTCGATGGCCAGCGCGAGGGCAAGCCCGACCTTGGCATACTGTCCCTTCGAGAGCGTTCCCAGTCTGGCGTGGGCCTCGAGCAGGAAATGATCGGCCAGTTCGAGGTAGCGTTTCAAGTAGCCGGACTTCTGAAAGCCGGAAGTGAACCAGCCGATCTGCCGCACCGTCATCCAGTCGTAGAACTTGGGACGTTCGGGAACGTAGCCGATGTGCTGTCGTAGCATCCAGGCATCGTCCCAGGCATCGTGGCCGATGATGCGGGCCCAGCCGGAGTCCGGCGGCGTCAGGCCGTTGAGCATGCGAATCGTCGTGGACTTGCCGGCGCCGTTGTCGCCGAGCAGCGCGTAGATCGCGCCCCTGGGAATGGACAGGCTAAGGCGATCGACGGCCAGCTTGCCGGGGTAGGACTTGGATACCTTGTGAATCTCGATGGCTGCTTGCATGGCTGGGTGTCTGCGTGGGTAACTTGATGCCAGTCTCGAGTTGCTCGGCGGCAAGCGGCTTGACCGGCGGCGCCGCCAGTTGCTCGTCCACGGCCCTGCGAATCTCCGCCTCGGGCAAGCCGCTCGCCTGGGCCTGCGCCACGGCCTGGTAGAGCCGTTGCCGGGCCTTGTCCTGCAGGCGCACGCGGCAGATGAACTCGGCCCCCGCCGTCACTTCCATGGCCCCGGAGCCCTTCTTGGCCAGTACACCGTCAAACTCCAGGTCGCCGTACGCTCGTGCCACCACCTGCGCATTGGTGACAAGCTGCCGCGCGAGCGCCAGACATTCCGGCAACTCGGTCCCGGCCGCCAGCGCCCCGGTCGCGACGCTGGCCAGCACTTGCCCGGCAATCTGCTCATGGATCGGCACCGGCGAATCGTGCTGAATATCGAACATGATGAAGTTGATGCTACCGCGAGGGGGGCAGAAAAGCAACGGGCTGACCGGCTGATTACAAAGCTGGAAATGCCGACTGCAGCCCCCCGTCAGACTGCCTTGGCGCTCTTCAGCCCTCTCAGCTCATGCGTGAACAGCACATCGTCATCCAGCGTGCTTTTCGCCAGATCGACCAGGTGCTGGTGGTGCGTGAAAAAGAGGATCTGGGTGCGCTCGGAAAGCTGGGCCAGCGCCTTGAGGGCGGCGGCAGCTCGATCGTCGTCGAAGTGAATCAGCAGATCGTCCACGATGAACGGCACCGGAGCATGCCTGTCAAGATAGGTCTCCAGGCTGGCCAATCGCAGCGCCAGGTAGAGCTGGTCGCGAGTGCCCTCGCTCATGCCGTCGTGGACTGCAACAGTTTGCCTGCTGCCCGAGCGCACGCCCACAAGAATCGGCTTGCCCTGGTCGCTGAAATCGACGCGCAACCCCTCGAACGAACCGACGGTGAGGTCGGCAAACAGTTCGCTGGCGCGTTTCAACACCGGCCCCTGGTTTTTCTCGCGATAGCGCTCGATGGCGTCGCGCAGGACCACGCCGGCCAGGCGCAGGCAGGCAAAACGCTCCGCATCCGTGCCGATCCTGGCGATCAGGGAGTGCATCTGTTCGTGAGCGGCGGCTGCCTGGGCGCTGCCGTCCATCTTGCCGAGGATTTCACGTTCCTTGCCGATCGTCTGGTCCAGTTCCGAGCGTTGTCTGTCGAGGTCCTCGATCCGTCTGTCGGATTGCGCGATTTGCTCGGCGAGCGCGTCGGGATCGACCGCCTCGGCGTCGGCAAGGAAATCTACCAGGCTCGCGCCTGCGCTGAGGCCGAGAATCTGTTCCTCGGCGTGGCGGATCTCGCGTTCGAGTTCACGACGCTGCCCGGAGCGTCGTTCCGCCTCGGCCAGTTCCTCGACACTGGCACACTTCGCTTCGCGGCACATGACATCGAGCCGGGCGCGGCAGTCGCTGATGGCGGCGCGAGTGACGGCCAGTTTGTCGGCGGCGGCCGCACGCTGGTGGTTCATCGCCTCGAGCCTGGCCTGGGCCTCACGAGCACGTGTCAGACGAGCAATCAATTCGATTACCGCCTGGTCCGACTGACATTGGCCCAGATCCGGGGCGATTCGGCTGGTCAGGGAAGCGACTTCTGCGTTGAAGCGCCGGCTGTCGATGTCGATGCCCTCGATCCGCCGGTGATGAGAATTCGCCTTGTCCAGCTTGTCAAAGAGATCGCGGACACGGTCGAGCACCAGGTTAGCCTGCGATGCGGTGGCATCGATCCCGAGGCCAAGCTGTGCCATGGCCTCGGCCCATTGAGCTTGCCAGCGCCGCCAGTCCTCTTCTGCAGAACTGGCGTCTGAGCGGGCCTGCACGCGCTCCTTCTCAAGCGCGGCGGCCGATCGTTGCAAGTCCCGGCGGCTTGCCTCCACTGCATTGACACGCTCGACGATGTCCTGGCAGCGGTCGAGGAGGTCTTGAAGCGAGTCCTCGCCCAAGATGCTCTCGCCGAGCGCCCGCAGGCACTCGAGAAGCTCGCCGCGGCTGTCCGCTATTCTTCGTTCCAGGCCAGCGAGCCGTTCGCGCTGTTCGCCAATGTCGTGGGCCTGCTTCACCAGCGCCTCATACTTGCGCAGCCAGGCATGCATCTCACGCGGCGGCTGCGGGTCGATGCCAGCCGGCTGCCACAGGGTCTGCCATTCTCGTCGGCTGCCTTGCAAACGTGACTCGACGGCCTCCAGTTGGCGCGCCAGCTGCTCGCGCTGCCGCTCGCAGCGCTGGCAGTCCTTCAGGCATTGCGCTTTCTTGGCGACCAGGTCGGCCTCGCGGCGCAAACGGTCGGCAATCTCGTCGCTGGTCTCGACTTCAGCCTCGTAGGAGTCGCGGAGCTCGACGGGAGGCGCATCGCCCCTGTCCCAGGTCAGACGCAGCTGCATCCAGTCCGAGTCACGTTGCCGCCGTGCGTTCCGCAGACTTTCCTCGGTGGGGACCTGTTCACGCAGTTCCAGTTGCTCGAGGTGCCGGTCGAGTTCCAGAGATTCGGCATCAAGCCTTGCGCCTTCCTGTAGCAGACTGCGCCGATCGTTCTCGTGGGAAGCAAGCTCGGTGTCGAAACGCTCGATGGACTCCACGGTCGGAACGGGCAGTCGCGCCAGCTCATCAAGTGTGCCCGACCAGATAGGCAAGCGCTGCAGATCCGCGGCCGCAAGTCTCTCGGATGCGAGGAACTCCTGGCGGGCGGCCTGCCATTGTTCGGTCAGGTTGCCGCGTTGCTGCACCCGGGAAATGACCTTGACCAGGGGTCCGACATCCCGGAAGGGCGGCAACTCGGCGAGTCGCCGTTGCAAGTCCTCGATGTCGGCGCCCAGCTTCTCGGCCCGCATCAGGGCGTCGCCAAGTCGCGTGCTTGCTTGTGACTGGATGCCGAGTTCCTGGATTTTCTGGCGCTGCGGAGCCGTGAGCCGCAACGATCCCGCCTGGTCGAGTTCCAGGTCCCGTCCCAGCTCGCGCAGGATGCTCCGCGCCTCGACTTCGATCTGTCGAAGTTCCGTCGCCAGCCGGGCGCGATCGCTCAACGCCTTTTTCTGGCTGCCCAGGCCGAGATGTAATTCCTCGATGGCCGCGGCCTGCTCGAGGAGGTGGCACGGAACCACGTGGTCGGCGATTTGCCGATCAATGTCATCGAGGTAGGCCTGGGTCTCAGCCGCCGCGTTCTCACTCATGCTGAGCTGGAACAGGGACTCGCGACGCTGGCTGCCAAAGTCTTCCGGCAACAGCAGCGCTGCGGCATGAGGCTCGAGCTCCGCACGTAGTTCCTTCCACCGGGCGATGGCCGGCAAGGCGTCGCGAATCCGCTGCAAGCGATGGACGCCCCGCCGCAACTCCTCGAGCTGCCGGATGATCTTTGCACTGGTCGCGGAAGCCGTGTTCAAAGCTTCCTCATGGGCCAGCCACTGGCTGCTGGGTAGTTGACATTCCTTCAGCGTTCGCCGTGCCGCATCCAGTTCGCTCAGCGCCTGGTTGATGGTCTTCTTTCCCTTGGCGAGAAACAGAGCGCCTGCTTCCTCTTCAAGGTCTTGCTGGACCGAGCGGAGATGGGCGAGGCCGGCGCCGGCGGCAAACAGGACCGCGCCGATATCGCCGCCCCCATCGACGATCGCCCTGCCGCCCCGCGCGAGTGCCGCATTGTCAATGCCGAACATGACCTCGAACGTGTCCTGGTCGATACCTCCAAGGCAGCGCTGCAGGGTCGATTCATCGATGACCTCGTCATCCGGATCGCGCAGCGTCGTGGCATTGCCCTTGCGGCGGACGACCTTCAGTTCCGCGCCGTCGTCGGCGCGGAGCCAGGCGCCGATGCGCAGGTCCTTGTAGGCGTGAATGAAATTGTCGGTGGTCTGAGCCGGAATGCCAAAGAGCAAGTGCCGCAGCGCACGCAAGGCCGAGCTCTTGCCCGCCTCGTTGGGGCCGTAGATGACGTGCAGGCCTTCAGTCCCGTCGGCGAGATCGAGCACGACATTTGTGAACGGCCCATGGGCGAGCAGGTCCAGACGGAGAAATCTCATGCTTCACCTCCGGCCGGGATCAGCCGGCTGACGAGGATATGCCGCGCTTGCTCGAGGATGATCCGCAGTTGCTCCGGATTGTCGAAGTCGAGCGCATCCGGGCCGTCCTGCAACTCGGCCGGCAATTTGCGTCTGAGTTCGGCAAGCGACTCGCCAAGTCCCATGAGCCGTTCATGGTCGACGTGGATCTCCGCAATCAGCTGGTCCAATTCGCCGAGCGGGCCGTCGGCCAGGCAGGATTCATCAATTGCTTCCTGCGGCGCGGTTCGCAGCAGGACCTTTTCGACCCAGGCATCGCCGGTCTCGTTTGCCAGCGCGCGAATCTCGTTGACACACTGCTCCTTCTTGGCCGTCAGCTTCTTGTGAATCGCACACGAGCCGGTCAGTTCCACGCGGACGGCCAGCAGTCGGTCATCCGCGTTGCGCACGAGATTCTGAAAGGCGCTGCCGACGCGCTCGAGCACCTCGTCCGTGCTGGTCGCCCCGGCGCATTCGACCCGGCAATGCTGCCAGCGCAACACATCCAGGAAGCGTGGCTCGACATGAACCCTGGAGGCAGCGTCGACGGTCACCAGCATGCAGCCCTTGGGCCCGGTCTCGCGGACGCTGCGTCCCTGAAGATTGCCGGAATAGACGATGGGAGGATCGTCGTGCAAGATTTCGCGCTGATGAATGTGCCCGAGCGCCCAGTAATCGTAATGCTTGCCGCGCAGCGTGTCGAGCGTGCAGGGAGCATAGGGTTCGTGCCCCTCGCGCCCGGTGCCGCAGGTGTGCAACAATCCAATATTGAACCAGCCGCGCTGGGCTGCCGGGTAGCCTGCGGCGAGATCGTCGTAGACGGCCTGTGTCGCGAAGCTCTGGCCATGAATGGCGACCTGGCAATCGTCGAGTCGAAACGTCTCGGGCTTCTTGTGGCCGAGTACCGTGACGTTGGCAGGCAGGCGCAGGTCCCTGGTCATCTTGTTGGCGGCGTCGTGATTGCCGGCAATGATGAAGACCGGGATGTTTGCGTCGCGTAGCCGGCCCATCTGCCCGACCAGGAATAGCCCTGTCTGATAGTCGCGCCAGTCTCCGTCATAAAGATCGCCGGCGATGACGACAAAGGCCACCTGCTCGTCGATGGCCGTTTGCACCAGGTTTCTCAAGGCTTGCCGCGTCGCGTTGCGGAGCTTCTCGATCGGGGCGCCTTCATAGCGTTCCAGGCCGCGCAGCGGACTATCGAGGTGGATGTCCGCGACGTGAAGAAACCGAAACATTTGCTCCCTCCTGGAATCGGTTCCATTTTATGTCATATGTATAAATATTTACAGGTAGAGGTGCCACCAGTCCAGGGGAATGCAACTTTCTCGCTCCCAGGCTCTGCCTGGGACCGAGAATAAGTCTTCATCGCGCCGCGAGTGTATCCAGTTCTTTTGCGGACAGGGCACGATCGAAAACGGCGATCTCATCGAGCCGGCCTTCCCAGTTGGCTGAGTTATCGCTCCGCCCGCCGAAGTAGAACTGGTCAAAGGAAGGCGGAATCTCGGCCGGAGACTTGAGGGCGATTTCAGGTTGTGGATTGCCGTTCAGGTAGACTCGTACCTGGTCTCCGTCACGAACGAAGAGAACGTGGTTCCACGTCCAGCGATCAATGACGGTGCGGCCGGTGACCCGCCTGGCCCCGTCACGGTCGTCGCCATGAAGAAAGATCAGCTTGCCGGGTTCGCTGGCGGTCCCGCCGATACCGAGATGATCGCCATGGGGACCAAGGCCGTGACCGCGCGCCCGCGAGAACAGCCAGCCGGCGGTTTCGCGTCCCTTGCTGGGCATGCCGTTCCAGAACCACAGGGAGCTGGAATAGCGATCCGCCAAGTCAGCGATGCGCGACTCGATGCGGCCGCCGGCGAAATGTGCTGCCCGGTTGATCTCGCCGGACTTGCAGAAGGCATCGGAGCGAGGCCCTTCCAGGAAAAACACGACGCCAGGTTCATAGAAGGCCGAATGATTGTGGCCGGAAGAATCGCGCGCACGCTGACCGGCGAATTCGTCCAGTCGCCAGTAAGCTGCCGGTCTGGCATCCAGGATGGCGCGAGAGGCGGGGCCGCGACTCTGCTGGAACGTGCGACGGGGCCGCCCCGCGATCTTTTCCAGCAACTCCAGCGCCGTCTCCGTGATCTTGGGTTCGGCATCGATTTCCAGGCCGGCCGAGCGCGCCGGCCAGGTGTTGTAACCACCGAGGAAATGTTGCTCGGGCGGCGGGATGTAGCCGTCGCCGCCATTGGCCAGTTCGATCACCATCGTCCGCGGCAACGGACTTTGCAACTTCATCTTCAGACCGGTCAACGCATAGGTTTCGTTCGGCGTCGTGGCGATGGCCATGTCGCCAATGCGCAGCGCCTGCACAACAATCTCGGTTGACTGTCGCTTGTGCAAGAGAATCTGCTCGCGAGCGTAAACTTCCTCGGTTGTCTTGGGCGGACGATTCCCCATCGCAGCGACGATCTTCTCGGCCCATTGCAGTCGTTGCTTGTCCGGGACGCGATACTTGAGCCTCATCCGCTTTTCGGTCATCGCCAGGTCGGCATCGGCACTGTGCTTGATGCCATCGTAGGCTGACACAGCGATGTCCACGAGTCCTTGCGCATATTTCTCGATGGTCAATTGCTGGCCTTGTGCCGTAGCGGGCTTGGTGTAATCGCGCCGCCAGATGTCACCGCTGCACCCATGCGACATGAGGCCAACGAACGGCGCGCGCTGCTTGTCCGCTTTTTTTCCCGCTCCGCCGCCGATTCGCTTCTCGAGCCCTGCGCAGAACAGTCCGAAGTAGTCGGCGTTCAACGCCGCGACGCCGGAGAAATAGTGCATGGAGAAGTTGGCCAGCATGGCAATCGGCCGGCCATCCAGCGACTGAAATGAAATCATCGTCAGATCGGGATCCTCCGGCCCGGATTCGCCGGTGACGTTGTCCCAGTTCGCTCCCGCATGCATGTTGGCGCGCACGGTCGGGTTGCCGAACGGGTCCGTGACAACCCGGTCCGGGCGAATGATCCAGCGCCGCAACGCCGTGAACTCGGCAGCGTTCTTGACCGCCCAGCCGACGCGCGCCGGTTTGAGATTGGCCTGGGCAGCGCTCACGGCTTCCGCGAGCTTGTGGCGAAGGTAGGGCGCATACGTCGTATCGCTGTCCGTCCCCAGACAGCCCATCGCCGCCGGCGCCGTGTGCGTATGCGTCGCCGACATGAGCATTCGATCCGGGCGGATCCTGGTCCGCTGGGATGCCAGCTGCTTGGCATCATCCAGCAACGGCCGCGGCATCATGCAGCTGTCGACAACCACTATGGCCAGCCGCTCACGGCCGTCATCCAGCACGATGGCCCGGGCGTACAGGCGCGACGTGGCCTTGCTGGCGCTGCTGCTGAACATGCCGCCGTTGACCAGCACGGGAAACTGGTCCGGCGTCACGTCGACCACCGCCGCACCAGCCTTCAATTCCGCGAGTGCGGTCGCGGGTGTAAACGCGACGAGTGCCATGAAACCAAGAGCGGCAAGCGGCGCCCTCATGGGAACCTCCAGAATCCATCGGATCGAATCGCCACAGAGAATCTCGCGGCCTGAATGGCCGGGCGCGCGTGAGGCGGCGCGGCCAAGGCGTGACCGCCGGGTGCTTCAGCGGAGGGGGAGGGATTCGAACCCTCGGACGACTTGCGCCGTCTCCGGTTTTCAAGACCGGTGCAATCGGCCACTCTGCCACCCCTCCGAAATACACTAACACTTGATTTTATTGGCTTTACGCCATATCATTGAAATGAGCCGGAAGTCGTTACCGTTTTCAATTACCGGATTCATTTCAGGTGGGCGATGCCTCGACAACCAAAACTTCGCAAAAAGAAGATCGGTCAGACGAGTTACTGGTACACGGAAGCGGGTGGGGCCACCTACTTCGGGAACGTCGATGCCGTGCCGTTTTCGGAAGCTCGAAACCTCTTCAATGACCACGTTAAAAGTCTATCGGAGGGGACAAGGGACAGCAAGACAAAGGTTCGGACGGCGGGCGACCTGATGGACCTTTTTCTCGACTGGATCAGCAAGAATCGCAGCAAGGACACCTACGAAGCCCGAACAACGGCGTGCAGTCGATTCGGCAAGTTCGAGGTTGGGCAACAGAAAATCCGAGAAATGCCTGCCAACAAGATAACGAGCGACGATCTTAACGCCTTTCTCAATCACCTTGACAAAGACCTGGGGTTGGGGGCACAAACCCGCAGACATTACGAAACGTCGATCAAGCACTGCTGGAATTGGGCCACGAAGTATCCGTCTCCGATTCCGTACTTGTCGCCAACCTACCGGCCATTCGCCGCCGTGGAACGGACAAGAGTGCCGCCCAAGAAACTGACGGAGGACGATCTTCTCACTGACGACGAGGTTGCCACGCTCTTTGCCGCTGCCGAGATCGACCTGGACGAGTTCCACCGCTTTGGCCCGAAGGTTCCTCGGCAAGAGAATCCTTACGGCAGCTTTGCTGACATGCTTCGCTGCTATTACCACACAGGAGCGAGAACCGGCGAGCTTGCCGCCTGCCTCGTGGAAGACGTTCTGTTTCGCACAGGGCAGGTCATCCTTGGCAAGCACAAGCGATCTGAGACGCAGCGTGAACCAACGATCCGCCACATCACGCTAAACAAGGACGCTCTGGAAATCTTTCGCCGCCAGTGCGAAGGCAAGGAAAAAACCCAGCCAGTATTCTTGAACAGCGATGGTCGGCAGTGGACCGGAAGCCTGCTGCCGAAGCGATTCAATCGGATCAAAGAAGTGACAAAGGAAAAAAAGATCGGGGCCATCCGAGGCGAAATCACCATTTACGCATTCCGACACCTGTGGATTTCTGAGATGCTGATGGAAGGAAACGACATAACCACGGTTGCAAGGATGGCTGGCACGAGCATCACGATGATCGAGCGAGTTTACGGACACTTCCGAAACAAGCACTTGCAGAAAGCCCAGGACAAGCTGGATCGTGCGAGAAAGAAGCGAAGAAAGGCGGCAAAGTCAGCCTAATCGACTCGAAGATGCTTGTATCTCGGTTCTTGCTTTTGGCGAACACGGCGACGTTGCGGTTGCGAAGGGATCGGGGCAGTCGGAAAATCGGTCTGGTAACTGTTGCGAAGCTCCAACACGGAGGCGAGAAGAAATCGGAAAACCGCTCGTATGCTCGTGGGAGGGGCCATGTTTCTGTACTCAAGTAGCCCCGCTTCTTTCAGTTTCAAGACCGTATCTTTGCTGACGCCCAGGATTCGTGCGGCCTCGGCGGTGCTGACTTCCTTCTGCAATTCATAGCCGCCCATGTCTTCACCCTGGGCATCGGGGGAAGTACGGCGATCCGGTTTCCCATTCACCACAGCCATCGCCCTCTCCAATTCCCAAACCTTCCAGCGGTTGATCTCCGCAGCCATTTCACGCTCGCATTCCCAGCCGGTCATCTCCTGGCGGCGGAAATGCTCGTACACATCACGCAAACCGAATGCTTCCGGGTCGTTCGACTCGATGACAAGTTCGTGGTCGCCATCATCACACAAGAAAAGCGTGAGATCGACCCACGCAGGCCCATCCGGTTGCCGTCCATTGGCCAGTACGATCCTGGTTCGTTCCGTTCGGAGACGGTCGCAGATGAATCGCTCCATCTTGCGGGTGTCGGCTAGGATTTGATTCACGGTCATCGTGGTCGTTCCTCTTGGTACAGTTAAGCCTCGGCGTTCAAACCGTGGTCGCCCCCATTGGGACCATCCCCCTCGCCTGCTCGATCATCGCCAGGCGTTCCTTCTTGCTCGGCACCGGCTTGCTTGTCCTGGGCGGCATCTCGTCGTATGTGCGGCCATCCAGAATGCGGCCAGCGTTCTCCCAAATGTCGGTTACTCCTAGTCCTGAGTCCCACACTCATTCGGACAGATTCCGTCTTCAAGCGGGAGGTTGCAACGCTGGCAGGTTTCGGTGACATCCAACTCGAACGCCTGAGCAATCTCCTGGTACAGCCTGATTGCGTCCTCTTCTTCAAGAGTAATCAGTACGTCCCCATCGCCGTCGAAAATGGTAACTTCGCTGGTCTGAGGATCACGTTTCGCCGACAACCTCCGAACCTTGCTGTCTGCACCGATACTGCTGAGAACAATGACCGCCCAACCTTGGCCAAGGGCTTGGAGCAAGCCGGAGCAGGCTTGGCTTGAGCGTCAGGCGTGTTCATCGCTGCGGGGGGGGGCAACATCGGTCCAGGGCTTGGAGCCATCTCGGTCCAGGCGGCAGGTGTGTTCAATGCTGGGTCGGACTCCTTTGGGGCCAGGCTTTGTGCAGGCTCGGACCTGTCTTCAGGCATGTTCATCCCTGGATGGGACAACATCGGCCCTCTGCTTTGTCCAAGCTCGAACCAGCTTTGCTTCAGCGGGAGGCATGATCGGCCCTGATTGGACCAAACCCTCGGCTTTTGCTTCGACCAGGCTGGGACGACTCTTGGGACAGCAACGGACAAAGGCTGGGTCCACCCTTTGCAAGCAGGACACAATAGGACAAGTCCCGCCTTCCCCATCGTCGAAGACGGCTGAACCGTGCTGCCAACCCGCCGCAGGCGGGGTGGGAGCAGTGGTAACTTTCGTAGGAACAAGAGAATACTAACTCTAATACTAACCTGTTCGGCTTTTCCATCATTTGCAATCGGCTTTTCCACACGACCATCGGTTTTTCCGTCTTTCAACATCGGCTTTTCCATCACGGTAAATGTCATGCTGCCAGACCCATTTGGCGAGTGCTTTTTCCCCAAAAAGTGTCACCGAGCGCGCCAAATGCAGCCACTGATGGGCGCTTCAAAAGCAGCCAGGGTACAAAGGTTCAAAACCCCCATCCGTGATCCACTTGTCCCGTCCGTGAGTATCCTACTGA
>VGYC01000124.1 GCA_016873095.1 Planctomycetota bacterium | reverse complement strand
TCGAAATCCCTCCATGCTTCGGGTGAACGATATTTGAGATACTTATCAGACTCCCGAAAATGCCAGGGGTTTCGAGTTTTTTCAGAAATCTCCGCTGCTAAACGCCTCCGGGTTCGCTTGGTTGAGGGCTAGCCAGCGTCGCCTACGAATTTCACGATTGTCGGCGACACCAATCCGTGACGAACATGTGTCCCGGCTTGTGCGTGATGCAAAACTCCGGGCGCGTGTCCATGATGATGCCCTGGGGAGTGACGCCGCAGGCCCAGAAGACGGGAATCTCGCCGGTGCGAATCTCCACGGGATCGCCAAAGTCGGGACGGGTGATGTCGCCGATGCCGATGGTAGCCGGATCGCCCTGATGAATCGGCGCACCATGGCTACGCGGAAACGTAGCGCTGATCGCGGCGGCTTGCTTGGCTTGCACGGGGGTCATCGGCCGCATTGAAACCGTCATGGTGCCGCGAAACATCCCCGCTGCCCGGCAGGGCACGTTCGTCCGGTACATGGGAACGTTGCAGCCGGCTTCCAGGTGACGCACCGGCAACCCAGCTTCGAGAAGTGCGTCCTCGAAGGTGAACGAGCAGCCGAGCAAGAATGCCACAAGATCGTCCCGCCAGTATGCCCGAATGTCGGTTGGCTCCTCGACCAGGTTTCCCTTGCGATAAATGCGATAGCGCGGCAGATCGGTGCGTACGTCAGCCCCGGGCGCGGCCTCGCGCGGCTCGGGGTCGCCCGGATCGGACACATCCAGCAGCGGGCAGGGCTGCGGATTGCGCTGGCAGAAAAGTAAGAATTCAAACGCCAGTTCCTTGGGGACCACAACCAGGTTGGCCTGCTCGAAACCACGTGCCAGACCGGGCGTCGGCCCGTTCAACTCACCCGTTCGCGCCAGTTGGCGAATATCGCGTCCGGTGGTGTGTTTGAGGTCCATGAGTTAATGCTATGCCGTTGTCAAATTGAGGAAAGTCGCACAAGTGGGCCAGGACTGCAATCCAGCTTGACTGACGGGCAAGATCGCCCTGGGGTCCACACTACACCACGCAGGCCCGCTACACTAATGACATGGTCGCTGTTTTTTGCTTGCGGCTGGCATTGGGCATGATGGCGTGCTTGCTGGCGCTGCCCAATTCACAAGCGCCGCCGCGGTTCTATCGGGTGCATTTCTTGACGTCGCTGGGATTGACCGGTGTGGCGCTGGCATTCACCGGTGAACGCAGCGACCCCTTGTTCATCAGTGCGTTCGCTGTATTGCTTCTGGTCCTTTTTTTCGGCTCGGTGGTGTGGCACCTGGAGGGAGCGCCGCAAGGACGCGCCGCCATCATTCTCGCAAGCGTTTGTCTTGCGACGACGCTCGTATGGATGCGCTTTGGTGGATTCTATGAGCTGAGCACTGTCCAGCAGATGCACTTGCTGGGCTTGGTAGGCGACGACTTCTCCTCGGCCCTTGTGCTTGGAGCTGCCACGACAGCCATGCTCATCGGCCATTCGTATCTCATCGCCTCGGGGATGTCGATGACGCCGTTGCTGCGGATGTTGCTCGTGCTCGCCGCAAGTCTCGTCGTACGTGCCATCCTTTCAGGGATCGGACTATGGCTCTGGACCGAAGTGACGCCCGAGCCCTTCTCGGAAACCGAGACGATGCTGTGGCTGGCCGTCCGCTGGCTGCTGGGGATAATCGCGCCGCTGGTACTCGGCTGGATGGCGTGGGAGACGGCGCAGATCCGCTCGACGCAGTCGGCCACTGGCATCCTCTACGTAGTCGTGATCGTTAGTTTCCTTGGAGAACTCACTGGCCAGCTGCTTTTCGACAAGACGGGATATATCCTTTAAGTAGCCGCAAGCTGCCAGCTTGCCGGCAATCTGCAGTCATAGAGGGAACTGGCAAGCTGGCAGCTTGTCGGTACGACGGTCCCGACAGGTTGTCGGGACGGTCAAGGAGAATCCGTGCACGTTCGTTTTGAGTGTCCAGCGTGCGGCCGGCCAGGCCAATTGTCCCTGGCCTCGTCCGGCGATTGGCAGTGTCCCGCGTGTGACCATCGTCACAGTGCGACGACAGTCGATCCTGGGTTGGCGACTTGCCCATTGTGCGATAACGCGCAGCTGTACAAGAAGAAGGATTTTCCGCACGGAGTCGGACTGGCGATCTTGACAATCGCCTGCGTGGCGTCGGTGTTCACCTACGCCTGGTACGAGAAGTGGCTCACGTGGCTGATACTCATCGGTTCTGCGGCCGTGGATGGCTTGTTATATCTCTGGGTCGGCGACGCCATCGTCTGTTACCGCTGCGGCGCCCATTATCGCGGCTTCGAGGCCCGCGATGAACACAAACCTTTCGAACTGGTAGTCGGCGAGCGCTATCGCCAGGAACGACTGCGGCGCGAGCAACTCAAGTAGGCCAGCGCTTCAATAGCCCGACCTACGGATCTATATGGACGAAGCCAAGCGCGAGCGAACTGTGGACGACCTGAAGGGGTTTGTCAAAGGCGAACTCCACTTTGATGCCATCGCGCGCGCGCTGTACAGCACGGATGCCAGCATCTTTCAAGTGACGCCGGCGGGCGTGGTCGTTCCGCGCGACGAGGCGGACGTGCAGGCAGTGGTTCGCTACGCCGCGGAGAACGAGGTGCCGCTGGTGGCTCGCGGCGCCGGCACCGGAGTGGCCGGCGAAGCGCTGGGCAGCGGATTGGTCCTGGACCTGAGCCGGCACTTTCGGCAGATCTTGGAGATCGGTGACGACTGGGTGCGCGTGCAACCTGGGGTCGTGCATCATGAACTCAATGCCCGTCTCGCTGAAGTCGGACGGCGATTCGCTCCGGATCCGGCCAGCGGCCATGTGTGCACCGTCGGCGGCATGCTCGCCAACAACGCCTCCGGCGCCCACGCGCTGCGGCACGGCTACTGTCGTGATCACGTCTTGTCGTTGCGCGCCATTCTCGATTCCGGCGAGGCCGTGACGCTGGCGCGGGAGCCAGTCCAGGACTCGTCCGGAGCCCGACCTGGCCACCTGCAAGACATCTTGAGCGCGCTCGGCTTGTTGCTCGAGCAGAACGCGGGACTGATACGGGAACAGCGGCCACGCACGCCCTTCAATCGCTGCGGCTATCTACTTCACGACGTCTTGCACGAGAGCGCGCTGGACATGCCACGCCTGCTGGTTGGTAGCGAAGGAACCCTGGCCTTGTTCACCGAGGCAGTCCTGCGCACGCTCCCGTTGCCGGGGGGCCGAGCCATGGTTCTGCTCGGCTTCGCCAGCCTCGAGGGCGCGCTGCAGGCTGTGCACCTGACGTTGCCGACCGGGCCAGCGGCGTGCGAATTGATTGACCGCCGGCTGCTCAGCCTGGCGCGTGGCGCTGAATCCGGCAACGTGGCGGCGTTGATTCCTGCCGCCGTCGAAGCGGTATTGCTTGTCGAGTATGAAGCGGACTCCAAGAATGCGGCCGGCGCTGCCGCCAAAGAACTCGGTGGCTTGCTGGAACGCTCGGGCCTGTCCTGCCTTCTGCGTGCGTCTGCCCAGGCACAGGAAGAAATCGATCGCCTGTGGAACCTGCGCGAGATGGCCTTGCCCGGACTGTACGCCATGAAGACGGGGCCGCAGCCGGTTCCATTCATCGAAGATGTTGGCGTGCCGGTCGAATGCCTCGGGGAGTACCTCCGCAAAGTCCAGGAGATCATGCAGGAGCACGAGACAACGGCGTCGTACCTCGTGCACGCCGGGACGGGTCAGGTGCACACCCGGCCGTTCCTCGATCTGGCACGCGCCGAGGACGGGTCGCGGCTGATGGTCATCGGCGAGAAAGTGCACGCGCTGGCGCTCGATCTCGGCGGCACCGTCAGCACGCAACATGGCACCGGCCTGGCGCGCACCCCCTGGGTGGCCCGTCAATATGGCCCGCTCTACCCGGTCTTTCGCCAGGTAAAGGCCATCTTCGATCCCAAGCACCTGTTCAATCCGGGCAAGATCGTCGATCCCGATCCACGCATGCCGGCATTGCCGTTGCGGATCTTTCCCACGGCGCTCGCGGAGCCGGCACACTGGCTGCTCCGCTGGGAGCCGGGCGAGGTCCGCAAGGAAACAATGCAATGCAACGGCTGCGGACATTGCCGGCTGGAAGAGCCGGGTCAGCGCATGTGCCCGATCTACCGGGCCACGCACGCCGAGGCAGCCACGCCTCGGGCCAAGGCCAATCTGCTTCGCCATCTACTGCAAGACGGCGTCGAGTCACGCGGCATCTCGAGCGGCGAGGCGCGGGCCGTCGCCGACCTGTGTGTCAATTGCAAGATGTGCGCCGTCGAATGTCCAGCACACGTCAATGTGCCGCGACTCATGCTGGAAGCGAAGGCCGCCAACGTGGCCGAGCATGGCCTCGACCGCAGCGACTGGTTTTTGGCGCGCATTGAAGGCTGGTCGCGCTGGGCCAGCCGGTTTTCGTTGCTCGCAAATCTTGTGCTCGGCAGCCGGCCGACGCGCTGGTTGCTCGAGAAGATGTTTGGGCTTTCACAAAAACGTCGCTTGCCGCGCTTCGGCTTCCGTCATTTCTTGTCGCTGGCGCGGAAGCGCGGCTGGGCGCGCCGCAATGCCTCGCCCCGGCCGCGGGTCGCTTACTTCGCCGACACCTTCGCAACCTATGCCGATCCGCAGCTCGGTGAGGCCGCCGTCGCCGTCTTGCAACACCAGGGACTGGAAGTGCACGTCCCATCGGGCCAGCGCGGCAGCGGCGCGCCGGCGCTGACTGTCGGCGATGTCGAAAGCGCTCGCGATAGCGCACAGAGCAATGTCCGCCTCCTGGCCGAACTGGTTCGCGACGGCCACACCATCGTTTGCTCCGAGCCTACCGCCGCCCTCATGCTCCGCCAGGAATATCTTGATTTGCTGGACGATCCGGAAGCAAAACTGGTAGCCGATAACACTGTCGAGATCACGACCTTCCTCGCCGATCTGCACCGCGAGAGACGGCTGGAGACGGATTTCCAGCCGCTGCCGATGACGGTGGGCCATCACGTGCCATGCCACCTGAAGGCGCTCGGCACGCCCGCCGCCGGCTCGACTTTGCTGTCGCTCATCCCCGGTCTTGAGGCACTAACCATTGACGTGAGTTGCTCCGGAATGGCCGGCACCTACGGCTTGAAGGCAGTCAACTATGAAACGTCGCTGGCAGCGGGCCGGCCGATGCTCGATGCGCTGGCCCGGCAGGAGATTCGGTACGGCGCTTCCGAGTGCAGTTCGTGCCGGCTGCAGATCGAGGAAGGCGCCGGCAAGCGCGCCTTGCACCCCGTGCAGTACCTCGCGATCGCTTACGGATTGCTACCCGAGCTGGCGCGGCGACTCGACGCCCCCATTCGCGATCTTGTGCTCTGAGGATGGCGTCATGCGTCTCCACGTTCAACTGTTTGCCAGGGCCCGCGAACTGGCCGCGACCGCTACCGTTGTCATCGACCTGCCGGACGCAGCATGCGTCAGCGACCTGCGCCACGCGCTGTCCACTCAGCATCCGCAACTCGCGCCGCTCCTGCAACGATCGGCCCTCGCGGTCAACGGCGAATTCGCCGACGATACCGACTCGCTGCCGGCTAACGCCGAAATCGCCCTGTTGCCGCCAGTCAGCGGTGGGGGAGAATGAGAGTTATGGGAAGTTATTCGATCCGCGCTGCATGGTGACGTCTTCGTCCGGCCCGTGTCATGAACATTGCGGGGCGTGAGCGATGCTTAGCTCCGACCCTGGCCAGCGCTGCGGGCCTCACTCCACATACACGAACTCATTCAGACACATCAGCACCTGGCAGAAATCGGCGAGCGCCTGCTCCTGTCGGGCTGGGCCGGCATAGCTGGTCTCTTGCTGGCGAATGAAGTTGACGGAATCGGCGGCTTCCTCGGCAGTCGGCGGCCGTGCCAGCGCCATCTTGTAGCCGGCGCGGACCGCATCGTCCAGCGACGTCTTGGCCACGGGCACCAGCCGGCGCGCGAAGCCCTGGGCATACGCACGCACTTGCGGGTTGTTCATCATGTAGAGCGCCTGCGGGGCAATGGTCGTCGTCGGCCGTTCGGCGATGCTGCTCAAAGCCTCGGGCGCGTCGAAGATCGTCATCATCGGGATGAGCTTGCTGCGCTTGACGGTGAAGTAGATGCTGCGCCGCTTGCTGGCCTCGTCGAGCGTGCCCGGGCCGAACGGCGTCGGATCAAGCAGGCCGCTGACGGACAGCAGGCTATCGCGGATAACCTCGGCCTGCAGTCGGCGCGGCGGTACGCGCCAGCACAGCTTGTTGTCGCGGTCGATCTTCGCCCTGGCCTCATCGTGGCGCGAGCTTTGCTGATAGACAGCGCTGGTCAGGATCAGCTTGTGGATGTGCTTGAGCTTCCAGCCGGTGGCGATGAGTTCGCTGGCGAGCCAGTCGAGCAGCTGGGGATGGCTTGGCCGTTCGCCGCGATTGCCAAAATCGCTCGGCGTGGCCACCAGGCCGCGGCCCAGATAATGCTGCCAGAGACGATTGACGATGACGCGGGCGAGCAGCTTGCCCGCGCCGTGATCGACATCCGTCAGCCAGTCCGCGAGAGCGCGGCGCTTGTAGCTTGTCCGCCAGTCCGTGGGAGGAGAGGACTGCCAGCGTTTCCCGGCATCGGCCGAGGGCAGCAAGACTTGCAAGAAGCCCTGGCTGGCCACTCCTTCCTTCATGTCCGGATCGCCGCGGCGGAGAAAATGTGTCTCGGGCAGGAAGTCATCACCCTGCGTGTGCAGCCGGACCGCCGGCAATCCTTCTGTCGAGATCAACACCTTGGCGAGCTTTGGTTGCGGCGCCTTCTTGAGATGCTCCTGCCGGGCCTGCTCGAACTTTTGCCATTCGGGGTCAAGTAAGCGGTACCAGGTGAGCAGCGCCGCCGTTTGTTCCCTGGTGCGTTTCTCGGATGGCATGGACAGGATCGCGAAGATGCGCGCGGGCAGACCGGGAGCGTCGAGCGCGACCTTGTTACCGGCAGTGCTGACGGCCAGACGCGTGCGGCCGATGTTGTGGCCGTCGTTGTTGTTGAACGACAGCGCGAACGTCAGCGTCGTACCGCCGGCATCGCCGATAAGTGTCTCGGTCTCGAAGCTCGCCGCGTGGTTCTTGCCGAATTGCGGATCGACAGCCCAGGAAGAACGAGCGTCAGTGTCGATGGCCGCGGCGATGGGGAGGCCCTTTTGCTCGAAGGTGGCGCGCGGGTTCCTCAGCTTGATGGGCGTCTCATCAGGGGGCTTACGCCCCCCGCTCGCCTTCGCTGAGAGTTTGAAGTCAGAGAGGGCGAAGTTGCCGTTGCTCGCGCGGCCGGGGCCGCCCTTGACCAGCGACGCGTCGGCGAGCGCTTCCAGTCGAACGGCGCTGATGCCGGTCGCCGATGTCGAGGCGGTGAACGTGTACACGTCGAACTTGCCGTTCTTGCCCGTCGCCAGCAGCGAGCCGTCCTCCAGCTTCTTGAAGATGGCTCCTTCCTTCGAGACGGCCTTTGACGGCTCGAGGATGATCCACGGAAACTTTTCTGCCAACCGCGCGGTGCGATTCTGAGCTTCACCGAGTTGACTTTCCCAGCGTGCCAGCCGCGAGGGCAACTCGTCGCGCTCGTAGTTGCTCAGGGCTTGTGTGAACGGCTCGTGCAGGCGATCGAACTCGGCCTTGGCCTTGCTGTAGCCAGCCGGATCGACATTCATGTTGATCTCGCTGCGCACCGTGGTGGTGAACGTGGCAAGCAGTCGATAGTAGTCGCGTTGCGGGATCGGATCGAACTTGTGATCGTGGCAGCGGGCGCAGCCGATGGTGAGCCCGAGCATCGATGTGCCGATGGTGGCGAGCATGTCGTCCATCTCGTCGTAACGATGCTTGGCGACCTCGTTCTTGGTGATCTGCGTGCTATGCACACCGGCAGCCAGAAAACCGGTCGCCTTGAGGGCAAGATTGTCGTTCGGAGCATACTCATCGCCGGCGATCTGCCAGCGGACGAACTGGTCGAAAGGCATGTCGCGGTTGAGGGCCTCGATGACGAAGTCGCGATAATGATACGCTGACGGCCGGTCGTAGTCGTGCTCGAAGCCGTGGCTCTCGGCGAAGCGGACCAGGTCGAGCCAGTGCCGGCCCCAGCGCTCGCCGAAATGCGGATTGCCCAGCAGCCGGTCGATCAGCCTGGGCCAGGCGTCACTGGACGAATCGGCCAGGAATTTCTCCACCTCATCAGCGGGAGGCGGCAGACCGACCAGGTCAAAGTAAGCACGGCGCAGGAGCTGGCGTTTTTCCGCCGATTCGTTGGGCCGCAGCTTCGCCGCCTCCAGCTTCGCCAGGATGAAGCGGTCGAGCGGCGTGCGGCACCAGCTGTCGTCGCGGACCGGCGGCGGCGCTTGCTTCTTCAACGGCTGGAAGGACCAGAATCCCTTGCTCTCCACTGGTAAGACTTTCTCGGTCCATGACGGGACCTTGATCCTGGACGCTGTCAACGGATTGTCATAAGGCGCGCCCAGGTCGATCCACTCGGCAATGCGGTCGATGGCCGCCGCCGGCAGCTTGCTGGCCCGGTGCGGCATGTGCGGTTCCCTGGCATGGATGATGACCTGGTAGAGCAGACTGTCACGCGCCTTGCCGGGGACAACTGCCTTGCCCTTGGCGCCGCCTTTGAGCAGGCTGTCGCGATCAGCCAGGCTGAACTCGGACTCGACCTCCTTGCCGCCGTGACATTTCAGGCATTTCTGCATCAGCACCGGCTTGACGTGTTTCTTGAAGACCTCCAGGCCCTTGGCCATCTTGACGGCGTGATCCTTGGGAACGTCGAGGGGGTTGGACTGGGCAAGCAGCGAGGAGGTTGCCACGACGCTTCCCAGCGTCAGGCATGTGAACCATCGGCGGGAACTCATTTCAAGCACCCTGGGATTTCTGCTTGGGGATGATGACTCGGCAAATGGGCGGCACAGGATTCGAACCTGTGACTTCCACCGTGTGAGGATGGCACTCTAGCCGCTGAGTTAGCCGCCCAGAGAAAAAGCCGGCCGCTGGAATACCACCGGCCGGCGTGGTTGACATCAAGCCTTCGGCGGGACCGCCGGGCTGTCCTCGAACTTGGGGGCGGTGGCGGCGACGCGCTGCGGCGGGCGGATCTGCTCCTGCGGAGGCGGAGCGTTGCCGGCGCCGGCAGCCTGGCCGCCAAAGCCAGGATCGAGGTCGTCCTCCAGGCCCTTCACGCCCTTCTTGAACTCGACGATGCTTTTGCCAAGATAACGGCCCACGTCGGGCAGCTTTCGGCCAAAGAGCAGCACGCCAAGGACAAGCAAGACCATGATCTCCGGCCAGCCCAGGCCCGGGAAAAACGCCAGCAAGGATGAACTCATGTGGTTCCTCGTTTCAGTGTTCGCGTAAACGGTTTCAAGAACGCCATCGTCAGCGCGGGCCCGGCACCGGGGGCAACCAGGGGGCCAAAACTCCATCGCTCATCAAGCAGCAAGCACCCCTTTCGAATGGTGGCAACGCCACGCTGGCCCGCAAGACAGTCTCGGCAAACCGTTTCGGAAGGATCCGGCTGGGGCCGGACATTGTGGCTGGGTCAACAACCAAAGGCATTATAAAACCCAGGCTAGCCCTTTTACAAGGAGGAAAACCAACAATGTTCGCCGATTGCCGGCGGCGGAAGCGTTCTGGCGGGGCGGGAACGACAAGGAAAGCACCATGCCCGGGTCATTCATGCTCCCGGACGTTAAACTCGAGTTTCCAGCGTTCCTTGCCGTCGCGGCTCATGCACCACAGTTCCAGGGTGCCGACCTCGGTAACCTTGCTGTGCAAATGCACCGGGATGGTCCTGCCGGTCTTGCCGGCGGCTTCCAGCGTCGTCGAGAGCGGACTCAACTCCTCGATCTGCTCGTGCCAGTCCTCGATGAGATTGCCGGCAGCATCGTTGCGGCGCAGGTTGGAGCCGAGGAAGCGAAACTCGACCGGCTCGCCGACGACGAGACCGAACTCCTGCGCCGGCACGTCGGCCTCGGTGCCTTCCTCCATGCCGAAGGGGACAACGCACAGCGCCTTGAGCGGCGGCGGACTGCCAGGCACTGCGGGTAGCGACGTCTCGATGCCGATGTAGTACGCGCGCGCCGTGCCGCCACGGATGCGGATGCCCTTGCCGCGACGGACGAGCCCGTAATAGGCAGCACCCTCGGCCACGGCCTGATCGAGATCGGTGCCCGGCAATTCCTTGACTGCGGGGCCGCCGGCGCTCTTGGCCCATTGATTGAGGACGTCGAGTAGCCGTCGCCGCAACGACTCCGCCTTGAAGACGCCGCCGTTGAACAGCACCGTTGTCGGCTGCGACCGCGGCGCAGCGGCCTTCTTGCCCTTCCTTGGCGGCGTGCGTTGCGCCAGCACCTCGGCATTTTGCCGCAGGAAATTGGCGAGATGCTTGGTCGCGGCGGGATCGGCGGCATAGGGCAAGCCCAGTTCCTGCAAGCCGACCGTGCGCTGTCGTTGCGGCTCGGCATCTGCCGGGCATGCCGGAAAGAAGCCATCCACCAGGACCTTCTCGATCTCGGCCCGTGTCAGCTCCGTCTTGAGCGTGCCGCCGATGACCTTGCTGCCACGGCCCAGCACGGTCACGGTTGTGCTCGTTGCCTTTGGATCCTTGAAAAGGTTCTCCTTGGCGAGCCGGCAACTGTGCCAGAGCATGTGCATCTGCCCGGCATCGAGTTTCGTTCCCTTGGCCGCGAAGGCCTGGGCAACATGATGGGCCAGGGCGAGGTCCATGTTGTCGCCGCCCAGCAGGATGTGATCGCCGACGGCCACGCGCGACAGGACCAGCTGGCCGGCTTCCTCGCTGACGGCGATCAACGACAGATCCGTGGTGCCGCCGCCCAGGTCGCAGACCAGCACCACGTCGCCGACCTCGACCTGGTCGCGCCAGCGGTCATGGCTGGCGCTGATCCATGAGTAAAAGGCGGCTTGCGGCTCTTCCAGCAAGGTGATTCGTTCCAGGCCGGCGGCCCGGGCGGCCTCCACCGTCAGCTCGCGAGCGACGGCATCGAACGACGCGGGGACGGTGAGGATGATGTCCTGATTTTCGAGCCGATGGCCGGCCACGTCTTTCGCGACCACGTGGTTCCAGGCCTCGGCAAGATGCTTGAGATAATGGGTCGTCGCTTCCAGCGGCGACACGCGCCGCGAGTCTTCCGGCGCCTTCCACGGCAGCACCGGCGCCTTGCGATCGATGCCGGGATGGCACAGCCACGACTTGGCGGAGGCGACCAGCCGCGTCGGCACCTGGCTGCCGAAGTTGCGGGCGAACTCGCCGGCGGCGAAGTCGCGCTCCGGCGCCCACGGCAAGCGCAGGCTGCCCGCCGGCTGCTCCTTCGGACCCGGCAGGTAGAGGAACGAGGGCAACAACGGCCGATCTTCCACGACACCGGCTTGCACCACCTGCGGAATGGCCAGATGTTGCAACGGCGGTTCATCCCCCGCACCGGTGTCGAAATAGGCGAGAGCGCAGTTGGTCGTCCCCAGGTCGATGCCGACGACGAAACGCGAATGCATGTGGAAACCTTTGAGTCAGTTTTCAGCAAGAGAGGCACGCGCGTTCTTCACTGAAAACTGAACACTGAACACTGAACACTGAAAACTATTCTACGGCAACTCCACCTCGGCGGGGTGCAGCACGAGGTCGTCCTGGCCCGTGGGCAGTGGCGCCAGCTTGATGTCCTTGGCCCGCCAGCCGTGGTGGCGCAGGGCGCCGCGGAAGGGCGGCTGGCCGGTGACGTTGCCCGTGAGCTGGATGGCGGATGGATCGAAGCCGGCGGGAACCTCGACCGTATCGCCCTCGGCACTGGGCAGCACCGGTTCCAGGACGAGATGCTCCTTCAAGGCATGCTGACACTGGCGATGAATGTCGCGAACGGCGGCGCCGACTTGATCGTTGCTGTAGGCATCGATGTCCTCCAGGAGGAAGTCGACGAGCCGGCCCTCGCGCTGCAAGAGCGCGAGCATGCGCAGCGGCACGCCGGACAGCTTCGGCGCCCTGGCGGGCTCAGATGGGGCAAGCAGCGGCTCGATCTTATCGGCGAAGTCTTTATTGCGGAGTATGCGCAGGCTGGCACGGATGGCGACCTTGATGCGCGCCACGTCGCCGCCGGCCAGGATGAGCACCATCAAGAGGCGAAGCGCGATCAACGCAACAACGGTGGCGAGGACGATCATCCAGGGTTCGGTCATCAGGTACTCCGGCGGCATGGGGGGCGGATGTCCTGGCCACGGCTTTGGCCAGGCGAGATGCCCACAATGCCCACGCAAAGCCGTGGGCATGGCACACAGCGTCATCGATTCCACACTTTTTATTGACCGGCGCGCATTACTCCAGTAGGTTCACGGAACATGAATCAAACCCTCCAAGACGACCCATTGCTGGCTCGGCCGACCTACGTGCGCTATCATGTCCTGGCGTGGGTGTGCAGCCTGTCCATGCTCACCTACATCGACCGCGTGTGTTTCAAGCAGGTCGAGCAGCCCATCCGGGCAGAACTGGGGATTTCCGAGCAGGAGTTCGCCTGGGCCTTTGCCGCTTTCGGGCTGGCGTATGCGCTTTTCGAAGTCCCCAGCGGCTGGCTGGGCGATCTCTTCGGGCCGCGCAAAGTGCTCATCCGCATCGTGCTGTGGTGGTCGTTTTTCACGGCACTAACCGGTCTTGTCTGGCAGTTCTCGCTCGACCTGGCACCATTGCCGGTCACGCTCAACGGCTTGGTGCTGCTGGTGGCCATTCGCTTCCTGTTCGGCGCCGGTGAGGCAGGCGCCTATCCCAACATCGCGCGGGCAATGCGCAACTGGTTCCCGTACAACCGCCGCGGCATGGCACAGGGACTACTGTGGATGTTCGGCCGCTGGGGCGGCGCGATAGCTCCTGCCCTCATCCTGATGCTATCGTCGGCGTTCGGCTGGCGCGGCGCCTTCTGGGCCTTCGGAATCGTCGGCGCGCTCTGGGTAATCGCCTTCGCTGCCTATTTTCGCGACACGCCGGACGAACATCGCGGCGTCAACGAAGCCGAACGACAGTTGATCCATGAAGGCGGCGCCGGCGCGAAAGCCGCTGTGCCGCCCTTGTCTTGGGCAACCATGCTTTCGAGCCGGACGCTCTGGTGCCTGTGCCTGATGTACTTTTGCAGCAATGCCGGCTGGTGCTTCTTCATCACCTGGGACAAGAAGTACTACGAAGTGGTGCTGGGACTGACTGACACGCCGCTGGCCATCGCCTCGGGTGCTCCGCTCTTCTTCGGCGGCATCGCCTGCCTGGTCGGCGGTGTTCTGACGGACAAGCTCGTCAGGGTCCTCGGCCGCCGCTGGGGGCGCACATTACAGGGCATCGTTTCCTATTTTCTGGGCGGGACGTTCTTTCTGCTGGCACTGTCGACCGCTGACCCTTGGCTGGCAGTGCCGTGCCTGTGCATTGCGTCGTTCCTCAAGGACTTCGCGATGGCCGCCAGCTGGTCCACTTGCATCGACATCGGGCATCGCTATTCCGGAACCGTGGCCGGCTTCATGAACATGGTCGGCAACCTCGGCACGTTCGTCAGCCCGCCCATCGTCGCGCACCTCGCCAAGCATGGGCAATGGGAACTGGCGCTGGTTTACTCGGCGAGCATGTTCTTCGTCGCCTCGCTGGGCTGGGTATTCATCAACCCGAAACGCGTCGTCGTGTATTTGCCGGAGGATCGGCGGCGGCTGGGACTTTGAAACCGCTTGCGGCCTGGCAAGGAAGCACGCGAGCCTGTGCGCAAGACTACAAGCGAGCAGGACGCTGTAAACCTTTCTTAGCGCGGCGGCTTGACAATGACGCTTCTCTGACCCATGTTTTTTTAGTGCAACATCGGAACAGGGACGGTTTTTCCCGTGACCTCGCATCCGTCCGCGAGGGCTGGGGGGGATCCCGCGCATCTTGAGGCGGCCGGTGCAGGACAAACACCAAAACTCGGGCAGCCGCGTGGCCCTGGTGGCCCACGATTTGAAGTTGGCGGCCGCCGTTCAGGATCATCTGCGGCGGCACCTGGGCCAGCCTGCCTTCCTGTGCTCCTTTGACGACATCGGCAATTACCTGGCCCGAGACACCGATGGTCCCATGCTGCTGGTCGTCGCTGTGCCGGCCGACGGCGACAGCGCTTATCGCCTGGTCCAGGACATCTGCCTGCAAAAATGGCCGCCCGTGATCATGCTGCTGGAAGGCGATGCCGACACGGGGCCGCGCCTGCGGCGACTGGATCCGTACATCGCCAGGCGCTTCCGCTGGCCAGACGATGCCGAAAGTCTCGTGCGCATGGTCCGCGACCGCTGGGGTCGCGGTGTTGAGTTCACCGACGCGCAACATGAATCGCTCGAGGAAATCTTGCGGCGGCGCCCGCTGGCACAAACACCGTCACTGCTCTCCTTGACGGAGCGTGTCGCGCTGGCCGCCAATCACGATGTCACCGTGCTGTTGACCGGCGAGACCGGCACGGGCAAGACGTTCATTGCCCGTCTGATTCACGAACATTCGCCGCGCCACGAGCACCGTTTCCTCACGGTCCCGTGCGGCGCCCTGTCGGACAACCTGGTGGAAAGCGAGTTTTGCGGGCACGTGAAAGGCGCGTTCACCGGAGCGGATCGGCCCAAGGTGGGCAAGTTCGCCGCCGTCGGCGCCGGCACGCTGCTGCTTGACGAGATCGATACCCTGAGTTTCGAACAACAGGCAAGCCTGCTGCGCGTCATCGAAACCGGCGAGTTCGAACCGGTGGGCAGCATCGAGACGCAGCAGTGCAACGGCCGCCTGATCGTGGCCAGCAACCTCGACCTCGAGGAGGCGGTCCAGCACGGCCGCTTTCGTCCTGATCTGTATTTCCGCCTGAACGTGATGTCGTTTCACCTGCCGCCCCTGCGCGAACGCGTGCAAGACATCTCGCCGCTGGCGCGCGGCATGGCGGCCCGCTTCAACCGGAAGTTCCACAAGGATCTGTTCGACATCTCGCCGGAAGCGATGGCCGCCCTGGAAAGTTTCTCCTGGCCCGGCAACATCCGCCAGCTCGAAAATACCATCCAGCATGCCGTCCTCATCTCCAGTGGGACCGAACTGACCGTCAACCACCTCCCGCAAGCGCTGCAAGACCACGCCTATCACGCAACCATGCACACCAACGGCAACGGCGTCGAGTCGCTGCACCGCCACCGCGATCTAACCGAACGCAACGTCATCCAGCGTGCCCTGGTGAACCACGGCTACAGCCGCTCTCGCGCCGCCGAGTCCCTCGGCATCAGCCGTGTCACGCTCTACAAGAAAATGAAGAAATTCGGCTTGATGGACATCCCGCTGCAGTCTGTCTGAAAGTTGCTGTTCCCAGTCCCACCCGACGACACGGCTCGAGACACACCCCCATGCATGCGACGCATGCCTTGCGTCGTCGAGCAAGCTGCAGCCATGGCTTGGCTGGCATCCTGGATGGTGTAGAATGGTGACGTGTAAGCGTGTCAGCGTGTCAGCGTGTCAACAGCCAAGTGTCATCGACGTAAGTCCTTCCAGGGCCTGTAGCTCAACGGTCAGAGCAGGGGACTCATAAGGCTTTCGATAGCGAAAAAACCTAGGAAAACAAGGGTTTTCGCGGTTGTCAACTGGCCTAATCGGGCCTCTCTGGGCACGAAACCGGTTGTCAGCGGTTGTCAGGATACATTGCAGGTCGCAAATTGTCGGTCAACCGTATCGCACAAAAAAACCGCCGGACACCGTGGACGGGATGGCCGGCGGTTCATTCCCTGAAAGGACAATCAACCGTAGGTCACGCTTGGCGGTTGTCAAAACGAAAGCCACGTCATCCCACCCGCCGCAACATCTCCTCGTCCACATCCGTCGGATGCGTGCCGCTCGGCAGCACAACGCCGCCGCCCAGGTCGCGGGCAATCAGCAATCCTTCTCGTCGAGTGCTGCTGCCGGAGATGCCTTGCCAGCCCTTGCTCGGCCCGGCCCATTGCCAGACGATGAACGGCGGGGCCTCGCGAACGACGCCGAAGTGTGATTGGTCGGTGATTTCCTGACGGAGCGAAAGCGATTTGTTTTCCATGCTGCATTGTACCGCTGTATCACATCGGCACAAGTGGAGTGTATCGATGGGATATAAGCCCGATGCCAGACAGCGACAGAATCGCCACTGCTGGCACCGGGTGACTGACGTATGCCGGACCATGCCTGCCAAGCCGTTACTTGCCTGGCAACGTGCATTGCGCCCGACGACAGGTAGGCAAACCCGCGGCAATGCCGAAGGGGGGTTGCCAAGGTCGGCCAACGATGGACCGCGTCGGCAGGCATTCAACAACCATCATTCCGGCACTGACGGTCGATTACTGCAACGACTTCAGCAACTCCCGAACAGCCGGACCAGCTTCCGTAATCGATTTGACGGTTCGCTGGACCTGCGTCTCGATGTCGGCGAGCAAGGCGGGAAGTTGCGGAAACGTCTTGAGCTTCAAGTCGCGCGGGCATTCAAGCCAGGGGGTTTCGGAAACTGTTTTCCAGGACTCGCCGTCATCCTCCGGTTCGTCAATGGCCACGGCGATACGGAACTTCCCACCGATGCGCTTGAACGTCAGGCAAGCAAACTCATCATCCTCCATTTTCAGCACCTGCACTGACGCACGCACTCCCAAGTCGAGTTCCTGGAGAGCCTTCTCGATGTCACGGACCAAAGCGGTTGCGTCGTCGGCGGCACGGTTCAATTCCGGCGCCAGCTTGCGAAGCGATTGCAAACTCTTCTTGATGTTAGCAACCATGTGGTTGCTCCTTTCCACCCTGCTCGGGCATCTGAAATGTTGGACTGTCCGACTTGGACCTTTGGCCGCTACTCGCAGCCGACACTCACAATACCACGACAATCGCGAATGTCAAATAAGAAAACAGGAAACGCCTGACGGACCACCCGCCAGGCCGTTCTCGACATCCTTGCCGCTGGTTCTTGCCCTTTTCCATCCGCCCGGCGACAATACTCCCATCGATTCCTCGGCCCACCGGCAATTGTACGGTGGGTTCTCGACCAGGAGGCGATGCGACCCATGCAAGTCACCTGCCCAAATTGCGATGACCTTCTCGAAACCAGTTCGCCGCCCGGCTCGAAAGCACGCTGCGGAAACTGCGGCTCGGTGTTCACGCTGCCGTCGGCCAGGCCCCTGCCGCGCAGGGCACGCCAAGACTTCTCAGCCGTCAACGAAACACCGGCTCACGCCGGCATGAGCGTCGGCCCGGTTCCGTGGTTTTATTCATTCGCAAAGTTCGTTTGTTACACGTCCATCGTCGTCGGCACGCTCGTTAACGCGGCCTATTTCTACGTCGTGGTCGATGGTGCCGCGAGGGCGCGGCAAGCCGGATTCGGCGGTGTGTCAACAGCCGGAAGCGTTTTCGTCATTTCAACAATCCTTTTCATCGTCGCTGAGCTTCTCGTTTTCTTTCTTCCCTGCGGAATGCTCATCCTTATCGACATCGGCGAGATTCAGCGCCGGTCGGTTTCCCGGAGGTAGTCGCCGCCATGTACGATGACGAAATCCCGGTCGCCATGCCGGTGAAAAAGCAAGACGGTCAATGGTGGTCCGCGCCGCCGCCCGTCCGCATTGACGAGCCGCATGACGTGGCGAATCCGAATTGCAATCCAGTCCTGGTCGGAGAGCGAGAAGGCTGCGACGTTGAACTTGCATCGTCAGCCAGGCGGTCCCCCTGGCGCACGCTCATTGCAAGCATTTTGATTGTTCTTGTGCCGTCCGCAATCACATACGCATTGCTCTCAAACGCGAAGCCGCCGCAACATCGACCGGCAACGAAGGTCGCGAATAGCAAGCCGCTCGCCGAACAACTCACGGACGCCGGCCCGGTAACGAAGAACAAGCAACCTGGCAACGATACTGATGCCGACAAGGCCGAGAAAGACCTGCTTGCGGCAAATGCAGCCAAGATAGGGGCCGCCAATGCTTCCAAGGAAAAAGACCGCAAGAATGACCTCGCCGACCGTATCGCCGCAGCCATTGCCGTCGCCCATGCAATGCACGCCGAAGCAGTCGAACGCCGCGATGCCGTCGTCGCACGAAATCGCGAACTCGCCGACGCACACGGCAAGGCACTCGCCGCTTACGAGGTCGCCAAGACGAAATACGACGACGAACTGCCGAAGCATAAGAAGGCCGCACACGAAGCGTCCGCCGTTCGCCGTCTCGACTTTACGCGGCGCATCCAACAGAACATCGACAACGCACAGACATCCGGCGAGGCCGGCGCAATTCGCGACCGGCTCGATATGTGGCTGCGGGATATCGTGAAGGAGTTTCCGGGTACGCCCGCGGCTGATGAAGCCGCAGCAAGACTGCGCGGTCGCAAGCCTCGCGACGTGACAGCTCCTTCAGTCGGTCCGGCGCCCGTTGAACCGAAAGCCCCACCGATGCCACGCTTCGAGAACGAGGGGCGGCCGCCGACGCCGGTGGATGCCGCGAAGATTGCTGCCGAGGTGACGCGGAGATCCAAGGAGTAGGGCTGCGTGGCCAGCCTGAAGCAACGCCGAGTCCCGCCACGTCAATAGCGCGCACCGCGTCACTTCTTTCCAGCTCGCCCCGCTCCCGACTCACACGACAAGTAGTGGACGTGCACATACAGCGCGTAAGCGGCGTCATGGGCGGCACACACCAGCTGTAAGAACCGATCATCGGCGGGAAATCCCGCCTTTTCCATTCGTTTGCGAAGGCGGCCGAGATAGTTGAATCCGGGGAACAATGCACGATGGATACGGCGAGCTTGCCAGGTTTTCAACTCATCGCTGTCCATTGCCATTCCCTCCAATCGCGGACGTTAGATTACAAACTAAGGTACACATGTCCACTATTGGAGAGCGTTTTGCGTTGCCGGCGAAATCTCTAGCGGGGCAAAAGCCACGCCATGATGCCGCAGATCACGGCTACCGCGAGAAGAACAAAAATCATGGCAAGAGGCCGGGTCGGATCGACCAGCAGCAGAACTACAACAACCGCGGCGAAAGCATCGGCGACGATAAAGAGGAAACGCTTCATTCCGGATAGCTGCGCGGTGTCACCGCGATGTCGCTCCCTTCCACAATGCCGTTCGAGGCGTTTGTCATCTGAATATCACACATTTTGGTAAGGCATTGCGGATGTCTTTCTCGCCCACGTCTGACACCTCGGTGCCAGAAACGTTAATGCTGGCCAGTTTCTTGAGGTTGGCTATGTCCTTTGCGCCCGCATCGGTGATTTTGGTGCCGCCCAGGTTGAGGCTGGTCAAGTTCTTGAGCTTGGCGAGTTCCTTCAGTCCCGCGTCTGTCACATTAGTGGCAACAAGGTTGAGGCTCGCCAGGTTCTTGAGATTCGCAAGTTCCTTCATGCCAGCATCTGTTACCTTGGTGTGCCCCAGGCCGAGGCTCGTCAAGTTCTTAAGGTTCGCCAATTCCTTGAGGCCCGAATCCGTCACCTTCGTCTCGCTAAGGAGAAGGAGAATCACGTTCTTGACGTTGGCAAGCTCCTTCAGTCCAGCATCTGTCACTTTGGAGTTGGCAAGGTCCAAGCCAAAAGCGAATGACACGGCAGGTACGTTCTTCAGGTCTCCATCCTTGGTTCTCGTCGGCAAAATAAAACAATAGACTGGTTGCTTCTCAAGAGGAATCTTGATGAGGCGTCCTCCCAGCTTTCTAAATGCCCTTTTCGCCGCCTCAAGCTCCTCCGGCGTTGGCTGGGAATTCTGAGCGGGGACGCTGCTCACGCTCAAGAATAAGAACAGGGAGAAGCCAAGGCACGCAATCAACAGAGGTTTCATAGTGTCACCTTACGCGTGAGCTAACAATCTCGCCAACGTCATCCCACCCTTCAATCCCCTCGCTCCCCTATACAAAGCTGCTTGAATCGCGGACCAGCGCTCCGCCGTTCCGGCGATAGCCCCGGACCCAAGCCGAGGCCACTCCCCGGCTTGCTTGCGGTGGGCGCGGGCCCAGACGAGTATCTGCTTCTCGGTCAGGCGCGGCAGTGCCATGCGGTTGGCGAAGCTTCGCTTCGCTTCCAGCAGTTGCGCCAGGCTGGAGTTGCCGCAGAGCCCGCGTAGGCTGCGTCAATGTTGCCCCAGCTTTCGGCGGGTGATTCTTTGACGGGACCGCTCTTGATGTTCGGCCAGCTACCGGTGCGGCGGTGATGGGTGTCGGCCCATGCTAGAATTTGGCGTTGCGTTAGCGGCGACAGCCCCTGGACGTTTGGCACTCCCCTCTTCTGCTCAAGGAGTCGTGCCAGCGACGACCGGCCTGGCAGACCGCGAAGACCGTAGCGGAGCGCATTGTCAACACGCCGCCAGTTTTCACCAAGCAGGTCGTGGACTGGGCCGGAGTGCGACTTCGGCCAGGCGCCTGTCCGATTCTTGTGGGCGTCTGCCCACTTCAGGATCAGCTTCTCGGAGAAAACAGGGCGAGGCCGCTTCATGGTGATTCAACTATCGCATCAGGTTCAATGAGTTCTTCTTCAGGAATGTACCAAACCCCGTGTACCTTGTCGCCGTCGTCATCGAGAATGTACTGGCGACCAGACGACTCTCGATAGACGGCTCGCTTTGCTCCGTCGGTGAACCAGACATGAGCAACGATTGGGTCGGTGATCTTCATTGCGATTTTGGCAGGCCTTACAAGAGCTTCAACTGGCGTCTGCGGTCCCCAATCGTGGCACATCCTCGAGAATGTAGCATTTCTTCAGGTATTGCCGAAGTGCGTTTCACGCAAGCGATTTCTCCAGCCGTTGCAGGCAGTCGGCAAGATCGATGCCCTCGCCAAGCACTCCAGCCCACAAGTCCCCCACCTTGGCGATCCGCGCTGGCATGGTCTTGATCGTGAACCTGCTCGGGTCCAACGTCTTGCGAACTTCACTCCACGCCAGCGGTGCTGACACCGTTGCGCCGGGATAGGGACGAGCCGAGTAAGCAGCGGCAACAGCTTGCGCCCGCGCGTTGCGTGTCTTATCGAGATAGACGCAAGCGAATCGCTTTTCCAGTCGCGGGTCCAAGCAGGTCAGCGCCGGCAATTCCCGATGCACCAGCCGGCCCACGATCTCGCCGAATAGCTTCGCTTGCTCGTGAAGATACTTCGCTTCCAGCGGGATGTAGACATGCATTCCCTTCTGCCCCGAAGTCTTCGGAAAGCTCGGCGCTCCAGCTCGGTCAAGGACTTTGCGGACGACCAGGGCCACTTCGACGACGCGGCTGAACGGCACGCCATCACTTGGGTCCAGGTCGATGATGAGGTAGTCTGGCCGGTCGAGCGATTGCATGCGCGAGTTCCACGGGTCGAATTCGATGCACCCGAAGTTCGCTAGCCAAAGCAGGGTAGGCCAGTTCTGGCAGAGGTGGAAGGTCTTTGGCTTGCGTCCGATGACGATGATGTCCGCTACCGGAACCCAGGCCGGCCGCTGCCGGCTGACACGCTGAAAGAACTCCTTGCCAGCGTACCCGTCAACGTGGCGATGAAGAATCTGCGGTCGGTCGATGAGGTACGGCAGGATTGCGGGGGCAATTTCCCGATAGTAGTTGAGGAGGTCGCCTTTCGTGTAGCCGTGCTCGGGCCAAAAGACCTTCGTCAGGTTCGTCAGGTGGAGCTTGTCGTCGCGAGCGAAAGTCGTTTGCATGGCCGGCGGGTTTCGTCCGTGAATGACTCCTCGTGGACTAGCTAAATGGTCGTTTGGGAAAGCCTACATTGCGTCGGCAAGCTGAGCAAGGCCTGCTTCACTGGACTTTCACCCGGCCCGCGGTGACGGATTCAATCATTACCCTGACGCCTGCCGCACCGCGTATCGCTTGCCGATTAATCCAGACGGAATTAGTCTGGTTTTCGCATCGTTTGCCCTGCTCCATAATCCTGTGTCCCTTGTCCGAGCCGGCTGTCGCTGGAACGAATGAAGGTGAAACGGCAGCATGGCTTTTCGACGAAAGGCGACAACGCGATGACTCACATTATCCTATCGAGCTGGGTGACTGACTTTATCCTGGCGTGGTTTTTGGCGGCAGTTGTGACGGCCGTCGTATTCGCCTGCCGCAAGCAAGCGACGGCTCGGTAATGGCCGCATGGTGCACTATCGAGGCCCCGGCACCTCGTTGGCGGCGTTTACGATGGCGTCAACGTCCAGTTGGGTGATGTCGCCTTGGGCGACTTGCATTCGGTGCTTGATGTTGTTGGCCACTGAGCAGCCCTTCTTCTTCCCGAGCGCTATCGTTGTGCAGCGTTTAAGAAAGCCTACATTGCGTGGACAAGCTGAGCAAGAACCTTCCGTCGGGAGAGTGGCCTTCTTTTTTTTCGTCGCAACTCGCAGAGCGGGCTGACGAACGCAGAAGTACAGAAAACCATCACTCTTGGACCACGAAGCACAAGTAAGCCACGCCCGGAATTCCCGCATCACCATAGGATGCGCCGGTCGCGAGCGTCCTTGCTGTCCTTGACAATGTGTGTGGTCGGGGCAGCGACCGCCGGGGCGGCTTCCATCCCCGGCGGTTTTTTTTGCCTACGTCATGTCGCTAAACTTGCACCGTCGGCACTTGACGGCATCGCAACGTGCGATGGTCGCGGCACGCGCCAGGAAATGCTACGACGATGATGCTGCCAGGCGGAAACACGAAGGTCAGAAGTCTGGCGGGAAAGCTAGACATGGCAGCTTGCCGGAAAAATTACCGGCAAGCTCAACCAGCGACGCTCGCGACCAAGCCGGCAAAGCTGCCGGCGTCAGCGGTAGTTAAAATCCTTTTTCTCAACTCGTCGCATCGATTCTTCAATTGAACCAGCGTGCTCCTGGCTCAACTCGAGCATCCTAAGTATCCTCGCTATCGTGCCCTCAAGTTCGGCCATCCTGTTGGTTAAGCAATCCACCAACTCCATCGTCTGCAAAAGTTTCTCGTCCATGACAGGTCCCTCCTTGGGTTGATGACGGCGTTCCACGTCGGCAATGCTGGCGAGAAGGCCGGCTAGTTCGCGCTTTACGTCGTCACGATGTTGGCCGTCTGGCAGTTGCCACATCAACGCCTTGACGCAGCTTTTCCTTGCGAACAGGCCGCCAAGTTCGTCGAGTAGTTCGCGGGGCGCCGTGCTGATCAACTCGGACGCTATCGCCTCTTGCTGCTCAGCCGGCAGATTGCCGCGAACAAGGCCGTGGGCGAGCTTGTTGGCGAGCCGGCCGCGGCGATCAGTGGCGGTGGCGGTCATCGGAGGATTCTTGGGAATAGGAAAAAAAGGCGCGCCCCTTGCGAGGCGCGCCCCGCCTGACTTGACGGCCACGAGCCGTCGAGCCCTTTTCGGTCATGGTTCCATCATTGCGATCGTGACGGCCTGCTCTTCACTTTCGGCCTCGACGAGCTGTTGATTGAGCACCTGTAGCGCGTCGTCACGCACCTTGCCCGGCGGATAGCTGCGAGACGTAACCGTTCACAGGTCAGTCTAGCGTTTTCTACTCGGAATGGGGTATCCTTGCCGCTGGCATGGATGCTTCTCCGGTTGTTTCTGAAGCTGATCTCGC
>VGYC01000123.1 GCA_016873095.1 Planctomycetota bacterium | reverse complement strand
TCTAACTGAACATAAATTGGCAAACATGTCTAATAGACCGAGTTTGTTGAGAGGAATCTTTTTTCGCTGCTGCGTTGCTGATTTCTTCAAGTGTTAATATGTTGCAGATTTATTGCGACGGGCCATACATGAGCTTGCCGGAATACTACGGCGATCCACCGTACCAGATGACCGCCGACGAAAAGGCGAATTACAAGAGATACCTCGACCAGTTCGTGATCGCGGCGACGGCCATCAAGAAGGAGTGGCCGCACGCGAAATGCCTCATGCCGTGGGGCATCCCGACGTTTCCGATTCCATTCATGCGTGAAAGCAAGGAGGCCCTGGCGCTCATGGACGGACCGGCCATCGATCAGGTCCGGTTCGAGCGCATGCCGGAGATGCAACTCCACCAGGTGACCTTCTCGTCGGCCATGTGGCAGCTCAAGCAGGAGTGGCACAAGACCGGCAAGCCGTGGCCGAAGCTCATCACGATCGAAGGCCCGGGCACGTCGCCGGCCAGGCCGGGCGCCGTCACGGCCCAGCAGGAGGCCGACCATACGGTCCGCGCCGTGCTCATCCTGGCTGCTTACAACACGACGCGTTTCCTCGGCTGGCCGGGCGCCTCGCATTGCGCCGGCTACTGGGGCGAGCAGCATTACGGCAGCGGTCTGTGCGAGCCGATTCCACTCTTGAATCCTCGCCCTGTGTACTCGTCCTACGCCACCATGACCCGGCAGCTCAACCGCATGAACTTTGTCAAGGTCGTGCCGACGCCGAGCCACACCGTCTTCTGCATGCAGTTCAAGCATTACAAGACCGGCGACGTCTTGCATGTCCTGTGGACGCTGCGCGGCACCAGGCCGGTTTCGCTGGACGTCCCCAAGGGAACCAAGCTTGCCGTGTTTGACAGCATGGACAATAGCGTTCCCCTCACCCCACCCTCTCCCGCGGGGAGAGGGAAGGTTACGTTCACCATCGGCACGGCGCCGGTGTACGTCCGCGGCCTGACCGGCGATCCGAAGATCACTCTCGGAGCGCCCGATCATTCGGACGCCAAGCCGGGCCCGCATGCCGTCACGCTCGCCAATCTCGGAGATGGCACGTGGAAGTTGTCGGCCGAGCGCGACAAGGATTACGAGGACAATCACCGCGAGTTCATCAGGCGGTTTCCCGGCCAGTTCTCGCTGCACGCAGCCGCCGGGCCGGAAGGCAAGGGCAAGGCGCTGGCCGTCCGGCTGGAGAAGCAGCCGAAGGAACGGCGGACGATGCCGTTCTACAGCACGCTGGTTCCGACCAAGCCGATCGTCATTGGCGGCAAGGCGAGCCACCTCGGCCTCTGGGTGAAGGCGGCCAGCGATTGGGGCCGCGTCGTCTATTGCTTGAAGGACGCCAAGGGCGAGCGCTGGCTGTCGGTGGGCAAGAAGGACGAGTGGAACGTCGATGACACTCACAACTGGAGCGCCTTCAACTACGACGGCTGGCGCTACCTGACCTTCGAGCTGCCGGCCAACGCGCCGTATGATCTCTACCGCGAGGCCGGCACGTCGTTCTGGGGCAACTATCCGCCTCTTGCCGTGAAGGACGCAAAGGTAAAGCGTTTGGAGGGGGACAGCGACATGGTCGTGGACCTGCCGTTGACGCTGGAAAAGATCATCGTGGAACGGCGGACGCACGTGATTCACGCCACGGACCTAATGCCTGCCTCTTCGGACGACGTGCTGCTGGGAGCGTTGCTGGCCGAGTACGAGGCGCCGGCCGACAAGGCTGATGAGGCCGTGCGTCTGTCGCGGCTGCGCATGCCGTTGCCGGCGACCGCGCCGGACCTCGCGAACCCGATCCGCAAGCTGGCCGAGGCGAGCAAGACCGCCGGCCCAGAAGTGACGAAGATCAATCCGCCGGAGCGCGAATACGACGGCCGCCGCTGTCACGTTCACTTCGCGCCGGCAGCCGGAGCGAAGACCTACGACGTCTGGGTCTCGACCTATGCCGACGGCCGTGGCGCCATCCTCCTGGGCAAGGACTGGACCGCTCCGGGTCAGCTCCTGACAGGACTGAGCCCGAACGTCGATCTCTACCTGTTCGTCGTCGCGAAGACCCCGGCGGGCCAAGCATCGCGGCCGGGAAAAGCCTTCAAGATCAACCTGAAGGACATGTTCCCGCAGCGATGACTCACGAAACAAGGCATGAGTTCGGAATTGGCAAGAATTGTCGGCCAAGGACCTGTCCGCATGTGGCCGGCAACAGACAGCGCTTCAGCCGTTTCCCAACGTGCCGGGACTCTCCAGCGGGCGCACACAGTCCGGCTTGTCAACGCGTGGATTGTTCACGAGCGTGCTGACGGGAAACGCTGTCAGCAAGTCGATGGCGCATGGCACGAGCAATCGTTGCAAGCGCTCGGGCTCTTGCGCTTCGGTGTCCAGCCAGAGATCGTGATCCTCGGAGTCGAGGATGACCGGCATGCGGTCGTGGATGGCGGCGGTGAAGTCGTTGGCGCTGGTGGTAATGAGTGTGCAGGAATCGATGGGCTTGTCGCCCTTCTCCCAGTGGTCCCATAAACCGGCAAAGGCGAAGGGACGGCGGTCGCAGCGGCATATCCAGTATGGCTGCTTGCCTTCCTCGCGCTTCTGCCATTCGTAGTAGCCGTCGGCCAGCACCAGGCAGCGGCGCTTGCGGAAGGGCGAGCGAAAGGCGGGCTTGCTGGCCACGGTCTCGGCGCGGGCGTTGATCATGCGATAGCCAATCTTGGCATCGTCGGCCCAGTGCGGCACCAGGCCCCAGCGCAGGAAGGCGCTCTTCGGCCCGTCGCCGCGCTGCACGATGGCCGGGATCATCTGCGTCGGCGCCATATTGTAGCGCGGCACATGGTCCGGCAGGTCGAACAGCGGGAACGTCTCCTTCAAGGCGACGGCGCTGGCGGTGATGGTGAAACGGCCACACACGAGAGTGCCTCAAGAATCGCCCGCACGTGTTCTGACGCGCCGCGTTGACTGATTCGTTATGCGTGAACGTGGACCCAGCCTATTATTTCATGACCTCACGTGATTGCAAGGTGGACTCGGGCGTTTGGGCCTCGCAGCCAAGCGTGCACGAGCGCGTTAGGGCAATGTCCGCCTCGGTGCGACCGATGCAGCCGTTCCATCTTCACGCACGGCCATCCTGATCCAGATCCTCCGTCGGCGCGGTGCTTGAAGCGGCGCGCGCGCCTTGTTATCTTGCTCTGTGGGAACGTCGGAACAGGAACAAGGAACGCACCATGGCCATGAGTCACTCCACGGTGGCCGACCTTCTGCGCCGCTGGCAGGACAACCTTGCTGACTGGAGCGGCAATGACCTGTACCTGAATCTTGCCGACCGAGCTGCGGCGCCGGCGATCGTGCAACCGGAGCCGGCCGACCTCTTTGAGGGACTGATTCGCCGCCGGGAGCGCTTCCTCTTCTCGTCGCCGGGCAGGGAGAAGGGGCCGGCGGCGGCGTTCCTGAGCATCGCAGCCGATGAGCCAGATCAAGAACGCTTGCTGCGCTGCTTGCTGCACCTGACGCGCTGGCAAGATGCCGAACGCCACGAGCACGGCCGCAACCCGCTCTACCTTGCCTTCGGCTTGCTGAGCTGGCGCGATCCGGATGATGAGCCGTTTCGCTCGCCGCTGTTGTTGCTGCCGGTCACGCTGGCCCGGCAGGTCGATTCCGGCGTCTTCGAGCTGGGCAGCGGCGACGACCTTCCCGTGCTCAATCCGGCCCTGCGCGCGCGCTTGCGGCGTGAATTTCAACTGGAAGTGCCGGAGGCACCGGCGAACTGGGACAATCAGTCGCTCAGCGGCTATCTGCATGATGTGGGCGAGCGCCTCGCTGACCTGAGCGGATCGAGACTTGAGACAGCGGTCCATCTGGTCGCTCTGCCTGGATACAAGGGAGCGGCCGTCAGGGATCTGGAGGAAAACGCGGACGCGATATCGGCACATCCGCTGGTGCGCGTGCTGACAGGAGAAGCCGCGGTCTCCAGCCTGGCCGGCCAGCCCGCACCGAAAGAAGTCGATCTGGAAAGCCTGCAAGCTCCGGACAATTACTTCGCAGTGCTGGACGCGGACGGCGGGCAACGAGTGTGCCTGGAGATGGCGGCGCGGGGCAACAGCTTTGTCATTGCTGCCGCGCCCGGCGCCGGCAAGCGCCAGACCATCGTCAATCTTGTAGCCGATGCCCTGGCACACGGCAAACGCGTGCTGCTGAGCGCCGACCGGCCCTCGGTGCTCAGAGACGTGCTGCGCCGCCTGGAGCGGGCAGGACTCGGCGACCTCTGTCAGTCGTTGCTTCACGGTTTCCCGGAATACGGACTCTCCAAGAACGGGCAAGCTGAAGCAACCGCCGCGGTCACGCCAGCGACCTTGCCGCAATCGTCCGGCGGACCGGAGGCGCTGGCGCAATGTCGGGATCAGTTGACCGCCTACCTGCGTGCCCTGCATGTCGATCAAGACCCGCTGAAGCGCAGCGCCTGGTGGGCACTGAATGAGATGGTGCGGCTGCGCGAGGTTCCGGCCCTGCCGCTGGGGCTGGCGCTGCATCGCTCCGATCTTGGCCCGGCGGAGAGCATGGCCGTCGTCACCGAGGTCTCGCCTGGCTGGCTGGAGGAAGCGCGCCAGACCATGTTGCGCCTCCAGCAAGCCTGGAGCATTCGTGACAAGAAAGATCCATGCTGGTGGGGCTTCAAGGCCGAGCGCTACAACAAGCAACTGCGCGAGACGGCGGCCGCTCTTGTCGAGCGCGTCAAAGCGCGAGTCGATCATTTCCTGGCGGTGGCCGCGCAGTACGGCGACCGCATCGGCTACAAGGGGCCGGTCGCCTGCCTGTTCAAGGCCGGTGAGCTTCTCGCATCAAGCCCGGGCAAGATCGCGCAGCCGTGGCTGGCGACCGATGATCTGAAAGCGCTCCAGCAAGACGTCGAGAGTTGCGCCGAGGAATATCAGCGGCTGGGGCAAGCGCGCGGACCGCTGAGCGAGCGCTACGGTCCGGCCATCTGGCAGGTGCCTGAGGGTACAGCGGCACAGGCAGCGGACGCCTGGCGGGTCGCGGCGCCGCTTCTGCCCGCTGGCGACGAGCGCGGCGTCAGTCTGTTGACCCGCCAGCAGGCCCTGCGCGGCTGGGCCGCCGAAACGCAAAAGCGCATCCCCGGCTGGATCGCCGAGGCGCATACCCTGGAGAAATGGCTTGGCATTCCCTTGCCAGCGGGCTGCGGCGGCGAGGCCGGCCCAGGCAAGACCGATCCGTCGCCGGCGATCCTCCGGCAGCTACAACGGCTTGCCAACCTGTGCATGAGCGAGCACGCCCCGGAACGGACCTGGGTGCATGATGCCGAGGTGCTTGCGGAAGTCCGCGACCTCATCAACGTCTACAAGCCGCGCTTTGCCGAGTATCGTTCGCGCCGCAAGAAGCTGCTCGATGTCTACACGGAGTCACTGTTCGATCTCGAACTGGAGCGCCTGGCAGCAGCCTTCGCGGGCCCGTACCGGAGCTGGCTACGCATTTTCAACGGCACCTATCGCAGCGATCGCCGCACGCTGCGGCGGCGGACGCACGCCGTCATGCTGCCCGAAACCCTGGCCGACGATCTGGTCAGCGCCCGCGATCTGGCTAACGAGCAAAAGCAGCTCGAAGCCCAGCAGCAGAAGTTCAAGGAGTTGCTCGGTAGGTATGAGAAAGGCTTGCAATCGGACTTCGAGTCAGCGGATCGAGCGCAGCGTATTGCGGTCGAGGCGATTGAACTGGCCCACAAGCTCGGCTGCAGAAAACTGCCGCCGCGATTCGTGGATGTGCTGTGCTCATCCAGCCCCGTCCCGGAAGAAATCCAGGCTGCGGCCAAGAGGCTGCATGATTCCCTCGGCGCCTGGCAGCACAGCACCAAGGAGCTGGAAAGCGGCTTGCCCACGGAGTCTCTGCCCGGCGTCGGCGAACCGCTCGATGCCTGCGGGTTGACGGTCCTGCGTCAATTCGCTCGCGATCTGCAGGCGAGCCTGAATCGCTTCGGCAGCCTGACGGACGCCGTGCTGACGCGCGCGACCAGGCCGCCGCCGGACGCCGCCACGCTGGTCGCCGATCTGCGGCAGGCGGATGAGATTCGCCAGCTCGAACAGGCGCACGAGACCGAGAAGAGCCGCTGGCAGGGCAAGCTCGGTTCCAGCTTCCAGGGCATGAACACGGACTGGAACGCGCTGCGCAAGGGGCTGGCATGGGCCCAGCGCGTCCGTGACTTTTTCGAGGCCAGGCCTCCCGAGCTGTTCACCCGGCTCGCGGCAGGCGAGGCTGGGCCGCTGCCTTCGGTCCGCGAACTCCGCGCCGCCCAGGAACAGTACGAGCAAGCGCTGCACGGTCTGGAAATCCGCTTCGAGGCGCCGGGGCCGACGTACCACGGCAAGCGCCTGGCCGAGCATCCGCCGGAAGCCGTGCAGCAGCGACTCAAGGAGATGCAGCAGCGCCTCGACGACCTGGCGATCTGGATCGAATGGCACGCGCTGCCGACGCGCTTCGAGCACCTGGGATTGAGCGCCTTCTGGGAAGGACTGAATCGGCAACCACCGCCGGTCGCGTCCTTGCCGGACGTGTTCCTGAGGAGCTTTCTTGAAAGCTGGCTTGCCGGCATCTTCCAGAAGGATCCCGTGCTCAGCAAGTTCCGCCGTCAAGACCACGAGCGAGTCTTGCACGATTTTCAGGAGCGTGACCGTGACTGGATTGCCGGCAATGGCCGGCGCATCCGCGTACTGCATGACAAGGTCGCGCCGCGCTGCCTGCTGGCCACGCCCGCGCAGGCCGGCCAGCTGCCGATGTCGGAGCGGCTTGCCTTCGACCTGACGATCATCGATGGCGGCCAGTGGCTGCCGATGGAGGAAGCACTGTCGGCGATCTGTCGCGGCCGGCAGCTGGTCGTGATCGGCGACGAACCCGCTGCCGTGAACCGCCGCAACAAGAGCGGCCGCGAGCCGAGGACCGTCCTCGAAACGTGCCTGGCAGCATCGTGGCCGGTCCTGCACCTGGACCGCCACTATCGCAGCCGACATGACTCGCTGGCGGCATTCTCCCGGCAAGAGCTGTTCGCCGAGCGCCTGACTGTGTTTCCGTCGCCGCGACCGGATCATCCCGACCTGGGCATCCAGTTTCACGCGCTGGCCAGCGGCATCCTCGTGGACGGACGCAACGAGCCGGAGGCACGGCAGGTCGTCGAACTCGCCCTGGCGGAACTGCGGACGCGGCCGGACCGCAGCGTCGGCGTCGTCGCACTCGCTGCCGAGCAACGCTCGGCAATCGAGGAAGAATTCGATCGTCGTCTGCTGGAGCAACCGGAGCTGACCGAACGGCTCGCCCGTTCGCCGGAGCCTTTCTTCATCAAGGATGCGGAAACGATCCGTGACGAGCCGCGCGACACCATCGTGTTGAGCGTCGGCTTTGCCCGGGACGAGCACGGCCGGTTGCCGACCGCCTGGGACCCGCTCGAACGCGAGGACGGACCGGACTATCTCAAGGCAGCCGTTACACTGGCACGCGACAGGATGCTCGTCGTCAGCGCCCTCGTGGGCAAGGATATTGTCGTCAGCAAGAAACTCGCTCCCGGCGTGGCCTTGCTGGCGCGGTTCTTGGCGAGCGCCGGCAGCTGGAAAAGCCTCAGCCAGCCGGTGCCGACGGACAAGGCCGACGTTGCCGGCCCCATCGTGGGCGACATCCTGCGCGACCTGAACGCACGCGGCTACATGGCTGTCGCCGGCGTCGGCCATGGCCTGTGCCATATCGACCTGGCGGTCATCGACCCTGACAATCCGGGCCGGTACTTGCTCGGCATCATCCTGGACGGTCCCGAGCAGCATGCGCTGGCGACCGCCTCGGAGCGGGATCGCTTGCACCCCGAGATGCTGCAGGCGCTCGGCTGGCGACTATATCGCATCTGGTCGCCCGACTGGGTCCAGCACCGGGCCGGGGAAGGCACGCGTCTCGGCGATACCCTCGCCGCAGCGCGGACGCGCTGAAATGCTACAATAGCTTCATGCAATCACCGAGACTGTGCGTCGGAATTGTCCTGGTGGCGATTGCCGCCGTGACCGCGTTCCTGCTGGTGCGCGACGCCTCCATCGCCCAGAAGGTCGATCCCGCCAGGAAGTATGGCCCGAACGTCAGCCTGCATGGCTTGCGGCTGTTTCCGGAGGACAACCCCTGGAACCAGGACATCTCTGCAAAACCCGTGGACCCGAACTCGGAGCGCATCATCGCCAGCATCGGCGCGGGCAAGCCATTGCATCCCGACTTCGGCACCGTCTACCAGGGAGCCCCCAACGGCATTCCGTATGTCGTCGTCTCCGGCAAGCAGCCCAGAGTGGACGTCGCGTTTCGTTACAACGATGAAAGCGATCCGGGGCCCTATCCCATTCCGCCGGACGCGCCCATCGAGGGCGGGCCCAAGTCGGATGGCGACCGTCACATCCTCGTGCTCGACCGGGACCATTTCAAGCTTTACGAGGTGTTCAGCGCGTTTCCGGCCGGCAAGGGCTGGAAGGCCGGCTCCGGCGCGGTCTTCGACCTGAAGTCGAACAAGCAGCGTCCGGCCGGCTGGACCTCCGCCGACGCCGCCGGGCTGCCGATCCTGCCGGGCCTGGTCCGCTACGACGAGGTCGTCGAGCAGAAGGAGATCAAGCACGCGCTGCGTTTCACGGCCGTCAAGACGCGGCGCGGCTACGTCGCGCCGGCCACCCATTTCGCCAGCCGACACACGGACGTCGACTTGCCGCCCATGGGCATGCGCGTCCGCCTCAAGAAGGATTTCGACATGTCGGGCTACCCGGCCGAGGTCCAGGTGATCCTGCGCTGCCTGCAAAAGTACGGCATGTTCCTGGCCGACAACGGCGGCAACTGGTTCATCAGCGGCGCCCCCGACCAGCGCTGGAACGACGACAACCTGCGCGCCATCAAGAAGGTCCGCGGCCGCGATCTCGAAGTCGTCAAGATGGCCAAGATCGTGACCCGCTGACAGTAGATTATTCGTTGCGTTGCCACCCCCCTCTGAGCACCCCGGCAACGAATTGCCCGACAATGCGATTGGGCGACCATCGCTGTAACCGTCCTATTTCAGTAATGTTACGTCCGATGCCAAAAAACCGTGACCAGCCAGATTCGTTGCCGGGGTGCGTAAAATGCGACCCAGACAAGCGTGAACGAACCTCGCTCGGCGGTTTCGCGCCCAGCATCGCGCGCGAAAACTCAGCGCCCCCACCGCGCCGCGCCACACAGGCCCTTGGTGGACTCAAATCGTCGCATATGGAGCCGGCAAACCGATGCGGCTATAGGTGTCGGCGAAGTGCTTCGCGAGATGCTCACGATACGGCACTTGCAAGCGTGCCCGTCGCTTGCCGGCCTGTGTCAGCAACCGTCAATCAGGTCGCCTTGATCGATTGCATCACTCGGGCTTGGCGTTGAGTAGATCATTCCGGAGCCAGGTCAGATTCGGCGAGGACCATCGGCTTGGATAGCTGAGCCGGTCCACGATGGGCAGGGAGCGTTCGCAGCACATCGAAGGGCAGGTCCACCCACGGTTGCAACATGATGTGTTCGGACAGCTCTGTCGCCGGAGAATCGGCCAACACGCGAACTTCAACCGTGAAGCCATTCACGCGCTCACGGTAAATGTGCCCGGGCTCCAGATCGACAAGCCGCAGGGCATCAGCCAATGGCAAGCTCACAAGACACCTCGTCATGCTCGAATTGCCGGATGAGTACCTGATTCGCACTATACAGCATTGGGTTGGCGAGAACAAGAAACTCTCAGCCCATATCGCCCGCGATTCAGCCGGCTTCACCGGTATACGGCGCGAAACGAAGCGGCAATTCAAACAGTGATTCAGAGCCTGTGAGAACCAGAAGCGGTGGGCAGCCCGTCACGGCCTCCAATACAAAGTCCATCGCCGACAATCCGTTGATCTCGAAAAAACCTTTGTCTCGATGGTAATACACGAAGGGCCATCGTTCCGGATCACCGACCATACGCCAGTTCAAGAAATGAGAATCAGCAACCGATCCGAACGGCAGCAATCCGCCCGGCTGCGGAAAGATGGCATAGGGTATTTCCTGCCCGCCGTACTTCGCGAAGTCGTGATACATCGACGCCCAGTTTGCCCACTCTTGCCCGACATTGCGGCCGTGGGCAACCCAAATGAACGGGCTTTGGATTATCAAGAACCGACTGATACATCCAGCGCCGTACAGGCCGATGAAAGACTTGTAGTCCGCCGGGAGCCGAGTTCCAATCGCTGCCTCGACGGCATTCCAATCGCCAGCTGCAAAGAACGGTTGCTCCGGTGGTGGCAGTAGCTCGCGCAGTTTATCGGACACGCGCGCCTCCGCAAAGGGGGCCACGACGCTAACCTAGCCGGGATTATCATACCTTCCGATCCGCCTCAAACCGCACCCCGCGCGGCAACCACTCCTCATAGCCCAGACGGGAACCTCGTCGCTCACTTCACGGAATACGTCCGCAGCTTCGGCGGCGGCGACGCCGCCTTGCCGGCGAGTTGCGGCCTTAGCCATTCCAGGCCGTCGAGGTTGTCGAGCAGGCGTAGCTCGACGTCGTCGCCGGTATGGCCGAGGATGCCGACCGGGCCGCGGTAGCCGCTGTCGCGCAGCGCGCGCAGCAGCTTCAGGTCCAGCGCCGGATTCACGCCGAGCGGCAAGATCTTCTTGCCGATGCGGTCGCCCTTCTCCACCATGCCGTTGACGTTGAACGCATAGAGATGAGGCAACATGCGCTTGAGCATGGCGGGGAAGCGGTCGAGATGGTCGTGGCCGTGGTGCAGGTTGTAGACGATGCCGACGTTCGCGAGATTGAGGTGGTCGATGATGGCGAGCTGGTTCTCCGGCTCGCCGAACCAGCTGCCATGGTTGTAAAGCGCGACCGTGCAGCCGAGCCGGACGGCTTCCTCTGCGATGGGCCGAAGCTGATCGGCGGCCGCCGCCACCTTGGCCTTCGGCTCGCGGGCGTTCGGAGCGGGATCGCCCATCGTGATCCACAGCTGCGTGCGGATCTTGTGCTTGTCCAGCAAATTGAGAATGGTTCGCGCGTCCTGGTTGAGCCCGGCCGGAAACCAGACGGCATCGAGCGTGATGCCTTCCTTCTTCAGGAGCGACAGCTCCTTGTCAAAGGTCGGCAGATGCTCGGCCCGCCAGTCGTAGGCATAGTGCTTGAAGCCGAGCTTCTTGAGCATGGCGACGCGTTCCTCCGGCCCGCGTTTCTTGGCATCGAAGGGGACGATGCACCAGGCTGCCAGGTTGTCGCGGGCAAATAGATCGAATGGGGGCGGATCGACCGAGCGCAGCAGACCGAGGGTGGCCCAGGCGCTGCCGAAGTACGTGATGGGAACGGGATTGGTCATCGGCGTCGCGCCGGGGTGGGCGCGCGACTTCATCGGCCAGGAGCCGTCCGCGCGCTGCGTCGTGGCCAGGAACGCAACGCCGCGCCGGATCGCCTCGTGGTCCTTTTTGAGGCCGGCGAGACGGAGGAAGTAGAGGGCCTGTCCGGTGGCATAGGCGTCGCTGGGAAGTTTCTCTTCCGGGGCCCATCCGCCGTCCTTGTGTTGCCGCTGGACGAGCTGCGCGATGCCGGCCTCGATCTGCTTCGCCGTCGCTCCGGTCTTGACATCGCGCAGCAGCCGAAGGGCGAGCGCCTGCGTGCTGTCGGCAGGCCTGGTCTTCGCCAGCCATTCGCGGGCCTTGTCAAGGCTGTCCTGATAGGGAGCTTGCTCCTTCGCCGGGCCCACGAAGGGGCCAACCGCCAGGCAGCCGAGTAGCGTCGCGATCTCATCGGACTCGAAGACGGGTGGCGGCCGGTTCTTCGGCGGCGCCGACGACCAGGCCCAGGAGCCGTCCGCTTCCTGGTGACGCAGCAGATGTCCGGCGATTCTCTTGAGATCAAACTGTGAGATAACCGTTTGCCCGGGATCGGCGAGCGCCATCAATGAAAGGTAAAGGGCGGGGGTATTGACCATCTTCCAGCCCGGCCGCGTATCGCGTGGCTTGTCGATGTCCTTGAGGCGCTCGCTGGTCCACGTCGCGGTCTCGGCAAGCCGATCCGGCGGGATCGGATAGCCCAGCGACCTGGCTTCACTCAGTGTCCAGACGGTCATGGTGCCGTGATGACAGGTTGCGCATTTCTTCTCTTGCCGCCACTTGGCCGCGTCCTTGTCAATGAAAGCGAGCCCGCGCTGGGCAGGCGTATCGGCGCCGGCGCGGCCCACACCCACGCCAAGAATCAACGACGCTATCAAAAGGCGCTGCATGATCATCCCTCGTAGGACAGGCGGCTCGCTTGTCTGATTCTATCGCCGCGGGCAGCGCGCCCACAAATGAAAACGCCGGAGCATTACGGCATTTGGCTCAGGGCGGGTCGTAGCCGCCGCGGTTCCACGGATTGCAACGGCAGATGCGCCACACACCTTTGCAGGCGCCGCGCACCGGTCCGTGTTTGTGGACCGCCTCGATGCAGTACTCGCTGCAACTCGGATGGAACCGGCACATCTTCGGCAACAGCGGGCCGATGACGATCTGATAGAAGCGCACCGGAAAGATCAGCGTGAACGCCGCCAGCCGCTGCACGAAGGTGAACAAGGAGCGGATCATCTCGGTTTCTTGTCGCGGCCGAGCTTGCCGGCCAGGGCCCGCACCAGTCGCGGCAGTGATTCCTGCAACTGTTGCAGCGTCGGCTGCTGCGACGTGCGTGGGATGAGCACGATGTCCAGTCCAGTGGGCATGTCGCCGCGGCCGAGGCGGAAGGCTTCACGGTAGAGGCGTCGCAAGCGATTGCGCGCGACGGCGTTACCCGCCTTTCGCGACACCGACAGGCCCAGCCGCAGTCTGTCGAGATCGTTCTCGCAGCCGTGAACAACCAGCCAGTCGTCGCGGACGGAGCGGCGCCGGCCAAAGACACGCCGAAAATCCGCCGGCCGCAGCAGGTGATCGCTCTTGCGAAAGCGGAACATGCGGGTGCGCGCGTGTCGTTTCGCTGCCGGCCCTCCAGGCCTGTGGCAGCGCAAACTAGTGGTTGCCGTTGCGGGTCTTGTAGCCGCGAATGAGGCTCATGGACAGGCGATTGCCGGGCGGCAGGTAGTTGACCTCGGACATGTAGTGGCGGATGAGAAGCAAGCCACGGCCACAGGCACGTTCGAGGTTCTCCGGGGCCATCGGGTCGGGGAGGTCGTCCGGGTTGAAGCCCTTGCCTTCATCGATGATCTGCACGTCAAATCGTTCGTGGCTGATACGATACTGGACGATGACTTTCTTCTTGCGGTCCAGCTGGTTGCCATGCTTGATGGCGTTGACAAGCGCTTCTTCCATGGCCAGCTTGATGGAGAATCTCTCGCGCTCTTCATAGCGATGCGAAACGAGGAGGCGTTCGATGTGGTCCTGAACGCGCCCGGCCTCAGCGGGATCGCTGGGGATCACTAGCTGCTGGGCCCCATCGGTGGGGCTTTGAGTTTTCGGCGGCCTATCCGACCCGACAAGTAGATCAGGCACGAATCGTCTCCTGGCTCAAGATGCATGGGAGCCTGGAAGAGAATTTCACCGCAACTCTTCCACCCATGACCCCAATCCCTTGGGCAACACAGACTGGTATCGGGCAACTACCAAGCCGAATGGCTCTTATGCCCAGAATATCCACTGACTAGAACGCCTGCAAGGCCGCTTGCTCTTCTTTTTGGATATTGAAGAGTTTGTTCAGCTTGGTGATCTCAAAGACTTCATAGATTTGCGGGTCGATATTGCACAGAATCAGCCGACCGCCCGAGGCATTGACCTTCTTGTTGAGAGTGATGAACTTGCCGAGGGCGGCGCTGGATAGGTATTCGACGTTGCTGAAATTGAGTAAGATCTTGCGGCGGCCAAGATCGTCCACTAGGCTGAAAAGCTGCTCGCCGATGACTTGAATGTTCTGCTCGTCGAGAATCTTCTTATCGGTGAAATTAACGACGGTGACGTCGCCGATATCTTCAACCTCAAGGCGGCGGCGACGGGGCTGCGCAGACATATCCCTCTCCTCTATTCTTCAAACTCCCGCGTAGCCATCCCAAGAGATCATATCGGGAGTTGCAATCCGTTCTTGATGTTAGACGGAAAACGAGCGATGTCAAGCGATTTCAAGAAAAAATGCCGCGGTCGCAGGGCCGATGCCACGTGAGTTTACCGCCGCGCGCCAGACGTTTCATGGACTGCTTTCCTTCACTCTCTGACGCTGCCGGGTCGGTGCATCGTCGTCCTCGTGTCGTGCCCTGTTCCCGCCGAGGAGCATGAAGAGAGCGCCGGCCGCCAGCAGCAAGAAGCCGAGAATGCCGATGATCCAGGCCCAGAGGTAGCTGGCCCCTGCTTCCCGCCGCTCGGGGGGCGGCGGCGCGGCGCTCGGAACCGCCGCCGGCGAGGGGGTGGACGGTAGCAAGTTGTTGTCCTTGGCCAGACCGCGGGCAAACAGCGGAAATGCCGCCTTGACGCTGGCCGGCAACGGCTGCTGCCTTGCCGACGACCTGGGTTCCTCGGCCGGGGCCGCGAGTGGCGCCGGCAGGTTGGCGATGATGGCCTTGGACAGATCGCGCGGATTGAACGGCAGCCGGGCCGCCAGATCGCGGGCCAGATTGGCACGCTTGAGAAACAGCAACGCCAGGCACGTGTCCACGGTCGGATGGGCGCCAGGATAGCCGTCCTTGTGGGACCAGTGGCCTTCGGTTCTCTGGTTGGCGACGAGCATCTCGGCGCCCCAGCGATACCAGTCTTTCTTGCCGATGGTGGGCAAGTCGAAGAGGACCGCGAGCCGCTCCACTGACCACAGGAAATACAGATTGCCCATCGGCAGGTTGCGATCCTTGCCGGTGGGATGGCCGACGTTCGCGTCGAGCGCGATGAAGCCGAGGACGATGCGCGGATCGATGACGGCCTTGTCGAGACGGCCATTCCTGGCGCCGTGTTCGACGGCCAGGCCGTGCGAGATCGCCAGACCGAGCAGGCCGACCGAGTTCATGGCCGCTGAACCGCCCGGTCCGCCGCCGAAATGGTAGTGATAGCCCCAGCCGCCGCCTTCGTTCTGGCTTGTCTGGAAGCGCCGGGAGATGAGATTCAAGGTTCGTGTCATCGGGATGCCGTGGCGGCGCGCGGCCCACAACGCCAGCATGGCAAACTGAGAGTTTGAATTGTCCGTCTTGCCCCAGACGGAGTCCTTCTTGTCGGGATCGACCACCGGCAGGATGGCGGGATCGTACAGGACGGCGACGCCGCTGAGATGCGCGGGGATCTTGATGGGCTTTTTCCTGGTGACCGGCGACTCGGGCTCCGCCGACCGCGACGGACCATCCAGCATCTTGATGCACCATCCCTTGCGACTCGGCGGGCTTCGCTGGGCCGCGGCGTTGTCGTTCCTTGCTTGCGGCAGGTCCAGGCCGGGACCGGCCAGCAAGGGCTGCGACGCTCCTGGCGATCCGGTCGATGGCGGACTCCCCGTCGATGGCGGCGTCTTATCGGCTGATGTCGCACTGCCGGTCGTCCGGCCGCCGGCGCCGGCCAGTGGATTACGGAACTCGCCTGGCCTGTCACCCGGTTTGGCGATGGCAACCTGCAGCTGCAGTTTCTTCAGCGCCGGCTGTAACGGCAGCCGCGCCATGAGCGGTGCATCACGCCCCAGCGGATCGAACAACGGCGGCGGACCGAGTTTCTTCAGTAGCGTCAGCAGTTCCTTGTGAATCGGCACCGTGAGAATCGGGCACCGGTAACCCCAGCCGCCCGTGGCCGTCTGACCCGCCACCAACCGCATGGCCAGCACCTGGATGAGGAAGCGGTCCTGTGGGTCGCCAAGCCGGTCGAGAAACAGGATCGACAGCGCCAGTTCGTAAGTGCCGTCGAGCTTGGCCGCCTTCCAGCGAATGAACTGGGCGGCTTGCTGCACCTGCGAATCGACGGGCGACACGCCGCACTCCAGCAGCGTCAAGCCCGGCAAGGCGGCGTAGCCGACCTCGTGCCCCTTGCTGGTCCACGACCCGGTGGGTAGCTGCGTGGCCTTCAGGAAACTGGCGCCGGCGTCGATGGCCTGGTTGACCCGGATCTGCAAGTCATCCGGTAAAAGCAACGGTTGCGACCAGATCCTGGCAGGGCAATACCAGAAGCCGACCAAGGCCAAGATCGCGATCCGGCAAGCACAGCTTGTCATCGCACGCTTCCTTCCTGGGGGCAACGAAGTGTTCGCCCGAATCTACCTGAGCGATCCCCAACTTCTCTGACGGGACGTGTGCTCTCCATTGTGAGCATCCGTGACGGGAAAGGCAAGCACATTCACCGCATTTCATCTTCTTTCAGCAAAGACATCGGTGATGAGGTAGTCGTCGCGGATGCCGCCGCCGGCGGCGTTGGGCTGCTGAGCGCCGCATCTTTTCAGGCCGTACATGGCCTCCAGCGTGCGCAGGATGTTGACGTGCGTTACGCCCTTGCCCTCGGCGAAGTCGCCGGCCTTGATATGCGCCCCGGCCAAGATGGTGGCGATGCGGTTCTGCAGATCGCGCAGGAACTCGTTCTTCGGTTCGACGAACGGATTGGTCAGCCCCCGATAATTGCGCTTGTCGTTGTTCTCGTCGAACGTGACGATCAGCAGGCTGTTGTTCTTCTTGGCCCACTGGTAGTAGGCGTCGAGGTTGTCGCGGAGCCAGCGGTCGCCGCGCGGGATGCTGTCCCTGGGCTCCCCGTTGTGCATGTCGTTCTCGAGGTTGGGAATGACGAAGGCAACCGTGGGCAGCGTGCGAAAGCCGGCGGCGTCCCTGGGAAAATCGGCGAAGCGCAGATTGCACGACGTGGCCGCCGTCGTGCCGTTGGGCACGTTGGCGAAGCTGATCCACGGAACGTGCTTGCGGGCGTAGATCTCGACGCCGTCCTTGTTCCTGGTCAGTTCCACGGTCGAGCCGATGGCCGGCAGGTCTTCCGCGTAGCCCTTGAAGGACAGGCCCTTCTTGATGAGTTGCTCGGCCAGGTTTTTCGATTGAAACGGATAGTTCGGATGGTTTGCTTTGCTCGGCACCTCGTCCACGAAGCCGACGTTCTGGTTACCGCCGGAGAACAGCCAGAAGTAGTTGCCCTGGCTGAAATGTTCCTCGGCGAACATGCGCGTGAAGTTGGCCCCCTCGCGGCGCAGCTTGTTGATGAACGGCGCCTTCGGATTGCCGATGATCTCCTCGTAATCCTTGTTTTCCTCGACGACGATGACGACGTGGTCGTAGACCGGCAAGCGCGCCGGCCAGGCCGTTCGCGGCCGGGCGCCGTCGTCCAGGCGCGCGGCGATGAGCGCCAGCGGCGCGCCTAGCATGACCAGAGCAGCGACAAATCGGCTCATGGCGTCCCCTGTCTTCGGTTGCGGCGATCCTGGTATAATGTAGCCGAAAGCCTCATCTCGAAGTGACACCTGGAGAGACCATGAGCCTGCTCGACTTCATCGTGTTGCTGGTGATCGCCGGCATCTGCGGCGCCATTGGACAAGCCATCGCCGGCGCCAGCCGCGGCGGTTGCCTCGTCGCCATCGCCGTCGGCTTCATCGGGGCCATCGTCGGGCTATGGCTGGCCCGGCTCATGAACCTGCCCAAACTCTGGACCGTCTCGCTCGGCGAAGGACACGATTTCCCCATCGTCTGGTCGATCATCGGGGCCGCCATTTTCATGGCCCTCATCAACTTGATCTCGCGCCCGCCACGGCAGCCATAGCAACGACATTCAGTCAAACAACCATCCCTGTCCGGATGTCGGGACGGGTCGGCGAAACTGCGTCGCGTCCAGGCCGGCGTGCTTCCTGTCGAGACCGTGGCGATGGGCAAAGAGCTTGAACGTTTTGCCGATCTGCTCGGCGATCTCGCCACGGCCCTTCATGCGGACGCCGAACGTGCTCTCATACAGCTTGCCGCCGCGCGTTGCGCGGATACGTGACTCCACCTTGGCCTTCTTCCCCGGCTGCGTGCGCTCCAGCCATTCGAGAAAGACCGGCTCCACCGTCAGCGGCAACCGCAGCAGGATGTAGCTGGCCGACGTCGCGCCGGCGTCCTTCGCTGCCTGGAGAATCGCCGGGATCTCGTGGTCAGTGAGCCCCGGGATCACCGGAGCGATCAGGGCATGCGTGCGCACGCCTGCCTTGGCGAGTTCCTCGAGGGCGCGCAGCTTCGCATCCGGGCTGCTGGTGCGCGGCTCCATCACGCGCGACAGCGATTGATCGAGCGTGGTCACGCTGAGCGCGACACTGACCACACGCAGCGCCGCCATCTGCTTGAGGATGTCGATGTCGCGAGTCACGAGGGCGTTCTTGGTCACCATGGCGATGGGCTGCCGCGCTTCCAGGGCGACTTCCAGGCAGCGGCGCGTGAGCCCAAGTTGCCGCTCGATCGGCTGATAGCAATCGGTGACACCGGAAACGGTGATGGCTTCCGGCCGGTAGCCATCGCGAGCCAGCCAGTCCCGGAACAGCTCCGGCGCCCGTTCCTTGACGAAGATCCTGGTCTCGAAGTCCAGGCCGGCGCTCAGTTCGAAGTACTCGTGCGTCGGCCGGGCGAAGCAGTAGCTGCACCCATGCGCGCAGCCGCGATACACATTCAGGCTGTAGCGGAAAGGAATGTCCGGACTGTCGTTCTCGCTGACGACGTTCCTGGCATTGTCGGCAAAGTACTCGGTGCGGACGGCGTCCTGGTCGGCGCGGGCTTCCGGGTCGTGCTCGAGATATTCGAGATATTCGAGGTCATCGACCATCTCGAGGCGCGTGAAGCGATTGGGCGGGTTGATGTGCGAGCCGCGCCCGCGCGGAGGCGTCGGTTGCTGGGGGTGCGTCATCGTGATATTCTAGCACGATGACGCGCGTGGTGATTGTCGGTGGCGGCATCTCCGGCCTGTCGCTGGCTTATCGCCTGGAGCAGCGTTCGCCGCGCTTCGAGGTCCAGGTCCTCGAGAAAGCACCACGGCTGGGCGGCAAGGTCGGCACGATCGCAAGCGGCGGCTTCCACGTCGAGACCGGGCCCAACGGCTTCCTGGCCAGCAAGACTTCCACTCTCGATCTTTGTGCCGACCTCGGATTGGCGGACCAGCTGGTTCGCGCGGATGCCGAAGCGAGCAAGAACCGCTATCTCTTCGACGAACATGGACTGCGTCGCCTGCCGGCGGGGCCGCTCGATTTCTTGCGGAGCGACCTGCTGAGCTGGCGCGGCAAGCTGGACATCGCCAGAGCATGGCTCCGCGGCGCGAAGCGCGGCCATGGCGACGAGTCGATTGCCGACTTCGCCCGCCGACGCATCGGTCCCGAGGCGACCCGAGTTCTGGTCGATGCCATCGTCACCGGCATCCACGCCGGCGATCCGGAACTGCTCAGCGCGGCATCTTGCTTTCCGCGCTTCGTCGACATGGAACGCGTGCACGGCAGCGTGCTGCGCGGGCTGCTCGCCGGCAAGCCGAAGATGGCGGGCGCGACGCCGAAGCGCACCGGCCTGTGGTCGCTCCGCAACGGGCTGGGGACGCTCATCGAGGCGCTTGCTTCGCGACTTCGCAGCCGGCCGGTCGTCGGCGTCGGTGTTGCCGGCTTGACGCGCGACCGCGACGGCTGGACAGTGCATGGTGAGGATCAGGGTCGCCTGCCCGCTGATGTCGTGGTGCTGGCCTGTCCCGCTCACGAGCAGGCGGCCATCGTCGCCGAGCTGGATGTGGCGCTGGCGGAGCGACTACGCAGCATTGCTTACAACCGTATCGCCGTCGTCGGTCTCGGCTATCGCCGAGCAGATGTGCCGATGGATGCGGCCGGCTTCGGCTACATCGCACCGCAACGTCTGCGTCGCGATATTCTCGGCGTGCTGTGGTGCTCGTCGATCTATCCCGGCCGCGCGCCGGAAGGCGCGGTGCTGTTGCGCATCATGGCCGGCGGCTGGCAGCGACCCGAAGTCGCCGGCTGGGACGACGACCGCTTGCTCGCCGCGGTTGGTGCTGAACTTCGCCTGGCCATGGGGATCACGGCGGCGCCGATCTTTCAGCATGTCATCCGCTGGAGCCGCGCCATTCCGCAGTACCACCTGGGCCATGCGGCCAAGGTGGCCTGGATCCAGGAGCGAGCGGGCCGACATCCGGGCTTGCTCATGGCCGGCAACGCCTTCCACGGCGTCGCGCTGAATGATTGCACGGAACAGGCAACGATCCTGGCGGAAAAGATTGAGGCCAGCGCGGCCCTGCGGGAAAGCGGCGCCCGGGCGAACGCGTCATGAAAGAACAAGGCCCGCGGTCAACGACCACGGGCCTTGAGTTGTGGGCAGGCAGCATGTCTAGCGATGACCGGACACATCCAGCTCAATGTCGGACAGGTCCACCTCGCGCTGGTCCTCGAAGCCTCCTTCGGAGACCTTATCCCAGTTGCCGGAGATGTCACGGTCACCGAAGGTGCCGTGCAACTCCATTTCGCGCTGGCACTCGACGCAAGTCGTGCTGAACGGCAAGGCGTTCAAGCGTGCCACAGGAATCTTCTTCTGGCAACTCTCGCAAAGGCCGTAGTTGCCTTGCTTCAAGCGTGCCAGGGCACGCTCGATTTGCCGAAGCTCGCGCGATTCGAGTTCGGCCAGCTGCGAGGAAACGGCCTCGCTTCCGGAGTCGAAGGCCTGATCGGCGGCGTCGCCGGTGTCTGAGGTCTTCGAGCTGCGCAGGTCTTTCAGTTCTCCGCCCAGACGCCTCCGCAGTTCATCGCGGCGGGCCACAAGGCTCTTGTGCAGGCGGAGCAAGGCGTCTCGTCTTGCCATGGCTCACCACCTTTTCTCCAAGTTGTCACTCGTTACGACACCGATGAAGCGGGCGACTTCCACGCGAATTCTATACCCAAGACTCAAAAATCAATTCTTTCTTTCGATTATTTCCGCAAATCGATTCGATTAAACAAGTTACGAATCAGCCTTCCGACTGTCCCAGTTGGGCAAGCCGAAGGGAACGCGGCGCGTTTGCGAGCAGTCCGACGCAATATTGACCAATTTCTTGCCCCCGAGCGCTCCAAAGTATACCTGACGATTTTGAATCGAGCCGGCGTGCCGGGGCAAACTTTAGTTTTTTCTCGGCGGTTCGGGATGCTCGCGCCGAATACTCGCGTCACAACCGTCATGATCGTACTCTTCGTCGGTCCCTTCGGTCGATCAGGGCGACGGCAAGGGTCGGACCGACTCGAGCCTGGATTCTTGCCCCTCAGGACAGTTGAAGGCCGCAAGCAATCGCACCGGCGACTCGAGCAACCATTGCTCGCGGTAGCGGCGATAGGAAGCCTGGCGGGCAACGGTCCACGCGGCCTTGTCGCCAAGGAGCGTCCGCAAGTCGGCAGGCGTCACCGTCAAGCGCTTCACCGCCTGAGCCAGCTTTGCCGTCAACTTGTCCCGCTCGGCGACATTCAGGTTAATGACTTCTTCTTCGATCAAGCTGAACGCACGCTGCAAGATCAGTCGCGCTCTCTTGGCCTCGAGCCGCAACGACTGATCGAGCAGCTTGTCCAGTTCGGCTGCCGCCTGTCCGTGGCAGGCGCCGACCAGCAAGACGTTCACGAGAACGCCGATGGCCGCCGCTCGCGTGTTCATGCGAACAATGTAGCGAGAAAGCCCCTTCGTTCCCAGCCTCCGCCTGGAATGGCACTACCCGCGTGGTTCTGCCGCGCGGGCAGTGCACAGCCGGGACAAAGGCAGCGCGTATCCAGGCGGAGCCCGGGTACCAGATTCTGCTAGAGTTGCCCGTTGCCCGGACCGGTGGCAACGTTGCCGAAAGCGCGACGATACAGGTTGGCAACGGTATCGCGGACCTCGTTCCAGTAACGGCTGCGGGCGAGGCGTTCCAGCTGGGAAGTGGTATTGTCCAGGTCCTGCCGCGAGATGGTACTGAAGGTCACGCCGGCCCGTTGCAGGAGCGGATCGTCGCGCAGTGCGTAGAGCGGGATGGCGGTGCTGGACTCCAGGTATCGGCCGGACAGATGCATGGCCAGGACCTGGTGCGTCTCGAGGTCGAAGATGGGGGAGCCCGAGTTCTGGCCGAGCATGCCGCAGTCGTGCCGCACGAGCTGCACTTCGCGGAAGTCGAAGCCATTGCGCAACAGCCCCGGCTGCACGCGCTTGACGTTGTAGACGTCGCGGCACACGCGGCTGATGACTTCCGGCTCGTTGCGGCGTGCATCGCGCACCGGATAGCCGACCATGTACACCGGCCGATTCTCCAGGCTGGCCGGCGGCTGGGCGGCCAGCACCAGTGGTGTCGGCGCGCCGTCCTGGTTTGCCTGCGGCGGCTCGACCTCCAGCACGGCCAGGTCGTAGCTGTCGTGCACGCCGACAACCCGGCGAATGCGGTAGCCGGCGCTGGCCATCTCCTGGTGCTCCGCCCGGTAATTCATCCACGTGGTGATGCCGGGGCGGAATTGCCAGTTGCCCTCGCGGTTCTCGACGAAGCTCTCGGCGGTGCGGCGCGTGGTAAGCAACACGTTCTCGTTGACGAGCATGGCCGTCCCGGCCCAGTCGAAATCGGGATGGCCGAGCAACTCGATGCGGCCGACGCCGCGCTGCACCATCTCGACTTCTTCGCGCTGGTCTTCCAGGATGTTCCAGAACGAGGGCACGCTATCGAGCCGGCCCTGGCTGAGCAGGATGGCCGGCCGGCCATACAGGAGCAGAACGCATTCGAGCCCCAGACGTTCCTCGACAGCCAGAGAGGTTTCGCGACGGATGAGCCGTTCCAGGCCGCGGGCGCCGGCTTCGAGAAGCTGGCCAATGCCCTCGCGCTGCGTGCCGCGATCCGGCTCGCCCGCGCGGCGGGCCAGTTCGTTCTCGTGGACGGCAACGCTGGAACTTTCCGATTCGTTGCCCCCTTCGTGCAGCCGGCGGCGCAGGACGGCGCGCACGTGAGCCGGCTCTTCCCAGCCGCGCAACTCTTGCCGATCCTGACGCACCATGTCCAGCACGTCCTCGAGGCGATCCGCGAAGATTTCCCGCGTGCGATCCACCACCAATTGCCTGCGATCCATGGTCGAACCTCCCTTTTCGTGTTCGTTGCGGCCACGACACCATGTCTGGAAACGCGAAAGCCTCCGCCAAATCCGGGTGGATCGCGGAGGCCAGGATCGTGCCGCGGCTCGTGCTTGAAAGTGGCACCCCACAGCCGGAACCGACGAGGCTCTTCACCCGCGGCCCGGTGCATCCTGCGCTGCGACTCCCGTCATGGGATTGGCTAACGTACCCTATTTCTGTATTCCTTGGTCTCTTAGGATAACTTGCCAGCTTGCCCTGTCAAGGCAAGTTTTCTCCCTTCGCCAGCTTTGACAGTCCGTTCGTTCCGTGGCGACACGCTGCCAGCGTGTCGCCTGAAGCGCCTGACCCAGCAGGAAACTAGTGCCTCGTCAAAGCTAAAATCTCGGGTTGGGTGCCATGGCCACGGCCTTGCGTGGCCATGGCACCCAAAGCGGTGAGCATGGCACCCCAAAAAGACTAACCCGTAAATTAAGGTTGGACAGAGCACTAACGAGGCTACGCCTCAGACCGACGAGGCATGGTCAATACAAAAGGCTCCGGTCGATCGGCAAGGTCTGCTTGCGCAGCCTCAATGTTTGACCGCTCGAAGGCGGTAGTGATCCTGAAGGATCGG
>VGYC01000122.1 GCA_016873095.1 Planctomycetota bacterium | reverse complement strand
CGCCCATCATCATGCCGCCCATACCCATGCCGCCCATGCCCATCATGCCCATCATGCCGCCGCCCATGCCCATCATGCCGCCGCCCATCATGCCCATCATACCGCCGCCGCCCATCATGCCCATCATCATGCCGCCGGAACCCATCTGCTGGCTGATGGGAATGACCAGGTCGCCGACGGGATAGACGCGCAGCACGCGCTCGCGAGTCTGCCGCTCTATGGTCGTGATCTCGATGTAATTGCGACGAATCAAGTATGTAGCGTTCGGCGGATTGACCTTGGCGAGCGCCAGCCGCAGCGCCGTGGCCATCTGCATCTTCTTCGGATATGGCTCGAACTTAATCTGTGTGTCGTAGATGCTCGGTGCATCCGGGTTCTCTTCCTTGAACGCCTCGGTGTCCACCAGGATCGGCAAGTCCTTGTTCTTGCCGGCGAACTTTTGCATGAACAGCTCAAGGCACTCCTTGAGGTTCATGGGCGCCAGGAAATCCTTCATCTCGATCTGCTCGTCCATGAGCTTCTTGATGCTGTTGGCCTCCTTGCGGCCTTCGTAATCGTCCGGCAAGCTGCTGACCTCGTACTTCTCCTTGCGGATCTTGCGAATGGCATCCCAGGTGGCCAGCGGCGGGAAATAGATGCCCGGCTCGTCGGGGAACGGCACGTGCGACTTCTCCACTTCCAGCATGACCGACAGGAATCGCTCCTCGCGGAGACGTTTGAGCTCGGCATTCTTGTGCAGGTGATAGCTGGCCAGGGTCTGGTCGTAGGCCGCCTTGAGATTGACCGGCACGCGCTCGCCCTTCAGGCGAAGATCGGCCGCCATGGCCTCCAGGCCATAGATCACCTCGTGCTTGGCCTTTTCCTCGACGCGCGCGAGTTCCATCAGGTTTTTGAAGACGCGATACTGGGCCTCGATCCGTTCTTCCAGTGAACGACGCTGCTCGTCTGCGGTGCGCTCGCGCTTGGCCATCTCAATGATGGCATCCTGGTCGCGCTTGCGGAGCTTGATGGCTGCTCCCGTGCTGCTGACGTCGCGTAGCGCTGCCTGCAGTCGGCTCAAAAGCGCATCGCGTACGCGGTCGCTCAGGTCCGGATGGTCGCGCACGCGCAAGAGCGTACCGCGGAGCAACTCCAGCGCGGCATCCGGATCGACGAGCAAGTCGGCCCGCGCCTGACGCAGGTTGACGTTGACGGTATCGGACATCTTTTGCTCTTCGAGCACAACGCGGTCGTGGTGAGCCTTGAGCAGATCCTCGCCGACGATGGGCGGGGCAGCGCCGTCCACCTTGGGTTCGGGGGCGTCCTTGTCCAGCTGGGCGATTTCCAGAAGCTGCTTGCTCCAGCGCACGGCGCCGTCCTTCTTGTCGAGACGATCGACGCGATGACGCTTCTCCAGGTGCCGGCGAATCATTTCGCGTGTCACGCGGCCGGTGCGCAGATTATTGACCAGCTTGATGCCGGCGTCCGCTTCCTTGGCGTGCGGCGCCAGCTGCTTGACTTTCTCAAAGAGCTTGCCGGCCGCCTCGAAGTCGTTCTTCTGCACCGCGGCCTCGGCACTGAGCAGCAATTCCTGGTGCTGCAAGCGATTCTGCTCGTAGGCCAGTGCCAGCGCGCGATCGGCGCGGACCAGCGCCGGCTGGCTCTTGGCATTCTTCCATTGATCGACCATGCTGATGAGGAAGAAGTTGTCCAGTTCGGGCTCCTGGATCTTCTCCTCCTGAGTGACGGTCACCGGATCCTTGATACCATGCACCTCGCCCTTGACGGTGTACGTGATCGCCTTGCCGTCGTTCAGCCGGCCGACAACCAGCGTCGGTGAATCGCCGCGCAGCGGCGGGAACCTGGTCGGGAAGAACTCGGTTGCGTTCTTCGACATCGTGAACTCGGTTGGATAAAGCACCGGGGCCGCGAACGCCGCTTCGTAGCGCTTCAGCGCATCTTCGAGTTTCTCCTCGAGAATCTGCGTGCGCAGCACGGCGCCGCCGGTACGGGTGGCGAAGCCGTGCAGGTTGTCTGGTCCCATCTTGATGCCCAGCGGCACCGAGAACAGTACGATCCGCTCTTTGACCATGCGGTCGCACATCTCCTGCCGTACTTCCGGGCTGATCGGGTCATGCGTGCTCATGCCGTCGCCGAGATACAGGATGATGCGCTGCCGGCTCTTGATGCCGTCGAAACCGTCGATAGCCCTTTTCAGCCCATTTTTCAGGTCGGTGTCGCCGGCCGGCACGTGCTCGGTCCGCAGTTTGGCCAGGGCGCCCTGAATCTTCTTGGCGTCCGCCTTGCTTTCCAGGAAATGCTTGGTCAAGCAGACCGTGGCGTCGGGAGTGCTGAGCGTCCACAGGGAAATGCGATCCTCCGGCCGGGCATTCTTGATGATCGCCTCAGCGATCTGCCCCGCGGCGATCCAGGGAGCGCCGGCCTGCGCAGCCGATGAGCCGACGAGTATCAGGTAATCGCGCGGGCGGACAGGCGCCGGGTCCAGCCTGGGTTGCACCTGCAAGGCGAAATACGGCTGTCCCTTCAAGGGTTCGTAAGAAATGGCGCCGCCCAGGGTAAACTTGGAGGCCGCCAGAGCCTTCTCGGCGTCCTCATCGCCAGCTTTCGCGGGCTCCTTGACGCGTGGCGCCGGGCCTCCCTTTTTCTCCGCCGCCGGCTCACCCATGGTCCAGGAGGAACTCACGATGGCGGCCACCGCCAACAATGCACCAACCACGAAAAGCCGACGCGCCTTGGTCATGGATCGACCCCTAAAGAAGTGGAACTCGTTCCGCCTTCGCCCGCACCACCCTCTCCCGGCGGGGGAGAGCTTGGCGGCGGCACAGCCCCTATCATCTAAAATTCTAATACATCATCACTGTGAAACGCCAGCACAAATCCCGTAAATCCGTGTCACGCGAGCGTTTCCCTGGAATCCGGACCCCGCAGGTCCAGCCTTTTCCGTGTGAATGGTCTAACGCTCATTCTAGGAGAATTTGCGCAGCTCATTCCGCTTTTTGTGCCGTCCTTGACTTGACAAGCAAAGCGTGGCGGAATCGCGTCCCCGCATGCCGGTAGCCCCGTTGCCCACATAGATAGAACGAATCAGCCGCCGTTTCGTTGGTTCGCCTTGACCCGAATCGAGACCCCCTGTTATTCTTTTCAACTTAACTCACAGTTGCGAATAGCGTTCTGAAACGGGGGCAGGTTCGACTTGCTGAACCCCGGGAGAAAAAAAGAGGGCAGGATCGGAGTCCTGCTCCAGGGACAATTGACACCAGGGAGGCACGATGCCGACGGCACTCATCACAGGGGTCACCGGGCAAGACGGCTCACATCTCGCTGACTTTCTTCTCGACAAGGGCTACCGCGTCTTCGGCCTCGCCAGACGCAGCAGCGGCGATAATACGCAGCGGCTGGCAAACATCCGCGAGCACATCACCCTTCTGGACGGCGATCTTCTCGACCAGGCGTCACTGTTGCGCATCGTCGAGCAGACGCAACCGGACGAGGTCTACAATCTTGCCGGCATGTCGTTCGTCCCCGCCAGCTGGCAGCAGCCTGTCCTTACCGGCGAGTTCACAGCCCTGGGCGTGACGCGCATCCTGGAAGCGCTCCGGCAAGGGTGTCCGACGGCCCGTTTCTTTCAGGCGTCCAGCAGCGAGATGTTCGGCAAGGTGCGAGAGAGTCCGCAGCGCGAAACCACGCCACTGCATCCGCGCAGCCCCTATGGAGTCGCCAAGTCGTATGGACATTTCATCACCATCAATTATCGCGAGAGCTTCGGCATCTTCGCCTGCTCCGGCATCATGTTCAACCATGAGGGCCCGCGCCGCGGCCTGGAGTTCGTCAGCCGCAAGATCACGCACGCCGTGGCCCGGATCAAGGTTGGACTGGCCGACGAGCTGCGCCTGGGCAACCTGCAAGCCCGCCGCGACTGGGGCTACGCCGGCGACTTCGTCCGCGCCATGTGGTTGATGCTGCAGCACGATGAACCGGACGATTTTGTCATCGGCACGGGCGTCACCCATTCGGTGCAGGATCTGGTCGAGACGGCGTTCGACCACGTCGGTCTCGACTGGCGCGAGCATGTCGTTGTCGATCCGGCTCTTTACCGTCCCGCCGAGGTGGACGTGCTTCAAGCTGATCCAAGCAAGGCTCGCCGTCTCCTGGGCTGGCAACCGCAAGTCGAGTTCGCGGAACTGATCGGCATGATGGTGGAGGAAGACCTGAACCTGGTGGAGGCCAGGAACCAGAAACCAGAAAACAGAAGCGCTCAAGAGCGACACGTTGTTTCGTAGCGGAATTTGCCAGGATGCCGCTGCACTTGCGGCTGAAGGAACTCTTGCGAGTTCCGCTACGTGGAAGAATACTTGCTTGGTTGTAGCATGCGCGTCGTCATCAATCGAACTCTGACATTGGGTCGGAAGACCGGCATCGGCCATTACACGGCGGAGTTACTGCGTGCGCTGAAGCAGCTGACGGCGGCGGGCCAGGTGATCGGCTTTCCGGCGGGCTGGTTCTGGGTTGTCGGGCAGGCGCTGTCCCGGCCGGTGCTGGCAGGTGGCGAGAGCGGCGGTTCTGACAACAACACGTCGCTGCTGGGTGCGCTCAAGAAAAAATGCAGCGGCGTTGTCCGCCGCGCTGGACAAGCGTACTTGCGCCACGCTCTGCGTAGCTGCCTGCGCAAGCACGAATGCAATCTCTATCATGAGCCGAACACGATTCCGTTGCCATGCGACGTGCCTGCCATCGCCACCATTCATGACCTGTCCGTGATCCTGCATCCACACTGGCATCCCGCCGGCAGGGTCGCGCATTTCGAGAAGAACCTGCACCGCCTGACCGGAGCGGCCCATTTCATCACGGTGTCGGAGTTCACGCGTCAGGAAGCGATCCGCACGTTCAACTTGCGGCCTGAAAAGGTCACGCGCATTCACCTTGGTAGTCGCATGGGCCTGACGCCGATGTTGCCGGCGGCCACGGCGACAAGGCTGGCGGAGCTGCGCCTGCCGCCGCGCTTCTTGCTGTATGTGGGAACCATCGAGCCGCGCAAGAACCTTCTGCTGCTCATGCGTGCCTACGGCGCGCTGCCGCGCTCGTGGCGCGACAGGTATCCGCTCGTGCTGGCGGGAAGCTGGGGCTGGAGCAGTGGGCCTGTCGCGGAATACTTCAACGACCGGGGCCGGCACGAAGGCGTGATTCACCTCGGTTATGTATCCGATCTCGACCTGCCTGCCCTGTACAGCGGCGCCCGCGCGCTGGTATATCCCTCCATCTACGAGGGCTTCGGTCTTCCGCCGCTGGAAATGATGGCGTGCGGTGGTCCAGTGCTGGCTTCGACGGCGGGTGCGGTGGCGGAAATCGTCGGGCGTCGCGCCCATCTCATCGCTCCCGACGATGAGGACGGCTGGCGACTGGCCATGCAACGCGTCATCGAGGACGACGACTGGCACGCATCGCTGTGCCGCGGCGTCCGCGACCTGGCTCGCTCCTTCACCTGGGAGCGCTGCGCCGCCGAGACACTGCACGTCTACCGCATGCTCGCCGGCGAGGTCCCGAGGAAGCAGGCGGCATAGCGTGACGATCTAGCCGGCTACTGCGCAAGCTGGCAAATGCTCCAGAATCCGTTGCCGAGCCTCGGCATGATCGACGATCGGACGCGGATAGGTGCGGCCCAGTGTGACGTCGGCGCGACCACTCGAATGCGTGCCGTAAGTGACACGCACGCAACAGATTGCTAGGACGAGTTGCCGGCCACGTCCGGCCACATGGGGGTGGGTCGTTTGGCCGGCCACTCCGGCACCGTAGCCCAATTCGAGCTGTGACCAGTTTTCCAGCAGATTGAACGATGCCGTGACACTTCCGTGGGCGGTGTCCGCCACCCATTATTGTCGCTTGGGGCGGAGACCTGCGATGCTCATTTGCCGGGAACGACGATGTCGCTCTTGGTGCTAGCCACGATGGCAAAGATCTCGTCGCTTTCGCCTTTTGGCACCTGGAACTTGTCGAGCGTCTGCCGCAGGTCGTCGAGAAACGCCTGCCATTCCGGCTCGGTGATATTGAGATGAGAGTGCGAGTCGAACATGGATCGGCCGGTGTAGCGTTGCGGGCCGCCGGTGGCCTGGCAGACCTGCTCGGTGACCAGGTACTTGAACCCGGCGCGCGATACGCGATGATGCGCCTCATTGACCGCCGGGTTGGCGTTTAACCGTGGATCGTCCATGACGCGGTCGATGAAGTCGTCGATCACCGCCGCGATGGAGTAGACACCGCCGAGCCGCTCGTAGAGAGTCATCCTGGTATCCGGTTTCAAGGGTTGAGAGATTTCCAGTGAGCAGCATAGGGATTTTGCTGGCAATCGGCGGCCAGCAGCGGTAGACTCAAGAGAAGTCGCGCGGCTGTAGCGGAATTCGCCAGAGTTCCGACAAGGCTGGCGACCGGATGCCCGCCTGTCGGAACTCTGGCGAGTTCCGCTGCAAGACTTGACCAAACAGATCGAGGCCGAAGGATGACTCGCATCCGCATTGGCATCTGGGCAATTGGCGCCGCCGTGTTGCTGGGCGCTCCGAGTGCGGTCACGGCGCAGGAAAACGACGAGGCGCGACTCGAGTTCTTTGAGCGGCGTATCAGGCCGCTGCTTGCGAGCAACTGCTACAACTGTCATTCAGCGAACACCAACTCGCACGGCGGCTTGCGGGTGGACGACCGCAACGGCCTGATCCAGGGCGGCGGCCGCGGACCGGCCATCGTGCCTGGCCATCCCGAAACGAGCTTGCTGTTGCAGGCAGTCCGACAAACACACAAGAAAGTGAAGATGCCGCCGAACAAGAAGCTCGGTGAGCGTGACATTGCCGACCTGACGCGCTGGATCAAGGACGGCGCGGCCTGGCCAAAACCAATAGTTCCCGCTTCTGTTGGGCGATCCAGCGCCGAATATGACCGGCTCCGCAAGGAGCACTGGGCCTGGCAGCCGATGCGTCGGCCGCAGTTGCCGAAGGTGCAGGACACATCCTGGCCGCTGAGTGATGTGGACCGGTTTGTCCTCGCGAACCTGGAGGAGAAGGGGCTCAAGCCGGTCGGGGGCGCCGATCCTGTGACGTTGATCCGGCGGTTGACGTTTGACATTACTGGGCTGCCGCCGACGCCGGCGGAGGTGGTTGAGTTTGTCGCCAGGTGGAAGCGTGCGAGGCCGCAAGTGGCGATCGCACAACTGGTTGATCGGCTGCTTTCCTCGCCGGGGTATGGCGAGCGCTGGGGGCGGCACTGGCTGGATGTGGCACGCTATGGCGAATCCACGGGATCGGCGCGGAACCTGCCGTATCCCCATGCCTGGCGATACCGCGATTATGTCATCGACGCATTCAACCGCGACAAGCCGTACGATCGTTTCATCTGCGAGCAGATCGCCGGCGATCTGTTGCCGGCCGACTCGCCACGGCAACGCGATGAGCAGTTGATCGCCACCGGGTTCCTGGCTCTGGGAGTCCGTGACGTCAATCAGCGATTCAAGGTCCGCTTCGTGATGGACAACATCGATGAGCAGATTGACACGGTGACACGCTCGGTGCTGGCCCTGACCGCGAGCTGCGCCCGCTGCCATAACCACAAGTTTGACCCCATTCCGACCACCGACTATTACGCCCTGGCTGGCATATTCGGCTCAAGCGATCTGTGCGCTGGCCTGCGCAACAAGATGGGTGGCGGCGGCATGGACTACTATGACCCGGACAAGTTGCATGTTCTGGGCTCGGGAGAGAAAAACGATCCTGCCACGGGAGCGAAGATTGCCGACGCACGGGCAGCACTCGCCAGAGGCCGCGCGGAATTCAACTCGCTGCGCGATGATCCCAAGTTTGCCGCCGGCCCCGAGCGCGAAAAAAAGCTCGTGGCCCTTCGTCAGCGCGTCAACAAGTTGCAAAACGACCTCCTGGCCCTCGAAGATCCCGCGACGCATTGGCCCGTCGCCTACGGCGTGCGCGACAGCAAGATCATCGCCGATGCCGCCGTCCGCATTCGCGGAGAGGCCGAAATGCTCGGCCCCAGCGTACCACGCGGCTTTCTATCACTGCTGCCGGTCTCGAATGTGAAAATCAGCGGCAAAAACAGCGGCCGCCTCGAACTGGCGCAATGGCTTACCAGCCCACAGAATCCACTCACGCCGCGCGTCATCGTCAACCGCGTCTGGAAGCATCTTTTCGGCCAGGGCATTGTCGCCAGTGTGGACAACTTTGGCGTGACGGGCGAGCTACCGTCGCATCCGGAACTGCTCGATCACCTGGCAACACAGCTTGTCCGAGACGGCTGGTCGCTGAAGAAGTTGATCCGGTCGCTGGTGCTGAGCCGGGCGTATCAGCTCGGCTTCGACGCGCCAGACGTCAACGTCGCGGCCGATCCAGGCAATCGTCTGATATGGCGGCACAGCCCGCGACGGCTCGATGCCGAGGAGTTGCGTGACGCCATGCTGGCCGCGGCCGGTGCTCTCGACCGCGCCAGGCCGAAAGGATCGCTTGCAGGACACTTCAAGGTCACGGAGATGACAAACAATGGGGCCCAGGCCAAGAAACTCGAAGAGCAGGCGCACGCCAGCGAGCACCGCAGCGTCTATCTCCCGCTGGTCCGCGGACTGACACCGCGACCGCTGGAAGTCTTCGATTTCGCCGACCAGGGCCTCGTCACCGGCAGCCGCGATTCAACGACCGTTGCCCCGCAGGCACTTTATCTCTTGAATGACCCGTTCGTCAGCCGGCAGGCCCACGCGCTGGCGGAACGAGTGCAGCGTGCGAAAGACGATGACGAGCAACGCGCGGCGCGAATTTATCGATTCGCACTCGCTCGCACTCCGACGCCGAAAGAAACGGAACGTGCGCTGGCATACATTGCCGAATACGAATCCGCCTTGCGCGACGAGACGCCGACGCCCCGCGCCGCCGCCTGGGCCAGCTTTTGCCACGCCATCCTGGCATCGGCGGAGTTTCGGTTCGTAAGGTGACGCATAACGTAAGGGCAAGACCATGCAATACCTGAACTCCTTAGCCCCACTTGCAAGCCGCCGCCAGGTCCTGAAATCCGCCGGCGCCGGTTTTGGCTACCTCGCCCTTGCCGGTCTGCTGGGCGAAAAGGCGGCCGCTGAACGTCGCTCGGCGCCTGGCCCTCTCACGCCGCGGCAACCGCACTTTCCGGTCAAGGCCAAGCGCATCATCTTCCTCTTCATGGAAGGGGCGATGTCGCAGCTGGACACATTCGAGTACAAGCCGCGCTTGCAGGGTGACGATGGCCGCGTAGCACCCGGGGGCGCTGTTCTCACGGCCTCGAAGTTCCGCTTCCGCCGCCATGGCCAAACCGGGACCTGGGTATCCGAGCTGTTTCCGCACGTTGCCCGGCACGTCGATAAGCTTTGCTTCATTCGCGGGTTACACACCGATACACCGGCTCATCCGCAGGCCGTCATCCAGCTGCACACGGGAACGGCTCTGGCGCAGCTCACTCGACCGTCTATGGGCGCGTGGCTGCTCTATGGTTTGGGAACGGAAAACCAGGACCTGCCGGGTTACGTCACCATCAATCCGCCGCCCAACTTCGGCGGGGCCGTCAATTTTGGCAGTGCTTTTCTGCCCGCGCATTTTCAAGGAACACGCATCAACGACACCGGCGAGATGCCGAATCTGCGGCCGCGGACGGCGTCGCCATTGCAGCGCCGGCAGCTCGAACTGATCCAGGCGATGAACCGCGACCTGGCGGCCAGGCCCGGGGCGCCCGATGAGGTCGAGGGCGTGATTCAGTCGTTCGAGCTGGCCTTTCGGATGCAACATCATGTGCCGGATCTGCTGGACATCTCGCGCGAGCCGCGACGGGTACTGGATGCTTACGGCGTGAAGCCCGGCCCGGCCGGCAGCTTTGCGCGCCAATGTCTCATGGCGCGGCGGCTGTCCGAGGCGGGCGTCCGCTTTGTGGAAATCTGCCAGTCCGGCTGGGACCATCACAACAACTTGCATCGCGGGCTCATCAGCCAGTCGACAATGGTGGACCAGCCCACGGCGGCGTTGCTCACCGACCTGGAGCAACGTGGCCTGCTAGATGAGACGCTCGTGCTGTTCGGCAGCGAATTCGGTCGAATGCCGACCGCCCAGGGGCCCGACGGTCGGGATCACAACATCACGGGCTATCCTATGTGGCTGGCGGGCGCCGGCGTCAAGAAAGGCTTCTCCTACGGCGGCACGGACGAGTATGGCCTGCACGCCACCGCGGGCCGGATGCATACTACCGACCTGCACGCCACGCTCCTTGCCTTGATGGGCCTGGACCACACACAACTCACCTACCGCTACGGCGGCCGCGACTTCCGTCTTACCGACGTGGCGGGGAATGTGGCCAGCGCGATCATGGCGTGAGCGCAGCCTGGCCGCCTGTCGGCTGGTTGCGAAACAGTGCTAACATTTGACAACACTTCTTTTGAATCCCATGTTTCCGTAAAGGGGTTCCAGGTAGTTCCCGTCTTTCCGGATCGCGCACCAACGAATTATTCTGGACGCTGCCGCGACCGGCGGTTTCGGTTCCACGCGACGACTTTTTAGAGGATGCGACATGGTGACAACGGAACTGGGCGCGTGCGAGTGGTTTGTATGGGACTTGAGACGGAGCAACCTTGTTGAACGGGGGCAGCTGGACCAGGTGGTAGGCGAGTTCATCGCCAAGAATCCAAGGTCCGAACCGCCGGCACTGGCCGAATACCTCATCCAGCAGGGGATCCTCACGCCATTCCAGTCAGAGCGACTCTTGCAGGGCAAGACGCAGGGCTTCGTGCTCGGACCATTCACGCTGATGGATGCCCTGGGCGCCGGTAGCATGGGCACGGTTTACAAGGCGCAGTCGAAGACGGACAACAAGGCGTACGCCGTCAAGGTGCTGCCGCGTAGGAGCATGTGGAATGTGCGGCTGGCGCGGCGGAAGGTGCGTGCCTTTGAGCAATGCCGGCATCCCGCGGTGATTCCGTTCGTGGACGTTGGCACGGCCGGTGGCATGCATTACCTTGCCTGGCCGTTTGTCGAAGGCGAAACGCTGGAGAAGGTCGCCCAGCAGCAAGGCAAGATGTCAGCGGGCCAGGCAGCCTGGATCGCCCTGCAAGTGGCTGAAGGACTTGACGTATGTCACCAGCAGGGACTCTTCCACGGCCTCTTGAAGCCATCCAACATCATGCTCGGGCCCGACGGTAGAGTGCATATTCTCGACTTCGGCATTGGCACCTTGCTGGCCGAGACGGAAGGCGAGTCGCTCGTCGACACCATGTCCACTTCCAACTCCGTGACCAGCGGCCTGGACTGCGCCAGTCCGGAAAGCATCATGGATCCGACCAACCTCACCCCGGCCGGCGACCAGTACAGTCTCGGCTGCGTCCTGTATTTTCTGCTTGCGGGCCAATATCCGTTCCCCGAGGGCAACGCCGCTGAAAAGATGATGGCCCACCAGTTCAAGCAACCCACTCCCATTGCCGAACTGAGCCCGGAGACACCAGCCGGGTTGATTGAGGTTGTGGAACGGCTAATGCAAAAAGCGCCGGAGGGTCGCTACCAGCGGGTCGTGGACGTGGTGGACGCGCTCAAGCCGCTGGCGATCAACCCGTCCAAGTCAAAACCGGTCCGCGCGCGTAGCGGCATATTGCCGATGCAGCGACCGGGCATTCCGTCAATACCAGACAAGCAACACGCGCCGGCGCCATCCATGCAACGAGCAGCCGGCAAAGAAACGGTACGCGTCAGCGCGGGAGCAGTGGGGCCCGCGACGCCGACACCACGGCCGGCGGCGCTCGATAAACTGCCGAACCGAAGAAGCATGCGCGGCGCCCAAGATGCCAAATCAGCGATGCCCGCCACTCCCAAGGTCAAGGCCACCCCTAAGCCGCCGGCACAGCGCGAGGACGACAGCGAGGCGCGAGAAGTGCCGGGGATGGTGGATGCACGACTCACATTTGAAGACCGTCTTGGACCCGTCGGCATCACCATCGGTGCCATTGCAGCTTGTGCGCTGGTGTGGGTGCTAGCAGTGGTATTAAAGCTATTCTAAAGGTCTCTCGAGGCTTGACGTTGGGTCTTGCCTACGCGCGCCGTCGAAGTTCTTGCAAGCTAAAGGCGCGAGCTTTACAGAGACCAGCGGCGGATGGTTCCGTCTTCGCCGCCGGAGAAAAGTGTCTTGCCATCGGGGCTAAAGGCCACGGCGCGCACCTTGCCGGAGTGCCCCTGGAAGCAACGCTCTTCAATACCGTCACCTGCTTTCCATAGACGTACGCTGCCATCGCCGCCGCCGGAGAGCAGCCGCTCGCCGTTAGGTGAAAATGCCGCGCAAAGCACCGTTCCCTGATGCCCCTTGAGTTGTGTGAACGCGCCGTTGGCCTGGCGGATCTGCAATCCGTGGCCAGCAAGTGCCAGTCGCTTCCCGGTGCCGAAGACGGCAACTCCCTCGATGGCGCCGACAGGGCTGCGCGAACTTCCCTTGGAAGCGCCGGTCTTGCTGTCCCAGATGCGAAGCGTGCCGTCGTGAGATCCGGATAGCAAGACGTCTCCCGGCGGCAAGAAAACGACGTGCGACACCGCTGCCGTGTGCCCGTTGAGCCGAATGGATGGCGAGCCTGGTTGATCCACCGACCAGATGAAAATGGACTTGTCGCCCCCGCCGGCGGCCACACGTCGACCATCCGGAGAAATCGCCACGCAAAAGACGGTGTCGTCGTGCCCCTTCAGCCGGCGGCGCTGGCCACCGCTGGCAATCTCCCAGAGCTGCACTACCATGTCGCTCTTGAAAAGCCGGAGCGCACAGGACGCGGCCCACTTGCCGCTCGGTGCCAGGCACGCATCTTCCACCGGGCCGACATCGCCAGCGATGCAGCGCAGCTCGACAAGCCGGTCCGGATCCCACAGCCGCAGCGTCTCATCTTGCCCTCCTGAAAGCAGCAGCTTACCGTCGGCGCTCATGGACAGCGCGCACACACCGCCGGGATGGGCGTCGGCCGAATGAGCGACAGTCGGAGCAGTCGAAAGCACCGCGTGGGAAGTCACCGCCGATGCCGGCGTGACGGCGACGCCGGCCTTGGGCCGGGACTTGGTCTTCGCCTGCAGAATGTCGTCGATGGCCTCGATCGCGTCCGCCGGTGTCTGGAAGCGGTCATCCGGGTTACGGGCCATCAGCCGCTTGACAAGGTCGTTGACATCCGTCGGCACGTCTGGTCGGCTCTCAACAACCTCAGGCATCGGTCCCGTGATGAGCCGCCGCAGCTTTTGCATCAAGCTCATGCCAGGCATGGGCACCTTGCCGACTAGCAGGAAATACAGGCTGCCCCCCAGGCTATACAGGTCGGAGCGAATGTCGGCATTCCGCGGGTCCTCCGCCTGTTCGGGCGAGATGTAATCGGGCGTGCCCAGGAACTCGCCGGCGTGTGTCAGGCTGGCCACGCCTTCGCTGTCACTCATGTCATCGGAGCTGACCACCCGGGCCAGACCCATGTCGAGAACCTTGATTGTCGGTTTGCGCGGCCGAGAGGACGATTCCAGTGGCGAGGGCGTGATCATCAGATTGGCCGGCTTGATATCGCGGTGAACCATGCCACGTTCATGGGCGTGCTGCAAACCCTGGGCGGCTTGCTTGATGAACTGCAACGCCTCTTCCACGGGCAAGGGGCCGGTGCGTTTGACCAGCTTCATGAGGTCGATGCCGGCGACATACTCCATTGCCAGGTACGGCCGGACACATTCCAAGTCGGTGTGAAAGACCGTGACGATGTTCGGATGGCTCAGCAAGGCAGCGGCTTGTACCTCTCGGATGAACCGCCTCATGGCTTCGCTTTGCCCCATGCGGTCCGGCGTTAGCACCTTCAAGGCCACTAGCCGGTTGAGGCCGAGTTGCTTGGCCTTGTAGATCACGCCCATGCCGCCGCGGTTGAGTTCCTCGATGATCTCGAAGCCGTCGATCACCTCGCCCGGACGGAGATCCGTCGGCTCGGTGTCTTCTGGAAGGTCGTGCTGCGATGCTTGCTCCACGGTGTTCTGGTTGGTGGACGTACAAATGGGGCAAAGGGTAGAAACATCCTCGGGAATCGGCCCAATTGCCGAAAACTCCCAACTATGCCCGCAGCGACATTTGAGCATTCGCCTGGCCATCACGGATCCGCAACTCTAATGACTACATGTAGTTTGTATGTCTTGCAGAGGCAGGACTTATCATTCGCACCCACAATTGTAGATTCTTCCCGGGGGAAAAGCGACGGGAATCTCGGCACAACGGCACAATTGATGGACGAGTTGCGACTTCACTCCCGAACATCGAAGCCGTAGAGGAACGCCCGCCGCAGGAAGAATCGAGCTTGACGGGCCTCGGCCGGCATCCTGTCGCTTCCTCGCCATTGCACCGCAACCTCCTTGTGATCGCCTTTCAGTCGCTGGCAATCTTCGCGGAAGAAGCCGGGTAGCGGCTTGCCATGCCCGTCCAGCAATTCAACCTGTAGATAGCCTTCCAGGTGCTGTTGCGCCGCCGGAGAACTGGTCCGACGCGTGGTCAGATTGACGAATAACTTCTTGCCCGCAAGCTTCCTCGGCGTGGTGAGAGCGACGCCGACGGTCGGTCCCCCGGCGGCCGATGCCAGGGCGTAGAGCCGAATCAGCGGCCACGACACCCGGCACAACGCCGAATTGAACGGCAGGAAGTGCGCGCCGTGGTCGATGACTTTCTCCTGGTAGCCAATGTCGCGGAAGGGAGCGCGGCTATCGAAGATCTGCCGGTGCGGTCCCTCGGTGCCGCCGTAGTAGATGAACAGCCGCCCCTTGTCGATGATCGGATACTGACTCTGCCAGATCATGCCGCCGCCATGATCGCCGAGCGGCGGATTGTCGAAGCAGGGCCGGCGGTCGGGAAACCACCATCGTCGGCCGTCGCGCGACGCCGCCAGGCGCAGGTTCAGCGTTTGCGTGATCGGATGGTACATCGTGATCATGCCCAAGTAACCGCCGGGCACCTTGAGCGGCACGCATTCCTGATACTGCGTGTCCCGATGGTCGCGTTCGTCGTTGGTCAGGGCCATCATGGGGTCCCTGGTCCACGTGACGCCGTCCTGGCTGACGGCGCGAAAACAGCTGCGCCGCGGGAAGTCCTCGTACACGGGCAAGTGATCGGTTTTCTTGCCAGGTGCGCCGAGCCGGTAATAGGCGACGTAGCCCTCCTTCGCATCCTTGTAGAAGAAGCACAGATCGCCTTTCATCGGATCGTTGATGACGTTGCCCTGGCGCTGCCAGCTTCTGCCATCCCGGGAGCGATAGCGATAGTAGCCGTTGCCTTGCGGCGGCTTGCCCCTCACCTTGCTCCAGCTTTCGCGAAGCACGAACATCTCGTACGGCCAATTCTTGTTCGAGGGATCGATCAGCACTGATGAGTAGGCGGAGACGCCGTCGTCGGTGTCGAAGATGATATTCGTCTTCTTGTGGGGGCCGAACGTGACGTTGCCGAGGTGGGGCCTGGTCCAGTGCACGCCGTCTGCGCTTTCGAACAAGCACACCCGGCGCTGCGCGGCGTTTTCGGAAGCCCACGGCTTCTTGGGATGGTCGGCTGGTGTCGTTTCCGCTGGCGTGCACACCAGGTAGGCTTTCCACTTCTTGTCGATCGGATCTCTCTGGACCGACCCGTGAATGCCGACGCCGCCGGCGTCCCAGGGCATCATGCCTTCGATCAGCGGGTTTTTGGGATCCGGCGTGCCCAGTTCGACACGCCAGGCAACAAGGTTCAGTTCGCTGAAGTCGTCCGGCATGAGCAATGGCATCCGCCCCGATTGGCAAAGCGCCGGCGTCGCCGGTGCCAGAGCCATTGTCAAGAAGATAGACACCGACAATCGCATCGAAGATGCCCTCCAGACGTCGCGCCAGCAGTCGCTGGCCCGTGGCAAGTTCAGAAAGCCCTCACGCGTGCGGATGAGCTTGTCGGGCCAAGGGACGTCAATCGCCACGGTGCGGAAGTGTCGCCACACGGTCTCCTGGTGACGCGCGGAAGTCGCTCGGTCGCCGAAGGTCAATTGAGATCAAACGGTTCTGCTCAGCCGCGGGCTCATTAGACGTCAAGAGACCGGCGCCGAGCGCAGATCGCAGGATATCTAGCAATCAACCTGTCACGCCAGGTTCATACTATTCAAGAAGTCCGTGTTGCTCTTCGTGCGCGCCATGCGGTTGGTGAGTAGTTCCATGGCCTCGACGGGGTTCATGTCGCTCAAGACCTTGCGGAGGATGTAAACGCGTCGCAAGTCCTCGGGCGGCAGGAGCAGGTCTTCCTTGCGGGTGCCGGAGCGGTTGACGTCGATGGCCGGCCAAATGCGCTTGTCCACGAGCCGGCGGTCGAGGTGCAGTTCCATGTTGCCGGTGCCCTTGAACTCCTCGAAGATCACCTCGTCCATGCGGCTGCCGGTGTCGATGAGGGCCGTCGCCAGGATGGTGAGGCTGCCGCCTTCCTCGATGTTGCGGGCAGCCCCGAAGAAGCGCTTGGGCTTGTGCAGGGCGTTGGCGTCCACGCCGCCGGACAGGATCTTGCCGGAGTGCGGGATCTCAGTGTTGTAGGCGCGGGCCAGGCGCGTGATCGAATCCAGCAGGATGACCACGTCGGTGCCGAACTCGACCATGCGCTTGGCCTTCTCGATGATCATCTCGCTGACCTGGACGTGGCGGCTGGCCGGCTCATCGAACGTCGAGCTGACGACCTCCGAGTGCGCGCTCTTGACGGTCCGCTCCATCTCGGTCACTTCCTCCGGGCGCTCGTCGATCAAGAGGACGATGACGTAGCATTCCGGATGGTTGCGGAGAATGCTGTTGGCGATCTTCTGGAGGAGGATGGTCTTGCCGGTGCGCGGCGGGGCGACGATCAGGCCGCGCTGTCCCTTGCCGATGGGCGTGACCAGGTCCACGACGCGCATGTTGATCTCGCCCGGCTCGGCCTCCAGGCTCAGCCGTTTGTTGGGATGTAACGGCGTCAGGTCGTCGAAAACGGCTTTCTGCGAAAGCACATCGGGGTCATAGAAGTTGATGGCCTCGACGCGCAGCAGAGCGAAGTAGCGCTCGTTCTCCTTGGGCGGGCGAATCTGGCCGGCCACCACCGAGCCAGTACGCAGTCCGAAGCGGCGAATCTGGCTCGGTGAAATGTAGATGTCGTCCGGGCACGGGACGTAGTTGTAGTCCGGGCTGCGCAGGAAGCCGAAGCCATCCGGCAGCACTTCCAGCGTGCCCTCGCCGAACATCAGGCCGTTCTGCTTGACGCGTTCCTTGAGAATCTTGAAGATGAGGTCCTGCTTCTTGAGTCCGGTATACTCGCTGAGCCCCTCGTCCTTGGCGGTGCGCAGGAGCATGGGCATGGTCATCTGCTGCAACTCGGAGATGTGAGTGCCACCGCGCTTGATTTCCTCGTAACGGCTGTTGGTCTCGGCGTCGAAGCCGCCGTACTCCTCGTCGTAACGGTCGCCGCGCGGTGGCCTCGGCGTGGCGACGGTTTGCGGCGTGCCGTTCTCCGCCGCCTCGTACACTGGCGATGGCTCGGTGGCGACAGCGGTCGCCGATTGCTCGTCGCGCTCCTCACGCTCCTCACGCTCCTCACGCTCCGCACGCTCCGCACGCTCCGCACGCTCCGTACGTGGGCTTTCGGCGGCTGTTTCTTCCAGGCGCTCCGAACGCGGCGCTTCGGCCTTCGGAGTTTCTTCGCGCAGATTGTCCTCGCGTGGCGTCTCGGTTTCTGCCGCTTTGGCGCGCCTTGTCCGTGGCTGTCCTTCGCGACGGCTTCGTGGCTCTGGCATGATCAGCTCTCCCTTATGTCTCGATCCCGAGTCTCTGGAGCCGATCCTTGATCTGGCCGACCAGTTGCTCGGCTGTTCCGGAATTGTCAATGACGAAATCGGCCCTGCATTTCTTGTCTTCGAGCGGCCACTGGGCCTGCTCGCGGGCAGTCACTTCTCTTTCGCTCCAGCCGCGTTGCTCGGCAAGCCGCTGCAGGCGGACGTCGCGCGGCACATCAACGAAGACCAGGCAATCGCAATGCCGGTCCCAGCCCGCTTCCAGCATGACGGCGGCGTCCAGCACGATCAGCCGGGTTGCCGGGTCACGCTTCGCCCTGGCGATCTCTTCAGCAATGCGTCTCTCGATGTAAGGAAAGACGATGCACTCCAGCGCCTTCCTCTCATCGGTGTCCCGAAAAACAATGGTTCCGAGCTTCTTGCGATGGACTTCTCCTTCTGGCGTGACGATCGCCTGTCCCCAGCGTTCGATGACACGCTTGCGAAGCTCTGTTTGCTTGAGAGCTTCGTGTCCCAGCTGGTCGCCTGAAATCAGGAAGCTCACGTCCCCCGCTCGCCGGGCTAATTCCTGGGCAACCTGGCTCTTGCCACTGCCGATGCCGCCGATGATGCCCAGGACTTTCACACGGCCACCTTGTTCCCCTGATAATCGCGCACATCCAGCCAGTTTGGCCCCACCGAAACATCCACCTTGATCGGCACCTGCAAGCGATCTGCCAGGGCGTTCGCCATCTCCTTCTCGACCAGGGCGGCCACCGCAGGCAACTCCTCCGGCGGCGTCTCGAAGACGAGCTCATCGTGGATCTGCAGGAGCATGCGCGACTTGCGGTTTTCGCGTTTCAGGCGGCGATAGCAGTTGAGCATGGCGACCTTGATGAGGTCGGCAGCCGAGCCCTGGATCTCCATGTTGATAGCCTCGCGCTCCGGCTGATTGCGGCCCTTGTGGCTGGTGTTCCTGCGGATGCCGTTGATCGACCGGCGGCGGCCCAGGATCGTGCTCACGTAGCCCTGCATGCGGCACTTGTTCAAGAGGCCGTCCTGGTAGGCCAACACCTTTGGATAGCGGGCGAAGTAGGCGTCGATGAACCTGCCGGCCTCGTCCTTGTCGATCTCCAGCCGCTGGGCGAGACCAAAGGCGCTGATGCCGTAGATGACGCCGAAGTTCACCGTCTTGGCGGCCCGGCGCATCTCGGGAGTGACCGCGTCTTCGCTGACGCCGAAGACCTGAGCCGCGACGCGGGCATGAATGTCCATGTCCTCCGCGAAGGCCCGCCGCATTTCCTCGTCTTCGCTGAAGTGTGCCAGCAGCCGCAGCTCGATCTGCGAGTAGTCGGCGGCGATTAACTGCCAGCCCGGCTCGGGCAGAAACGCCTGCCGGATCTGCTCGCCTTGCTCGCTGCGCACCGGGATGTTCTGCAGATTCGGATCGCTGGAGCTGAGACGGCCGGTGGCGGCGACGGTCTGGTTGAACGATGCGTGGATGCGGCCTGTTTCCGGATTCACCAGCAACGGCAGGGCGTCGATGTACGTTCCCTTCAACTTGGCAATGCGGCGATGCTCGACCAGCTTGCGTGGCAGTTCGTGTCCCGCGCTCGCCAGCCAATCGAGCGTTTCCTGGTCGGTGCTGGCTTCGCCGGTGAGATTGGTCTTGCGGCGCTGCGGCAGCTTCAATTCCTCGAACATGACCTGGCGGAGCTGCTTGAGTGAGGCGATGTTGAACTCCCGCCCGGCCAGGCGATGGATGTCCTGCTCCAGCGCTGCAAGCTGGCCTGTCATTTCCTCGCCCATGCGCCGCAGCAGGCCCACGTCCAGGCGGATGCCATTGAATTCCAGCTCGGCGAGGACTTCAATGAGCGGGACCTCCAGATCATCGTAGAGCTTCTTCACGCCCGCCACTTCGAGCATGGGTTCGAGCAAGGCGCACAGTCGCCAGGCGACGTCTGCGTCCTCGCCGGCGTATTCAGCGATGCGTGCCGGGCTGACCTGGTCCATGCGTAGCTGGTTCTTGCCCTTGCCGATGAGATCGGTGATGGGGATGACGACGTGATTGAGGTGCTTGTCGGCCAGGGTGTCCATGCCATGGCTGCGCTCGCCGGCGTGCAGCAGGTAGTCGGCGACCATTGAGTCGCCCACCACTCCGGCGAGTTCGATGCCATGTTGCCTCAGCACCTGCATGTCGTACTTGATGTTCTGATTCACCTTCTCCGGGTGCGTTTTTTCCAGAACGGGGCGGAGTTGCTCGAGAACGGCGGCAGCGTCGAGCGACTGGTCGCCTTCGGGGGCGCGAACGGCGAGGTACCATGCCTCGCCGGGCTTCCAGCAGAAGGCCAGGCCGACGAGAGCAGCACGGCGCGGTTCCAGGCTTGTCGTTTCCAGGTCGAGCGCGATGCGATCCTGCCTGGTAAGCTCGGCGAAAAATTCGGCGAAGCGTTCCGGCGTATCGACAAGGTGGTAGGTCGCGTCCCATTTGGCCCTGGCAACTTCGGCGGTCGCGCCCTCCTCGGCTTGCCCGTTTCTGAGAGTCTCCAGATCTTCACCGAAGAGACTACCCTGGATTTCGGCGTGGTAGGATCTGGGAGGGCGAGGCTCCTGGCGAGCCAAACCCGCACTCCTGGTCGCATCCGGGTCGGCTCGGCGGGAGCGCTCTCTCGATACTGGGGCGTTTCGCCCTCCCGAAATACTCGGCGTATTGCTTCGAGACGACTCACGCACCTGGTCGGCAAAGCGGTGAAAGCCCCACTCCCGGAAAAGCGCGAGCAAGCGCGGCGCGTCCCAGTCGCCGACTCGCCAGGCGTCCCAGTCGATGTTGATGGGCACATCGGTAGCGAGGCGGACCAGCTGCCGGGCTCGCTCGATGATCGGCCCGGCCGCGCGGAGGTTCTCTTGACGCTTGGCGCCGGGGATTTCCTCGACATGGGCGAGGATGTTGTCGATCGTGCCGTAGTCTTGCAGCAGTTTCGAGGCTGTCTTGAGGCCGATGCCGGGGACGCCCTTGACGTTGTCCACCGAGTCGCCGACCAGCGTCTGGAGGTCCACCACCTGCGCCGGCTTGATGCCCCAGTCTTTTTGCAGCGCCTCGGCATCGAAGACCTGCCGTTTGCGCAGACTGTACATGCGCACGCGGTCATTGATCAGCTGCCGGCAATCCTTGTCGCTCGAGCAGATGAACACATCGAGACCGCGGTCGCCGCCGGCCTTGGCCAGTGTGGCGATGACATCGTCCGCTTCATAGCCTTGAATGCCGACGATGGGTATACGCATCGCTTCCAGCAGCTGCTGGATGAGTGGTATCTGCAGTTGCAGGTCGTCCGGCATGGGGGCACGGTGTGCCTTGTACTCGGGGTCGATGGCGTCCCGGAAGGTCGGCCCGGACATGTCAAATGCCACCACCAGGTAATCCGGCTTCTTGTCGTTGCGAAGGAACAGCATGTCCTTGGCGAAGCCGAACAGAGCATTGGTCGGCAATCCGGACGGACTGCTCATTTCTGGCAGCGCATGAAAGACCTGGAAGATCAGTGAGTGGGCGTCTACCAGGTACAGGCTGTCGTTCCCACGGCCCGTGGACATCGAAACATCTGGGTTAGAAAAGCGAATCGCGAGTGCAAACGGCTCCAAGCCGGCTTGGCTCCAGGCAGAGCAAAGCGCGGATCGGGGATCGGTCATTGGTCTCAGAAGTGCTGCCGGATCGCCAACGGTTCTACAGGTGCTTACGTGCTAAGACTTCACAACTACAGACGATGAATGTCGGAGGGGATCACCGCAGCAGGAAGGTCATTTCCGTTACTTCCCGCATTTTAGGCAGTCTCCGCACTCTGTCAAGATCAAACCGGCAAACACGCGGGCCGTCGAGATGAGGTGCTACCGTCTGCTGGCGACAAAAAGATTGCTTGCAGCCGGGCGTAATCGTGGCCAGCGCGACGTGCGGTTGTGCGGCCTGTCGTTACGACCGTCATGTCCGGCCCCGGAGGCATGGATTGCCCAGCCAATTTCATTGACACCGCTTGTCGGCGCTCTTTAGAATGACAGGGTGCAAGTCGTTCGCTGCTGGATCCTGATTCTACGATGCCTGTCCGGAGGTTTTCCATGGCTCTGAAAAAGGCCCCCAAGCGGAAAGACAACACCAACCCGAACACCGTCTTGGTGCTGTTCTTGGTGTTCTTCGTCCTCCTGAGCATCGGCCTGGGGACATGGGGCTATTTCGGCTATGCCGGACAGGACAAGCTTCGCGACGACGCCAAGAAAGCCAAGGACAGCGAGGCAACTGCAAAGCTAACCGCAGAATTCAACTTGTTTCAAGCGCTCGATGCCCGCCAGGCCATCGGCCAGTCTCTTGAGCCAGACGACCTGAAGGAACTGGACAAGTTGCGCGATCGCTTTTTCCAGGAGAAGGAGAATTTCACTGCGGCCATCTTCAAGAACAAGCCGGCCATTGAGAACATGATCAAGGAAGTCAAGAAAGACATCGGCTACGACGACGCCGGCAACAAGTATGCCTCTTCCTATCGCGATCGCTTCAAGACGCTGGATGACAACCTCAAGAAAGCCCAGGCAAGCGCCGTTGCCGCCAGGGCCGAGGCCAAGAAGTCCGAGGAAGAACTGCGCCTCGTCCGGAGCAAGATCGACAATGCCTGGTCGATGTTCCTCAAGAAGATTCAGGAAGGCAATGATATCGCGCTCAAGGCCGCCCAGGCCAAGTACGAGGCGATGGAGAAATCGTTTGCCCGCAACCAGGAGTTGCAAAACCTGATCGAAAAGACCGAGACCGACAACAAAGCGGCGATCGATAAATTGCTTGCCGAGAAGGCAGTGCTTGCCGCAGACCTAAAGAAGGCGACCGAGCGCGCCGCCAACGCCAGTTCGTCGATGATTCGCATCTCGTCGGGCCCACATGCCTTGCTCATGGATGTGTCCCATGGGAAACCGTTGTGGGATGATCAGCTCGGCAAGATCACGAAGGTCAACAACAAGGAACGTGAGGTCACGATCAACATTGGTTCGAGCATCGGCGTGAAGCCAGGCCTGGCGCTGAACGTCTTCGGAGCCGGCTGGAAGGGCCGAGCCGAGGGCCTGTTCAAGGGGACCGTGGAAGTATTGCAGGTGCTGGGGCCGACCTCGAGCCGGGCACGCATCACCTCGTTGCACGACAATGAGGGCAAGGAAATCGCACTCAACGACCAGAGCCGCGGCCGGATTCAGCGTGAGGCGGACAACCCGCTCAAGGAAGGGGACCTATTGTTCAACATGGTCTTCGGCACGCACGTGGTCATCGCCGGCAACATCAACTGGGGAGGCTCGACGAGCGACAGCCCCGCCGAGCAGATGCGCCACCTCCGCGAGTTCATGTCAATCCTGCAGCGTCAAGGCGTCAAGGTCGATGCGTATCTGGATCTTGCCGATGGCAAGCTGCACGGGGCGATCACGCCCAAGACGAGAATATTCATCGGCGACGCTCGCAGCGCCAAGGGCAAGGGTAGCGTCACCAAGGGAATGGATGAGGACGCCAAGAAGCTGAACGAGGCCATTGCCGCCGTTCGTGCCGAAGCCATTGAGCGCGGAATGTTGATCATCTCGGCGGATAACCTGGCGAACATCATCGGCCACCGCCGCTCCCGCTCGGCCAATGAGTTCGAGCCTTCCGGCTTCCGTCCAACCGTCCCCTTCGCCGGCGTGGAAAGATAGCCACGCGCACCTGTCGGACGTAGAGAAATCTCCGGGCGCTTCCGGGTACCGAATGCTCGCGCGAGGCCACCGGGAGAGTTGCTCACGCATGCCTGAGCGAGCCAGTTGCGTTGCTGGGCCGGCGGGGGGGCAGGCGCGGGGCCGCGGGGTGACGGGATGACGCGACGCGGGCGCGGAGAGGCCGGGCACGCGATG
>VGYC01000121.1 GCA_016873095.1 Planctomycetota bacterium | reverse complement strand
CCCTGGCATGACCGGACCCTCCGTGGTCGTCGTGCGCCATGTGAAATTACCAGGAATTTGAACGAAATTGCCCATTTTGACAAGGCCAGCTGCAGCTTTGCAAAACCTTAGTATTTGACAAAAAACTGGCGAGTCTTTCGCTTGTCTGAAACATCGACAAAGACACGCACCAACTCGTCACGGTAGGTATGTCCTTCGCTTTCCCAGCGGCCACGAATGACTTGCGTCTCTGACGAGACGCTGCCAAATTCCTGCTCCAGCTCAAGTAACGATTCCGCGATCAGTTCATCTGGAACCTTTTCGCCATCGTTAAATCGCAGAGGCAGGAGTATCTCGTACCGGCGCTGCAAGCTGCTCATAGGTGGCCGGGCCCATGACGTGAAATGGAATGCCCTCCAGCGCGAGGCTGGGAAGTGCCCCTGGCGGCACCATCATCTCGCCGCTAGTCCAGCTCTTGAAGGAAAAGCGGCCGGCCAGGAACCCAAGGGCACGCCGTTTGGCCGCGTCATCCTCTAATCGAATGATTATCATGGCGTTGGCTTTTCGTCGGCATCAGTCGGAATCAGAGCCGGATGCTCACGCATACGGCTCTGATCTCGCGTCGCCATCTTACTTCAGTTCCACCGACCAGTAGGCGTTGTCGAGGAAGGTCTTCCACGACTGGTACTTCTTCTGCGTGAGCTTGAAGTTCAGGAGCGGGCTGCGCTTGGGCTTCTCCGGCTTGCGGATCAGGCCCATGTGCGCTTGCTTGGGAGTGCGGCCGCCCTTGCGGACGTTGCATTCCAGACACGCGCACACGACGTTGATCCAGCTGCTCAGGCCGCCCTGGCTGCGCGGCGTCACGTGGTCGAGGCTCAGCTCGTTGGTCGGGAAGCGCTTGCCGCAATACTGGCACTGGTTGTTGTCGCGGGCGAAGATGTTGCGGCGGTTGAACTTCACCGTCTGCTTCGGCAACTTGTCGTAGCTCATCAGGCGGATGACGCGCGGCACCTGGATCTGGCTGGTCACGGTTCGCACCCAGTCGTCGTCTTCCTCGCGAAAATGCTGGGCGCGATACTCGCTCACCTCGCGCCAAGACGAGAAGCTGTAGGTCGCGAACTGACCATCCTCCATGTTGACAACCTCGGCCAGGTCCTTGCACAGCAAGCAGAAGGCCCGCCGGACCGACACGATGTGTACCGCCAGGAACATCTTGTTCAGCACCAGAACGCTTGCATCCAGCGCACCGCTTGCGTGCATAAACCCTCCCGCTGTCGAGGTCGGATCATGATGGACTGGCCGCCCTACGAGAACGACCCGGTCGCCCAGGGCCAGGTTCGGTCAAACCTTATCGTAATCATAGCAAGCAGGAGAACGCCGCGGCAAGCGCAGACCGTTCGGCCCGTGCGATCTTTTTGCATGCACGGCTGCAATCTATGACGTGTATAGCGGCAAGCCGGCTCCCCGCTAAACAATCCCGCCATGCGCGGTATAATGCTGCCATGCAACCCTCCGCAAAGCCCGAAGCCGCGGTGCGTCTGAACGAGGAGAAGCTGGGGCATGCCCTGGTCAGCCGCGGCATGATCACGCGCGAGGAGTTTGACCAGTGCCGCGGCGACGATGGCGACGACTCCGCGACGGCGCTGCTCAATCGACTCGTCAAGAGCGGCTTCCTCACCATTCACCAGGCCCGCCGCGCCAACAAGGAGTTGGCCGACCTCATGAGCCAGCAGATTCCCGGCTACGACTTGCTCGACAAGCTCGGCCAGGGGGCCATGGGTCTCGTCTGGAAGGCCCGGCAAGTCAGCATGAATCGGCTGGTGGCAATCAAGGTCCTCAAACCGAAGCTGGCCGCGGATCCGGAGTTCCTCAAGCGCTTCACGCGCGAGGCCCACGTGGCCGCCAAGCTCAGTCACAACAACGTCGTCCAGGCCATCGACGTCGGCTCGGCCGGCAAGATCCACTACTTCGTAATGGAGTACGTCGAGGGTACGACCATCAAGCAGGAGATCGAAAAAGGCAAGATCTACGACGAAAAGGAAGCGGTCGAGATCGTGCTGCAGATCACTCAGGCGCTGGCGCATGCCAGCCGGCGCAAGCTCATTCACCGAGACATCAAGCCGGCCAATATCATCATCACCGCGGAGGGCGTCGCCAAGCTGGCCGACCTCGGCCTGGCGCGGGACACGACCGACGAGGCCGCCGTCAAGGCCGAGAAGGGCATGACCACCGGCACGCCCTACTACATCTCGCCGGAGCAGATCCAGACTCGCGACGACATCGACAGCCGGGCCGACATCTACTCTCTCGGTGCCACCTTCTACCACATGGTCACCGGTCAGCCGCCGTTTCCCGGCAACAAGGTCGAGGCCATCTTGCAGGCCCACCTCAAGAAGGAGCTGACGCCCCCCGACCATCTCAATACCGGCCTCTCCTCCGGCCTGGGTGAAGTGGTGGAATGCATGATGGCCAAGGACCGCAGCCAGCGTTACGCCACCCCGGACGACCTCATCATCGACCTCGAATGTCTCTTGAACGGCGATCCACCCAAGCTCGCCCGCCAGCGCCTGGAAGCATCGTCGCTTGCAGATCTCCAGCACGGCGAGGAAGACGAGGAAGACGCGCGCACGTCCCGGCAAGACAGTGTGCCGCTCATCTGGGTCTTGGGGCTGGCGGGCGTGCTGGCGCTGAGCCTGGTCGGCAACCTGATCTTGCTGATGCGCTAGCTCCAGTTCCGGACCGTGCGCCTCAAGGCTTCCCTTCCAGTTCCTTGACGAGAACGGCAAGCAGTTCCGGCTTGGCGGCTTTCACCAGGTGGTCGATCCGGTCCTTTGGAACCTTGAGCTTCTCCATGGCCGTCACCGCCGCCTTCCAGGCCCGCTCTTTCTTCTTGCCTTCCGCCAGATACAGTTCGCCGACCAGCTCCGCGAGCCGTTGCCGCAGGATCGGATCCTGGTTGTCGTAGTAACGCTTGATTACCTTCTGCTGATAAGGAGTGAATTCGGACATCGCTGTGCCTCCAGCAACGCAACAGGGCGATCCTTCCGGACATAGTGCCGGTACGTGCCAGGATATCATAAGAGGGACCTCGGCAACGCGCGAACCTTTTCAGGTGCGACTCCTGTCAGGGTCCCCTTTGTCACCTGGAGCCCAGCGACCAGATTCGCACCGCGCCCGCCATGTCCGCGCCCGCCAGCCAGCGGCCGTCGGGCGAGACGGCGACGGCATGGATCCAGTCCTTGAACTGCCCGCCCCTCGGCTGGCCGAATTCGCGCGCCAGCTTGCCGTCGTCAACCTTCCACATGCGCACGGTGGTATCGCGGCCGCTGGAGAAGAGGTGCTTGCCGTCGGGATGAAAGACCACGTCGGTCGCGCCGTTGAGATGGCCCGGCGTAAGCTCGCGGATCTTCTTGCCCGTGGCGGGGTCGAGCAGCGTCACCTTGCCGTTGAGCCCATCCACTTCGCCGCCGCGGGCGACGGCGGCAATCTTGCCGTCGGGCGAGAACGCCGCCGCCGCGTACATGTGCTTGGCAAAGTCCTTGTCCTTGGAGAGGTCGCGCTGCACCCCGCCCGTTTTCATGTCAAGTAATTGCAGACCGGCATGCCGACCGCTGTCGAATACCAGGTGAATGCGATCGGCGATCAGCAGCGACTCTCCCCTGGGAGAAACCGCCATGGCCCAGACCCAGCCCTTGGTCTTGAGCCGGCGTTTCTCCCTGGCGTCGGGCATGTCCCAGACGATGATCTCACCCTTGTTATCGCCGCTGACGAGCGTCTTGCCGTCCTTCGTCAGCGATAGCCCGAGAATCCAATCCTTGTGACCTGACAGCACGCGGCTGGCGTCGATGACCTGCACCTTGGCTTCCACGGCGACCGGCGGCTTCTGCTTGCGCTCCAGCTTGTCGCGGCGGGCTGAATCATTGAGCACGATCGTGTCGCTGCCCTTCGCCGGTTTGCCTGTGTCCCAGATGCGGATGGTGTGGTCATTGCTTGCGGAGATGAGCAGGCCATCCGGCGAGGTGAGCAAGCGATTGATGGTGTTGCTGTGGCCATCGAGACGCAGGCTTGGCGCCGGCTCTCCCATCTTCTCTGACAATTTCCAGACCAGGATTTGACCGAGCTTGTTGCCGGCCGCGATCCGTTGGTTGTCCAGGAAGCTGACGGCCGTGACCCAGTCGGCGTCCCAGCCCAGCGTCCAGGAGAGCGGCGCTTTCTGTTGCGCCGGCGCCTGCGTGACATGAAGCAATAAGACGAATATGGGCAAGATCAGCCCGCGAATAAGTTTCATGTCAACTTTCATGTCATGGAGGGTGATACCAACCTGACACCTTTTCGCGTCGGGTCACACCTTCCAATATCACCATTGGACTTCGTCCTGGGCGAACTGCATTCCGTTCACCCCAGCAGCGTCCTTATCGCCTGCGCCCCTTCCGGCGTCGCCCACACCGGCCGCGTGCCGACGTAGTGCCGCGCTCGTGGGTTGATGCCGAGGGTGGTGTAGATGGTTGCGAACAGGTCGCCTTCGCTGACTGGGTTGTCGCGGACCTCGCGGCCATTCTGGTCGGTGGCGCCGTAAACCTGGCCGCCGCGGATGCCGCCGCCGGCCAGCACGATCGTCCAGGCACGCACGAAATGGTCGCGGCCGGCGCGGTTGTTGATGTACGGCGTGCGGCCCACCTCGCCCATCCACACTACCAGCGTGTCCTGGAGCAGGCCGCGCTCCTGCAAGTCGGTCAGCAGGCCGGACCAGGCGGGGTCGAGCACGTCCATGTTGCCGCGATGGCAGACGAAGTTGTCGGCGTGGCTGTCGTAATTCTCCTGGCCGACTTCGACAAACGGCACGCCGGCCTCGACCAGCTTGCGCGCCATGAAGCAGCCGCGGCCGAAATCGGTGTTGCCGTAGCGCTCCTGGCTGCGCGGCCAGTCGGCGCTGATGTCAAACACCGATCGGGCACGCATCAACCTTTGCGCCCGCGCCTCGCTGGTGCGATGCGACAAGAACGGTTCCGCCCGGTGCTGCGCGCCGAACTGGTCCTCCAGGAAGCGCAACAACTCACCGCGGCGTTGCTGCGTCTGCGGCGTGCTGATGGGCGTCGAGAAGTACGGCATGCGGCAATCGTGGCCCATCGAGAACGGCTCGTAGCGTGGTCCAAGATAGCCGGACCCCGCATTGCCCGTCGAGCCGATGCGTACGAAGCTGGGAATATCGCTGTCGGGATTGCCGACGAACTTGGCGATCATGGCGCCGATTTCCGGATGCGGTACGCGCTCGGACTGCCGGTAGCACGTGTGCATGTGATAGATGCCGTCGGGATGGTCCGGCGACTGCGTGCGCATGCTGCGGATGATCGCCAGCTTGTCGGTCATGCGAGCGAGGCGCGGCAGGTACTCGCAGACCTGGATGCCGTTGACGTTCGTCTGGATCGGCCGAAACGGACCGCCCGTCGGCCGGCCCGGCTTCATGTCAAAGGTATCGATCTGGCTGGCCCCGCCATTCATCCACAGGAGGATGCAGCGCTTGCTGCGCCGGGCCGCATCCTGGGCAACTGCTGATGAATGAAACAACCCGCCCCAGTTGGCGACCGCGACGCCGCCGGCGGTCGCGAGCACGCCTTTGAGCAAGCGACGGCGGGATAGGTGCTGGTTCCAGATAGGCATGAGAAAACTCGCTTCGGAATGGGGATGTTTGGGAGGGCAATGCTCTTGCAGAACCATTAGGTCACAATCGTAAGGTTCGCGACTTGGCGGAGCAATCGCGCACATCGCCTTATCAACTGTCGGCACAGCCGCGGCCGGCGGCTCCACGTGCGAACCTAGCGAACATTTGCATCCCGCAGACCACAAAGGCTGTGGCGCCGACGGCAAGCGCGATCCACGGGGGCAGGGGGGTTGCGACGATCAGCAGGCCAGCTACAGCCAGGACGAACGAATTGCCCCACGCCCACGGCATCAATGACCAGCGCACCGCGGGGAAAGCCTTGAGGGCGACGCAGGCGAACAGTGGCATCGGCAGGGACAGGAACACCAGCGCGGCCAGGCAGAACGTGTTGAGCGGTTCCATGACTTCGCCCCCCTCCAAAAGAGGAATGTGAAAGACCGCAGATGATCAGCTTAGCCGGTCTGCGAACGAACTTAAAGCCTCGCGATCAACATATCTCGCTGGGCCAACCATTGGATTATCCCGACAGTGAACCGCGGCTAGGCTAGGTCGATGCTTTCTCTCAGCCGTTCTGCGTCTTCAACAGGATCCCAACGATTTCGGTGTAGCCATTTACAAGTTGCCGGCCTTGCGCATGGTCGTCTGTACGGCCGTGATCATCCCCATCGCGATCGACTTCGCGATTTGCGTTGACCGGCCAATGAGCTTCGTCAAAGGCGTCCAATCGCTTTCGGAACAGCCACTAAACATCTCTTAATGATTGAACCGAAACTCCGCGCAGCTTACCAGCGCCCAGATCGCCTCGTCAATCAATGCCGGCGTCATCTTGGCATCGCTGCTCAGATGTTGCACGAAGCGTTCGCGTTCGGCGGCGCTGGGCGGGCGGCTGAGCACACTGAGGAAGAGGCGATCGACTTTTTCCGCGGCGGGTTCTTTCATGCGGATCAGCGTATCCGCCAGGTTGCCTTTGCTCGCCGACAGCATGCGGCGGATGTTGTCGGCGTTGTTCATGAACAGGTGCTCGAAAAGGCTGCCCTGGAAGTTGCCCTGGCCGTCGTGCGGCTCGCCGAAGTAGCGCGTGAAGTACTCGATGGTGTCGCCGCCGTGCTTGAAGCTGGCCGGCTGGCCGGCGGCGACCGGGAGCGCGGCCAGCAATTCCTCTGCCGACAGCGGGCGAACACGGGCCCGTTCAAACCAGCGCGGCAACGCCTCGGTATTCGCGCCGGTTGAGGCCAGCTGGTAAGTTTCGCTATTGACCAGTTCGCGGATCAGTTTCTTCAGATCAAACTTCTCTGCCAGCACATGGTCGGTCAGCGCCTTGAGCAGCGCCGGGTGGCTTGGTTGATTGCGGCTGCTCAGGTCATCGACTGGATGGACCAGCCCACGGCCCAGGAACTGCGCCCAGACACGGTTGGCAACGGCCCGCGCGAAAAACGGGTTGTCTCGTGAAGTCACCCACTCCGCCAGCTTCTCCTTGCGCGAGAAGAGCGGTGGCACAATCTTGTCGAGCTTTTGCTTCGGCTCCTTGAAGTCCTTGGGCACCGGCGGTTCATCGAGCAGCTTGCCGCTGAGGAACTTCGCCTTGATCGGCTCGCCCTTGCGGCCGGGCTTCTGGTCCTTGGCGGAGCCGCTAAACAGCACTTCACCCGTGCTCTTCTCGGCGATGCGATGCGGTTTCTTGCCGCTGGGATCGAGGACCACGAGACGGACGAAGAAGGCGGCCATGCCGTAGAAATCGTGCTGCGTCCAGCTCTCATAGGGATGATCGTGGCAGCGCGCGCATTGCAACTGTGTGCCCAGGAAGATGCGGCTCACCGCCACCGTTGCCTCTTCCGGCTGGCTGCGGAACTGCACATGGTACAGCTCCGTGCCCTCCTCCCTGCCGAGTAGCACCTCCCGCGCCCAGCGATCAAAGGGCACATTTCTGGCAAATTGCTCGGCCAGCCACTTCTTGAAGCCCGGGCGTCGTCGCGTCGCATCGTAGCCGGCGGGGTTGCGGCCGAAGAGCACCAGGTCCCAGACATCGCGCTGATGCAGGGCAAAGCGCGGATCGTCCAGCAGGCGGTCGATGAGCTTGCCGCGCTTGGCCGCGTCGCCGTCGGCAAGAAACGCCTTCGTCTCCTCGTAAGTCGGGATCGTGCCCAGCAAGTCGAGATAAATGCGCCGCAGGAACGCGGCATCGTCAGCACGCGGGGCCGGCGTCAATTTCTCGCGCTGCCAGGCGGCCTGGACCTCTGCGTCAATCACCTGGCGCAGCGCTTGCCCGGCAGCGCTGCTGACCGTCGCACGGCTCCCGCCGACGACGGCGGACAGCAGCAAGAACCAGCGAAGGCAAGATCTCATCAGGAACCTCGCATGCAGGAAGGCGCGGCGGACGTCTCACCCGATTTTATCCCACAATATGCCGCACGGAAAGTAACAGGCGCCATTGACGAATTTGAGGCATCGCGCAACTTGCGTGAGACCGTGTCGCCGCGCAACCGGAAATGTCTTCCTGGCAGCAAGAAACGGGCGTGCGAATTTTCCGATTATTGAGTAGTATTTGGAGGCGGTAACCCGTATCCTTAAGAGGATTCGCCTTCTCCGGGTGGGAGCGCGCCTGCCGTGAAGAAGATTGCCATCGTGCCGACGTTGTTGACGCTGGGAAACGGCGTTTGTGGCTTTGCTGCCATTGCTTGCGCCAGCAAGATTGGCGGCGACAGTCCAGGGCAGGATGATTTCTTCTTCGCTGCCGCCGGCTGGCTCATTGTCGCCGCCATGGTCTTTGACATGCTCGACGGCTATGTGGCGCGGCTGTCGAAGACGGCCAGCAAGTTCGGCGGAGAGCTGGATAGCCTGTGCGACGCGATCAGCTTCGGCGTTGCACCCGCGTTCCTGCTCCTCAAGATGGGGCCAGGCTGGGAACCGCGGCCGATCCTGCACCAGCTCCTCGCAGGCATTGCCACCCTGTACATGGTTTGCGCGATCCTCAGACTCGCGCGGTTCAACGTCGAGAACACGCCGGACGCCGCCAGCCACAAGCGCTTCCGCGGCTTGCCTTCGCCCGCAGCAGCCGGCTGCCTCGCCTCGCTGGCCATCCTTCGTGGTGAGTTGCCCGGCAAGCTTGTGCAGTACTGGCCGGACGTGGAACCCGAAGTCGTCCGCCAGATGGTGCAACGCCTGGTGGAGACACTCGCGCCTCTGGGCGCGCTGGTGGTCGCCCTTCTCATGGTGTCGCTGGTTTCCTATCCGCACGTCACCAAGCAGGTGCTGCGCGGTCGCCGGCAGCTGGGGCACCTCGTTCAGGTTCTCATCGCCTCCCTCATCATCGTCCTGGTTCGCGAGCTGGCCCTGGCGTTGCTCTTCTGGATCTACTCGCTAGGAGTGCCGCTGCGCTACATGCTGGTCCAGAGCTTGCGCCGCGAGGAAATGCCCGCGCCGCGCCTGCACGATGGCATGCCTCATTGATCTACCCATCGAGTTTCATGTTCACCGGCCTGGTGGAAGCCCTGGGAACCGTGAGCGGCCTGACGTCCGACGACGCCGGCCGCCTTCTCGAGATCCGCGAGCCGCGTCTGGCTGGCGAACTGGCCATCGGCGACAGCGTCGCCGTCAACGGGACCTGCCTCACCGTCGTCGCCAGGTCGAACGAGTCCTTCAGTTTTCAGGTTGTGCCTGAAACGCTGCGCTGCACCAACCTCGGCGAACTGGCCGCCGGGCAACGCGTCAACCTCGAGCGTGCCCTCGCCGTCGGCGATCGGCTCGGCGGGCACATCGTGCAGGGCCACGTGGATGGCCTTGCCCGGATTGCCCGCCGCGACAGACAGCAGGACGGCGAGATGGTCTGGTTCGACACCCCGGCCGAACTGGCCGGGCAGTTGATCCCCAAGGGATCCGTGGCCATCGACGGCGTCAGCCTCACGCTCGTGGATGTCGGCGCAACCGTCTTCAGCGTCGCGCTCATTCCGCTGACCTTGCAGATGACGACGCTCGGCTTCAAGCCTCCGGGTGCAACCGTCAACATCGAGATCGATCTCGTCGGGAAATACATCTGGAAGTACCTGCAGCAACTATCAGGGATCAGGAGCCAGGAGTCAGGACGCAATTGAGCGATATTCCGGAACAACCCGTGGCTGCGCGAGGGCAAAGTCTCTCGCATGTTCGGGAGCTGTTGCAGGGGCGGGGACTGCGTCCCAAGGAGAAGCTGGGCCAGAACTTCCTTGTGGATTTGAACCTGCTGGAAGTGCTGCTCCAGGCCGCCGAACTGACGGGCGACGATCTGGTCGTCGAGATCGGCGCCGGCACCGGGAGTCTGACGGCGCGGCTGGCCCAGAAGGCTGGCGCGGTCTTCAGCGTCGAGATTGATTCGGCATTCATGGCCCTGGCCCAGAAAGCCGTCGGCCATGACGAACCCGTGCGGCTGGTCCATGCCGACATCCTGCATGGCAAGAACCATTTCAACCCCGACGTGCTCCGCCTGCTCGACGAGCATCGCCGCAAGTGGCCCTGCGCCCGGCTCAAGCTGGTGGCCAACCTACCGTACGCCGTTGCCACGCCGGTGATCGCCAATTTTCTGCTGAGCGACCTGACATTCGAGCGCATGGTTGTGACGGTACAGCTGGAAATCGCCGAGAAGCTGATCGCCGTGCCCGCCACGAAGGACTATGGAGCGCTGTCGGTGCTTGTGCAAAGCCTGGCCGAGGTCGAGGTGCTGCGGCGGCTGCCCCCCTCCGTCTTCTGGCCCCGGCCCAAGGTCGCTTCCGCCTTTGTGTGCATCCGCCCCGACCCGGCCAGGCGTGCCGAGGTTGGCGACGTGCATGCCTTCCGCATTTTTCTGCGCGACCTGTACTCGCATCGCCGCAAGAACCTGCGCGGCGCCCTGGGGGCCATCCCCGGCCAGTGCCTCGACAAGCCCGCCATCGATCGCAAGCTGGCGGACCTGGGCATCGACGGCAGCCTCCGCGCGGAGACGCTGGACATCGAACAGCATCTGCGCTTGTGCCGGACGTTCGCCAGCGAATGACTTGCGCATCGGCTACGGTCATCTCATGTCGGTGTCACGTATGCCGCCGTGATGCCGCCGTCCGCCATGAAGTTGGCGCCGGTGATGTACGAGGCCTCGTCGGAGGCAAGGAAGAGCGCGGCACGAGCCATTTCCTTGGCCTCTCCGAACCGGCCCATCGGGATATGCACCAGCCGGCGTTGCTTTTTCTCCTCGGTATCGAGCAGCTTCATGAGTAGCTCCGTGCGCAGCGGCCCGGGGCAGAGTGCGTTGACACGGATGTTCTCGCGGGCATGGATGACGGCCAGCTCGCGCGTCAGCGCCACCACGCCTCCCTTGCTGGCCGTGTACGCAACCTGCGGCGTCGCGGCGCCCAGCAGCGCGACAAACGATGCCGTGTTGATGATCGAGCCGCCGCCGCCGCGGCGCAGTGCCGGGATGCCGTGCTTGCAGCCGAGGTACACGCCCTTCAGATTGATCCGCATCGTCAAGTCCCAGACATCCTCGTCCGTGGCGATCGCGTCATCATCGCGCGCATGCATGATGCCGGCGTTGTTGAAGAGCACGCTGAGCTTGCCGAAGGTCTCCTCGGCGGCCTGCACCATCCGTGCGCAATCGCGCGAGCTGGAGACATCGGCATGGACATACTCCGCGCGCCCGCCGGCCTTCTTGACGAGGTCCACGGTTTCGCGTCCGCCCGCGTCGTTGACGTCCACGGCCACGACGGCTGCCCCTTCCGCCGCGAACAGAACGGCCGCCTCTCGGCCGATGCCGCTCGCCGCCCCGGTGATGATCGCCACCTTGTCATTCAGCCTCACGAAACGACTCCTCTGTTATCACCCGTCCTTCTCGCCGCTCAGGGCGAGAAGCTTGCATCGTCCACACAGACTACCCCTCGGCTTCCACGCTGGCAACGAGATTCCGCGTCACCTGGCTTGCTGGGTCTCCGTCTTGCTATCGACGTCCCCGGCCCGTCCGGTATCATATCCGGACCATGAGGCCAATTGACTTCATTTATCGCTTCGACCCGGAGCGACAGGAACGCAAGCCGTTGCCGGAAAACGGGGCGGCGGCCCGGCGGCTGCTGGAGGAAGGCAACCGCCTCTTCGTTCGCTGGATCGAGAGCTGCAAGCTGGACAGCGGCCCGCCGGAGCAGCATCGCTACATCGTGCACTACAATGCCGAGGATCTGGGCTTGCCCGGCGCCAGTGGCGAGGTCGTCAAGCAGGCGCCCTTTGCCGCGCTGCTCGGCTGCGCCGATGCACGCGTGCCGGCGGAGATCATCTTCGGGCAGCCGCGTAACAATCTCTTCGTCGTCCGCCTCGCGGGCAATGTGCTCTCCGACGAGTGTCTCGGCAGCCTGGATTTCGCGGTCAACCATCTGGGCGATAGCATTCGCATCGTCGTCGTGCTCGGGCATACCATGTGCGGAGCGGTGGCCGCCGCCGTCGATACCTATCTCAATCCCTGGTCCTACCTGGAAGAAACCACGACCCACGCGCTGCGCTCCATCGTGGACCGCATCTTCATTCCAGTCCGCAAGGCAGCCCGCTCGCTGCGCAGCTCCGGCGGCATCGAGGTGGACAGGAGCCTGGCTTATCGCGACGCCCTGGTCGAGACGGCCGTCTTCGTCAACACCGCGCAGACGGCCTATGATCTCCGTCGCTCGCTCGACGAGATCGATCGCGGGGATTTGCAGGTGGTTTACGGCGTCTACGACCTGTCGACCCATCGAGTCCGCAGCTTGCCGCAGCATCGACCGGGGAGCGACGTCGCCGAGATTTGCCTGGCCGATGCCCCGGCCAGCCTTGAGGAGTTCGAGGCTCTGACAAATCTGATGGCCTTCAACTCACTTGCGTAGCCGGGAAACGGACATGTCGTTGCGCTGGTTCGGCTACCTGATTCCGTCACAGCACACGCCGGTGTCGCGGCGCATCTGGACATCCGTGCTCGCCATGGCCGTCTACGCCAGCGGCGTGGTCCTCGCCGAGCACTTCCTGTTCGGCGACCAGATCAACATCCACCCGAATTTCCACGCCTTGCTGGGCGCCGTGCTCGGCTTGTTCCTTGGTTTTCGCACCAACACGGCCTACGATCGCTGGTGGGAAGGCCGGAAGCTGTGGGGTCAGCTGGTCAACGAGTCGCGTAACCTGGCCATTCTGGCACAGGCCGTGCCGCGCATCGAGCGGACGGAGGCTCTGAGCTTCGGCCGGCTGGTCATCAACTTCTCCCGTGCCTTGAAGGAACATCTGCGCGAGGGCATCCGCGCCAAGCAGCTGTCGCTGTACAAGGACGCCGTGTTCGAGCCCAAGCATGTGCCGGCGCACCTGACGTTTCAGCTGCGTGAGATGGTGTCGCTGTGGGCGGAACGCAAGCAGATCGACCCCTTGCGGGAACTGATGTTCGATCGCCACCTGGCCGCACTCATGGACATTTGCGGTGGCTGCGAGCGCATCCGCCGCACCCCGCTCGCCTATTCCTACATCACCTACATCCGCCAGGGCATCGCGCTCTATCTGTTCACGCTTCCCTGGGGACTCGTGCATGAACTGGACTACTGGACCATTCCGGCCGTCATGATCGTCTCCTACTTCATGATCGGCATCGAGACGATCGCCGAGGAGGTCGAAGAGCCCTTCGGCCGCAGCCTTGACGACCTGATGCTCGACGACATCTGCAAGACCATCGACAGCACCGTCACGGAGATTCTGAACACGCAAACGTCCTGGAGTGAACGGCCCGGGAAGGCGAAGTAGCTGGCCGCCGACTGGCTGCGACGCCGTCAGGAGCACTCAAGACGGCTCGCACCGTCAACGCCGCCGAGCCCGAGCGTTCCAGGTCTTGCTCCAGTCCCACATCTCTACTCCCTCGGGCGGCAACGCCCCGACGTACCTTGGCAGGTCGCCGCCGACGCCGGCACTTGCGAGCGGCGAGTCCTTGGCAGGACACAAGAAATTACGATTCTGCGGATCAAGCGAAGGCAAATCGATGTGGTCCTTCACGGTGTCGTCGGGGGAACGAACCCATTGCATGAATTCCGGAGTTTCTGGCGCGGCCTGGACTTGACGCCAGTTGTGATCGAAGCGCCATTCTTCGAGGGCCAGTTGATCCTTACCCGAGAACACGATATCCGGCCCGCTCTTGGCGAGTATCAAGTTGTTCCGCACCTCCACACCTCCACACCCTGAACCATGCGGATCGGCTCCCGGATAATCAAGCACTGACGCAAGTCCTTGAGGGTGTTGTTCGCAACCAGGATGCTCGAACTGCCTTCTGCAAAACCTGCCAGTTCAATGTTACTTATCCCACATCCCCACACTCGATTGGCCGCGATATACACATCCTTTAGCAATCCAGCAGCCCAGATGCCGGTGTCGCAATTAAAAACATTGTTCTGCTGGATGATGACACCTTGGCAGCTCTCTGGCTTGCCCCGCACCAACCCTTCCACGCGTACGCCGTATGTGAATCCCCGAACCGTGCAATTCCGTACGCTGACCGGCGGGTCGTTCTTGGATATCTCGATGGTTTCGACACTGATTCCACAGGTGCTGACCCGGCGAGACGAAACGAATTCCAGACCGTCAAAGACGAGACCGGGACATCTCCTAAGGATTCCGCTCAGGTATTGTGTTTGTCCTTCTCCCAGATCCAGACGAAAGCCACGGACCGTCACGTTGGGCACGCCTTGCACCAAGAGAACGACAAGTGCAGCGGCTGGGCCCTTGATGGTGGCCTTTTGAACTGCCTCGAGCGTGATGCGGTCGTACTGAACCGGGTTGTTGATGTGCACCGACTCCTCGTAGGTACCGCCGTCCAGCACGCGAATCGTCTGACCGGGCTTGACGATCTTCAGGGCCTCGCCGATCGTGGTGAACTGACCCGTCCCGTCCTTGGCCACCGTCAAGCCATTTTCGATGGTAATGACATTGGGTACGGCTGGGGGGCCATTGCTGCCTGCCTCCGTGGTCTGGGGCAGGAAGATGCTCGGCCAGGCGAGAATGAACAGACCGACGAAGCAGGCGGCGGCAAGGATCCCGCCGCTCCAAGCCAGGAGCCGTTTACGCCGGTTGGGGGCGCGCATGGTCAGCTGGCCGGCGTGGAACCGCATCGTCTGCCGCAGCAGTATCATGGAATGCGAGGCGCCGGCAACGTACGGGGCCAGCGCCTCGGCCACCTCGGCGGCCGTCTGGAAACGATCCGCCGGATGCTTGGACATCATCTTCGATATCACGAACGCCAGGCCGGCCGGCACTTCCGGGCAGCGTTCCTCCACCGGGATCGGCTCCTTTTTCGCGTGGGCATCAGCCTTTTCAGAAAAGGACGAACCAGGGAAGGGCACCGCCCCGGTGACGAGTTGATAGAGGGTGCAGCCAAGGCCGTAGATGTCCGTTCGCGCATCAGCGTGCAGGGCGTCGCGGAACTGCTCCGGTGCCATGTAGTCCGGCGTGCCCACACCGATGCCTTCCTTGGTCAACTGCGAATCGCCGAGCTGATCCTGGAGAAAGCGCGCCAGGCCAAGATCAAGAACCTTCACGATCCCCTTGCCGAGACCGGCGGGTGCGACGTAACTCGTGGTAAGTTGCGAAGCCAAGCGCGCCAGGTCTCTGGCTGGTTGCGCCGCGACGCCGGCAAGCGGTTGAGCCCGCGACAACAGCAGATTCGCCGGCTTGACATCGCGATGGACCAATCCCTTACCATGGGCGTGTTGCAGGCCGAGGGCCGCCTGATAGATCATGTCCGATGCCAGCGTGGGCGGGATGGCCCCTTGTTCCCGGAGAATGGCGGAAAGGCTTGCACCTTCAACGTACTCCAGAACGAGAAAATGCCTGCCTTTGTCCACGCCGTTGTCGTAAGCCTGGATGATGTTGGGATGCGAGAGCTTGGCCAGCGCGCGGGCCTCACGCTGGAAGCGGGCGATGGCATCAGCGTCGTTAAGCCTCTGGGCCGGCAACACCTTCACCGCTACGTCGCGGTCCAGCTGACTGTCATGGGCCCTGAAGACCGCGCCCATGCCCCCTTCGCCGAGCTTCTCCAGGATCCGGTAGCGGCCGGCGGCCAGGCATTCAGCGCCGTGGCCAGCCCGTAACTGCTCGGCCTGATAGGCGGTGAGTACCTTCTTCCCAATCATCCGTTCGATTAATTCATCGGCAGTCAGTGTGTCGTCCGTGGTCAACTGCGCGATCAGTTCCTGGGCTGCGGCTGTGGAAAACAGGCCGGAGCGCTGGCCTTCCTCCAGAAGTTGTTGAACCGCCTTGCTGGGCATGGAGTGAGCGACCTCTTCAAACGATCAGGATCATGTGCTGAATTGCCTGTTCGCCAACAGGCAGTGTAGTGGGAGTGCCTTGGTGGTCGCAAGCATTTTCCGCAAGAAATGAGCGATCATTCAAAGCGGGTGCGCTCAGACGTGCACTTGCCTTCATGCCATGGCCAGTTCGACTTGATCGTGCAGCGCCGCCGGCCGGCGACGGCGCAGGTTCTCGAAGAAGCCGCGGCGGCGCTGCGCGACGCCCTCCCGGCTATACAGCCGTTCGCTGAGCCAGTAGAGTCCGTCACGCAACTCTTGCGGCGACATGTTCTTCGGCTGGTAGTTCACGTCGAACAACGTGCAGCGGTCCCAGCGGCCCGGCTCGAGCAGCCGGCCCTCTTTCAGCAGCCGCGCGTACAGTGGCGTCCCCGGAAACGGCGTCAGCACCGTTATCTGCACCTCATACAGGGGAACCTCCATGGCAAAGTCGAGCACCCGGGGAAAGATTTCCGGCGTGTGCTCGTCGAGCCCCAGGATGAAGCAACCGTTGACCGTGATGCCGTGATCCTGGATGGCGCGGACGGACTCAAGTGCCGCGTGGGCTCGCCGCGCCTTGAAGTTCGTCTTCAACTCCATGCCCTCCAGGTCGCGCGGCGTCGGGCTTTCCAGACCGACGAGCACCTGCCGGCAGCCGGCCTCGCGCATCAGGTCGAGCAGTTCCTCATCGTCCGCGATGGAGATATCCGTCTCGGTGAACCACTTGAGGCGCAGCGGGGCCAGTTCGCGGCACAGCTGCTTGCCCCAGGCCTTGTCCACGAAGGTATTGTCGTCGGCGAACTCGATGTATGGATGTTCGCGCAGCTGGGCGATGGCCCGGATGTCGCGAATGACGTCGGCCACGGGGCGTTTGCGATACGCCTGCCGCAGCATCACCGTCGAAGCGCAAAAGTCGCAACGCCACGGGCAGCCGCGCGAGGTTTGCACCGTGAAGCGGTTGTATGGCCGGCCGGCCAGCAGGTCGTAGCGCGGCACCGGCAGCCGCGCCACATCGACGGGCGGAAACTGCCTGGCATCGAAGAGGCCGCGGCCCTCGCCGCGCTCGGCGGCCTCGACCACTGCCGGCCAGACGTTTTCGCCTTCGCCGACGATGACGTAGTCGGCATGCGTGAGCGCTTCCTCCGGCCGCACCGAGACGTGCAGTCCCCCCATGGCCACTTTTACGCCGGCCGCTCGCAGCCGATCCGCGATGGCGTAAGCCTCGAAGACCTGGGCAGAGAAGGTGCTGATGGCGACCAGATCGCAGGTGTACACCTCGGCCGGCTCCTTGCCATCCCCTTCGGCTTCGTAGTAGCGAACATCGTGACCCTCCGGCGTGGCCGCCGCCAGGTACAGCAGCCCCAGGCTCGGCAGCGACGCCACCACCTTGCTGCGATCGACGAAGCCGGGCAACGTCAGCCCCAGTTCCAGCAGCTTCGGATCGTGTGCCCGCACGCCACTCATGGCAAGTAGACCAATCCGCATGATAGACCTCCCAGCATGGTTGCAGTCACGGCAACTAAAAGGGCGGCGACCGGCACCGCCAGCCCGTGACGAAACGTATCCCGCCAGCCGGTCAAGAAACACATCAACGGCATGGTGATGCCTCCGACGATGAACCCGCCGGAGGCCAGGGCCGCCTCCCAGCCGCCGCCGGCCGGCGCCGAAGCGACCGAGAACAGCACATTCAGCAATCCCAGCGCCACGAAGGCGATATGCCCCAGCCGAAACAGCCGTCGCCGAAACGATCCGTAGCCGCCGAGGAAATCTGCCCGATGAAAGAACAACCCCAGCACCGAACCGCTCAGGAACCCGGCCATTACCAGGCTCCAGCCGACCAGCCAGTTGCACGGAAACATGGGCATGATGCGACCTCCAGCCGGGCCGCGGTTTCGGGCTCAAACCGCCCCCTATCTACATAGGCTCGCATGCTGGCTGGATATAACGCGCAAAAATTGTCTTTGTTTCATTCAGCGGCTGGTGCGGTTCTTCTTCAACTGGCCGTCCAGCAGCGCAACCATTTCGTCCAGCGTATCGGAACGGAGTCCATGCTGCAACGCGATGCGTCGGACCAGGCAGTCCACTCTTTCGACATGTTTGGCGCCCCCTTGCAGGGCACGCGCCACGGTTGAGGGCTTGGCCAGTCCGTCGGCCGCCCTGGCATACTTGTCGAACGGAACCAGGTCGCCCTCATCGGCGCCAAGCGTCATGCACACCTTCCGCACCCAGTCGTAGATGTCGCGCGACTTGCCGGGGTTCGCGTGCACCGCCTGCTCGATGGAGACGATGCCGTCAGGCTGGATGCAGCGATAGTTGCCTGCCAGCAACATCGGCCATTTCGCCAGCGGCACGAAAATGGAATCGTGCACCCTGAGCTTCACCGGAAGTTCGATGGGACCTTCGTCGGAGTTGAAGCGGGCCTGTTCGATGTCGGTCTCGAGCTTGCGCAGTTGAGCGGTTGCTTGCTCGGCATCAAAGCGGGCCGCCTTGAAGTTGGTCGGCAAACTCACCTGGAGTACGTTCTTCGGTTGCCCGGGCGGGCGAAATGCCTGGGGATCGGCACTGGCCAGCGTGACGCAGCCGGGATCGAACCCGTCCCAGACGCGGGGATCGTTGTAACAAGGCTCGAGCGTCTCGGCCGTCAGGCCCGGTAGCCGCTTCAGGTAGGGCAACGGCGGCATGTTCGTGATCGCCAGGCATGGTAAGCGGGCCGCGGCCAGGCGACCCATCAACTCCCGCACCCCCGCTGAGCCGTACTGGGCTTCTTGCATGGCGAGAACGGCCAGGTCGAACTGCGACGGTTCGACGCCATCCGGCGTGGCCGCGGTCAGCGATCCCGGCAAGTCCTTCGACGCAACTTCGAGCAGCGAGTCGCGCCCCTTGACAGGAAAGCGCACCACGGTCCCTTCCCGATTGATCAACTCGGCCGTCGCCGTCGTGCAAACCAGCGTGACGCGATGTCCGGCCAGCAAGATCTTGCTGCCAAGCAGCGAGCCGTAGGACGCTCCCAGGATGAGCACGTTGGACTTCACGAGTGTGCGTCTCCGTTCTGTTGACGCCACGGCGAATCATTGCTAACAGATGCGCGGCCTATTGTCCGATGGCTGCCCGTCGCGACTAACTGCCACCATTCCGCCCATTGCCATTCCCGTGCCGCGCAAACTGTACGCGGCCCTGGCCAAGGATCGTTTCCAGATCCGCCAGCGCGAGGATGTTCTGGTTCACGCGGAAGTCCTCGCCGCTCTTGAGCTTGATCCAGCGGCCGGCAGCGTCCTGCACGTGCAGGAACACCGGCAGCGTGCCGCGGGCTCGCTTCAGCACATTGGCCACGGCATCGACCTGTGAGACGTTGTGCTCGCCCAGGTTCATCAGCAGCACCAGCCCGGTGGTGCGCTGCTTCTTGCCTTCCTCGACGCTCAGGACCCGGGTGAGCACCAGCCCCGGCTCGTCGCGGCTGCGCTCGATGGCGCCGGCGACGAAGACGATCTTGTCCTCCTCGATCTGCTCCTTGTACTTGATGTAATCATCCGGCCACATGACACATTCGACGGCGCCAGTGAAGTCCTCCAGCTTGCAGCGGACGTAGCGCGAGTTGCCGTTGCGGGCCTTCTTCGTGTTCATGAATCGCACCTGCGTCAGCATGCCGCCGATGAAGACTTCCTGGTTGATGGTCAGCTCGCCAAGCTGGTTGACCGCGTGCGACGAGAAGCGGCCGAGATCGTCGGCGTGCTGGGCCAGCGGATGGCTGGAAATGTAGAAGTCGAGCGCCTCCTTCTCGTACTTCAGCTTCTCCGTCGCGGACCATTCGAGGATATCCTTGAGCCCGGCAACGGCGGCGGCCTCCGGCGCGACGCTTTCTTCCAGGTCGCCGAACAGGCTGCCCTGCCCGTGACGGCGATCGGACTGTGCCTCGCCGGCCGCGCCGATGGCTCGCGGCAACGCCTCCCAGAGCTGCGCCCGGTTGGCGCCCAGGCAGTCGAACGCGCCGGCCTTGATCAGCTTCTCGATGGCCGGCTTGCCGACGATCTTCGGATCGACGCGCTCGCAGAAATCGAACAGGTCGCGGAAAACGCCGTCGTCGCGACGGGCCCGGACGATGTCGCCGGCGGCGGCCCGGCCCAGCCCCTTGATCGCCGTCAATCCGAACAGGATCTTGCCGTCCTTCACCGTGAACTCGACATCGTCGGTCTGCACGCTGGGCGGCTGCACCGGAGCGCCGAGCTTGCGAGCGTCGTCGATGTGCTGGACCATGATGTCGCGCTTGTTGCTGTCCTCGATCTCGCTCGACAGCAGTGCGGCCATGAACTCCGCCGGATAGTGCGCCTTGAGATAGGCCGTCTGGTAACCGATGAGGGCGTAGGCGGCGCTGTGGGATTTATTGAAGCCGTAGCCGCCGAAGAACGTGATCAGGTCGAAGATCTCCGCCGCCGTCTGCTCGCCGACGCCGCGTTCCTGGCAGCCCTTCAAAAACTCCGCCCGCCGCTGGTCGATGATGTCCTGCTTCTTCTTGCTGATGGCCTTGATGCAGGCATAGGCGCTGGACAGCTCGATGCCGCCGAGGCGATTGAGGATGCGCATGATTTGCTCTTGATAGCACATCACGCCGTACGTCTCGCCCAGAATCTCCTCCATCACCGGATGCGGATACGTCGGCTTCTCCCGGCCATGCTTGCGGTTCACGTAGGCGTCCACCATGCCGCCGCCGAGCGGGCCGGGCCGATACAGCGCGTTGCAGGCGATCAGGTCGCGGACATTGTCCGGCTTCATCCGCTTCAACAGCTCGCGGATGCCGTCGGACTCCAGTTGAAAGACGCCGCGGGCGTCGCCGCGCTGCAAGAGGTCGAAGGTCTTCTTGTCGTCGAGCGGCAGCGCTTCCAGGTCGAGCTTCTTGCCCTGCGTCTTCTCGATCATCTTGACGGTGTTGTCCATGACCGTCAGCGTGCGCAGGCCGAGGAAGTCCATCTTGAGCAGGCCGACCTTCTCGAGATCGCCCATGACCCACTGCGTGGTGACGACGGCCTCGCCCGCCTTGCCGCCGGCTTCCTGCCCCTTGCGCGTCACCCGGCTCAGCGGCACGTAATCGGTGAGGTCGCCATTGGCGATCACCACGCCGGCGGCATGCGTTCCCGCCTGCCGGTTGGTCCCCTCCAGCTTGCGGGCGATGTCGATCATCTCGTGAACACGCGAGTCGTTCTCGTACTCCTTGCGGAGCTCGGGACTCTGGGCCAGCGACTCGTCGAGGGTGATGTTCAGCACCTTGGGCACCATCGCCGTCAGCCGGTTGACCTGATCCAGCGGCAGATCGAGCACCCGGCCAACGTCGCGAATCGCCGCCTTCGCCTGCAATGTCCCGAAGGTGACAATCTGAGCAACGCTCTTCTCGCCATACTTCTGCTTGACGTAGGCGATCACATCGTCGCGGCGGTCCTGGCAGAAATCGATGTCGATATCCGGCGCCTCGCTGCGATTCGGATCGAGAAAGCGTTCGAAGAGCAGGTCGTACTCCAGCGGATCGACATTGCTGAGCCGCAGCACGTAGCTGACGAGCGCCCCGCACGCCGAGCCGCGCGCGCTGGCCGGGATGCCCTGGCTGATGGCGAAACGCACGAAGTCCCAGACGATGAGGAAGTAGCCGGCGAAGCCCATCCGACAGATGATGCCCAGCTCGTGCTCGAGCCGCTCGATGGCGCTGGCCGGCGGCGAATCACCGTAGCGTTCCTTGAGCCCGGCCAGGCACAGCTCGCGCAGATAGCCGTCCGGCTTCTTGCCCTTGGGCGGCGTGAACACCGGGAAGTGCCGCGTCTTGAAATCGAGCTGCACGTCGCAGCCGTTGGCGATGTCCTGGCTGCGCTGCACCGCGTCAGCATGATCGCCGAACAGCTTGTACATCTCGTCAGGCGGACGGACGTAGAACTGATCGCTGCCGTAACGCATGCGGTTCTCGTCCTTGAGCGTCTTGCCGGTATTGATGCACAGCAGCACGTCATGCGCGGCCGCATCGCCCTGGCACAGATAATGAGCGTCGCAGGTCGCAACCAAAGGCAACCCGAGCCGGTTGGCAATGTCGACGGCGCCTTCCTTGCACTTGCGCTGGATCTCCAGCCCGTTGTTCTGAATCTCGATGTAGAAGTGGTTGCCGAAGACCTGGTGAAACCAGCGTGCCAATTCGGTCGCCTCGTCCAGCTGCTCCTTGAGGATCAGCTCGCTGAACTCGCCGGAAGCGCAGCCGCTGAGGCAGATGAGTCCCTCGGCATGGCCGGCGAGAAGGTCCTTGTCGATGCGCGGCACGTAGTGGTAGCCGTCGAGATACGCGGCCGATGCCATCTTGACGAGGTTCTTGAAGCCGAGCGTGTTGCGGGCGAGCAGGGTGAGGTGATATGCCGCCTCGCCGCGCCGCCGGGCCTCACGCTCCGTCATCTTGCCCGGCGAGACGTAAGCCTCGTAGCCGACGATCGGATTGATGCCGGCGTCGCGGCACTCGCGATAAAACTCGATGGCCCCGAACAGGTTGCCATGGTCCGTCAGGGCCACGGCATTCATGCCCTGCTCCTTGGTGCGGGCGACAAGCTCCGGGATGCGGCTGGCGCCATCGAGCAAGCTGTAATGGCTATGGCAATGCAGATGCACGAACTGCTTCGACATGATGCTGATTCCGTCCAGGCGTGATGAATTCGTCGTGAAACGGCATTGTACCGATGGGGCGAGGACAGTCCACCAAGATGGATTCGTTGCATTGCCACCCCCCTCTCAGCACCCCGGCAACGAATGCTGTTCGAGGGGTCGTGGCCCAAGTGGCTATGCTGGAATGACTTGCGATAACGAAGCGGTTGGCCGATTCGTTGCCGGGGGGTACGGCGAGCGCATACTGCCGGTCGCGTTGCTCCGCTTTGCCGGCCTTCTAAAATCCCAATCGTGGCGATCATGGCGGTCTAATCCGTGGTTTGGCCTGGAAAGGTGCATCAATGGCGGATCCGGCAGCGTTGCGAGGAGCGCTCGCCGACTTCCTCGGCGCGGAGCGGTATCGCAAGTTTGTCCAGCAGTTCAGCAGCGCCGGCCGGCTTCTGTTCTGGCAGGAACAGGAGTGGGTACGGTTCGTCGCCGCCCAGCCGGCGTTCGGTGTCGGACGGGACGATCTTGCCCTCGCGCTACGTGTTTGCTGGTTGCACGGTCTAGAACTGCAGCCGGACACAGTCGAGGTGATCGACGGGCACGTGGACAACGCTGTATGGTACGTGCGGGCCAAGGGGGCAGCGTTCCCATGTGCGGCGTCTGCGCCGGTGTACACCGAGGGAGCGCTGTTTCCGACTCGGCCGGCGGCCGTGTGGTTCTGCCCCGACTGCCGCAAGGCTGAGGCGGCTTGGCGCGCAAGGCATGCCGAACTACAAGGCCCATTGAGGCCTACCATGGTTCCGCTTCACTATCTCAAGGTGGACGCCGCCACCGGCTGCCGAATTGGAGGTGCATGCCCTGTTGGGCTCGAGTCGGAATTCACAAACGCGGCGACTCAGTACTTTGGAACCTTTCCCTTGCTTGCGTTTGAAGAGACCGAATTCTCGTTGTTTCATCGGTTTGATCCGTTCGGGCACGATGCGGCTCGAGACCTGATCGTTTTCAATAACCAAGTACTCGAACCAAACGAGTTGATCTGGGCTGTTGTCCATCCGGCGTCCGTTCGCTCGCAAGCGTCGCCCAACATGTTTGAGGCGCGAGCCCTCGCGCTTGGGCCAGAATCAACAGATGAGGCCTGCGACGATTCTGGTCCGTGTAAGCGCGACGAGTAACCGGTCACGGGTCGATATAGCTCGGAATCGTGGTTTCGGGTACTGTTGCGGTTGGCATGGATGCTCCACCGACAGTATCGGCAGCAGTGTTGGCATCGCTGCCGCCTGAAGTCCTTGCTTTGATCAAGTGGCAGGCGGAGCAGATTCGCGTGCTGACCGCGCGCGTGGCGGAACTCGAAGCCAAGCTCGGCAAGAATCCCAGCAACTCGTCG
>VGYC01000120.1 GCA_016873095.1 Planctomycetota bacterium | reverse complement strand
ACGTACGGCAAGATGAAGTTGTCGCCCATCGCTAAATCGCTGCGCGCCCTGATCCAAGCACCCATGGCGCCGACCGAGCAAGACGCCGCCGTGTAACGTCCACGCCTCCGACCCGCGCTCACCCCCTGGTCCCGTCCCCCGTCCGCATCGCGTGCCCGGCCTCTCCGCGCCCGCGTCGCGTCATCCCGTCACCCCGCGGCCCCGCGCCTGCCCCCCCCGCCGGCCCAGCAACGCAACTGGCTCCCGCATGTTTCACGGCATCACGGCAGCGCGGTGGCGCCCATGAGATAGCGATCGCACTCGCGGGCAGCGCCGCGCCCCTCGTTGATGGCCCAGACGACCAGGCTTTGCCCGCGGCGCATGTCGCCGGCGGCGAACACTCCCGGCACGCTGGTGGCGAAGCGGCCATGCTCCGCCCTGGCGTTGCTCCGAGCATCCTTTTCAACACCGAGCTGATCGAGAAGTTGGCTCTCCGGGCCGGAAAAGCCCAGGGCCAGCAAGACGAGTTGCGCGGGCACGATCGTCTCGCTGCCGGCGAGGTTGCGCGGCGTGGCCCGGCCATTGTCCTTCACCCACTCGACCTGCACCATCTCGATGGCGCGAATGCTACCGGCATCGTCGCCGAGAAAGCGCGTCGTCTGCACGGCATAGCGGCGCGGGTCGTCGCCCCAGAGTGCCTGCGCCTCTTCCTGGCCGTAATCGAGACGATAGATCTTGGGCCACTGCGGCCAGGGATTGTCGGCGGCCCGTTCCAGCGGCGGCCGGGGCACGATCTCCAGTTGCAGCAAGCTCCGACAGCCGTGCCGCAGCGCGGTGCCGACGCAATCCGTGCCGGTGTCGCCGCCGCCGATGACGATCACGTCCTTGTCCTTCGCCGAGATGAACTTGCCGTCCGCGTGGTGCGAATCGAGCAGGCTCTTGGTGTTGGCGTGCAGAAACTCCATGGCGAAGTGGATGCCCTTGAGTGCACGTCCTTCCGTCTTCGTGAAAAAGTCGTTCGGCCTGGTGGCGCCGCCGCAAAGCACTACGGCGTCGAACGCCGATTGCCGATTTGAGATTGCAGATTGCAGATTGGCAGACAACCCCTCAATCTGAAATCTGCGATCTGCAATCTGCAATTTGCAATCGCGACCCACCTCGCAACCGGTGACGAACCTGACGCCTTCGGCAGCCATGAGGTTGACGCGGCGTTGCACGGTGCGCTTGTCGAGCTTCATATTCGGGATGCCGTACATGAGGAGTCCGCCGATGCGGTCGCTGCGCTCGAAGACGGTGACGGAATGTCCGGCCTTGTTGAGCTGGGCCGCCGCCGCCAGCCCCGCCGGCCCCGAACCGACGACCGCGACGTGCTTGCCGGTCCGCACCGCCGGCGGCTCCGGCTGCACCCAGCCTTCCTCGAATGCCTTGTCGATGATGGCGCATTCAATCGACTTGATGGTCACGGCCGGGTCGTTGATGCCCAGTACGCACGAACCCTCGCACGGCGCAGGGCAGACCCGGCCAGTGAACTCCGGGAAGTTGTTGGTCTTGTGCAACCGATCGATGGCGTCGCGCCATAGGCCCCGATAGACGAGATCGTTCCACTCGGGAATGAGGTTGTTGATCGGGCAGCCGGAGGCCATGCCCTCGATGAGCGTGCCGGTGTGGCAGAACGGGATGCCGCAATCCATGCAGCGGGCGCCCTGTGTCTGCAGCAGTTTTTCGTCGGCGTGCGCGTGGAACTCTTTCCAGTGATGGATGCGCTCCGCCGGCGCCTGCGCCAGCGGCAGCTCGCGCGGGAACTCAATGAATCCTGTTGGCTTGCCCATGACATCCTCAGTCAACTTCGCGTGGACTCTTCAAACCTGCTCTGGGGGTTCCACTGCACGGAGCAAATCCCGACTACCGTGAACGACCGCAAGCACGTAACAGTCACCCTCGCGAATCTCATAAATGACTCGATACGCCCCCACGAATAATTCACGTAAGCTGTCCCGCTCGAACTCCGGGACCATGCCACCAAGCCGTGGAAAACGGCTAAGCTTCTTGGGCGTATCGCGAAGCTTCCGGCCGAATCGTTTCGCATAAACCTTGGAGTCCTTGCCGATGAACGCCGTAATCTCGCATACGTCGTTCAAGGCCGTTTCGGTCCAATAGAGTCGAGCCACTCGTTGATCCTCCGGTCCGCCTCCTCTTCCGGCAAAACTTTCCCGGCATCGACCGCCTTGATGCCAGCTTCAACTTTCTCGCGGACATACAAGTGGTACTGAATGTCCTCGAACGAGCAGTCCTCAGGCAGGGACTGAATGAGCTTGATGGCGGCATCTTTGACAAGGCTCATAAGTACTCCTCCTTTCAGTTGGGCAGGCCGCGGTTAGTTGCCGCTTTCAGGTTCCGATCCCGACTCAGCTTGCGCTGCGAGGCTCGAGGTCACTTCCCTCCCGCCCGCGCCAGATCATGCGCATTCTCCTCGAACGCCGCCATGATCGCCTCCTCCTCCGGCAGGCCCTGGGCGCGGAAGCGTTTCTGCGTCTCGATGACGCGGCGGTAGTCGTTGGGGTAGACCTTGACGAACTTCGGCGTCATGTCGTCCCACAGGGCGAGGATCTTCCAGGCGCGGTCGCTCTTGGTCAGCTCCGCATGGCGGCGAATGAGGGTCTGTACCTCGTCGATCTCGTCGGGATCGTCGAGCGGATAGAGCTTGACCATCTCCATGTTGCAGCGCTTGGCGAAGTCGCCGGCCTCGTCGAGGACGTAGGCGACGCCGCCGGACATTCCGGCCGCAAAGTTCCTCCCTGTGGGGCCGAGGATGACGACCTTGCCGCCGGTCATGTACTCGCAGCCGTGGTCGCCGACGGCCTCGACGACGGCGCTGACGCCGCTGTTGCGGACGCAGAAGCGCTCGCCCGCCAGGCCGCGGATGAACGCCTCGCCGCCGGTGGCCCCGTAGAAGGCCACGTTGCCGATGATGACGTTTTCCTCCGGAACGAAGGTCGAGCCGGCCGGCGGAAAGACGATGATCTTGCCGCCGGACAGTCCCTTGCCGACGTAGTCGTTGGCGTCGCCTTCCAGCGTGAGCGTCATGCCGCGCGGCACGAAGGCGCCAAAGCTCTGCCCGGCCGAGCCCTTGAAGTTCAGCTTGATGGTGTCGTCCGGCAAGCCATCCCGGCCGAAACGGCGCGTCACCTCGCTACCGAGGATGGTGCCGACCACGCGGTTGACGTTGCGGATCGGCAGCGACGCTTCCACCGGCGTGCCGTTCTCCAGCGCCGGACGGCACAGGGGAAGGAGCGTGGTGTTGTCCAGCGCCTTGTCCAGGCCGTGATCCTGCGGCATCTGGCAATAACGGCCGACCTTGTCATCCACCGGCGGTTGAAAGAAGATCTTCGTGAAATCGAGTCCGCGCGTCTTGTAGTGGTCGATCGCCTTGGTCGTGCTGAGTCGATCGCTGCGGCCGACCATCTCCGCCAGCGTGCGGAAGCCGAGCCTGGCCATGATCTCGCGGACCTCCATGGCGATGAAGCGCATGAAGGTGACGACATGGTCGGCCGTGCCGGTGAACTTGGCCCGCAGCCGCGGGTCCTGCGTGGCCACGCCGACCGGACACGTGTTCAGATGACAGACGCGCATCATCACGCAGCCCATCGCGACCAGCGGCGCCGTGGCGAAGCCGAACTCTTCCGCTCCGAGCAGAGCGCCGATGACCACGTCGCGGCCGGTCTTGAGCTGGCCATCCACCTCGACGGCGATGCGGCTGCGGAGATCGTTGAGCACCAGAATCTGGTGCGTCTCGGCAAGACCCAGTTCCCACGGAACACCGGCGTGCTTGATGCTCGTGAGCGGTGAGGCGCCGGTGCCGCCGTCGTGCCCGCTGATGAGCACCACGTCGGCATGCGCCTTGGCCACGCCGGCCGCGATCGTGCCTACGCCAACCTCGGCCACCAGCTTGACGCTGATCCGGGCCCGGTGATTGGCGTTCTTGAGGTCGTGGATCAGTTCCGCGAGGTCCTCGATGGAGTAGATGTCGTGGTGCGGCGGCGGCGAGATCAGGCCCACGCCCGGCGTCGAGTGCCGCACCTTGGCGATCCACGGATAGACCTTGTGGCCCGGAAGCTGACCGCCTTCGCCCGGCTTGGCGCCCTGGGCCATCTTGATCTGCAACTCCTGGGCGTTGACCAGGTACTCGCTGGTGACGCCGAAGCGGCCGGAGGCGACCTGCTTGATGGCGCTGTTGCGCGAGTCGCCGTTGTCATCCGGGTTGTAACGGGCCGGATCCTCGCCCCCCTCACCGGTGTTGCTCTTGCCGCCGATGCGGTTCATGGCGATGGCCAGCGTCTCATGGGCTTCCTTGCTGATCGAGCCGTAGGACATCGCGCCCGACTTGAAGCGCTTCATGATGCTCTCGACTGGTTCGACCTCGTCGATGGGGATCGGCTGGTCCGCGAACCTGAGATCGAACAGCCCGCGCAGCGTGCACAGCCCGCGAGCCTTGGTGTCCACGAGGTCGCTGTACTCCTTGAACGTCTTGAAGTTCCCGGCCCGGCAGGCATATTGCAGCTTGTGGACCGTCTCCGGGTTGAAGAGGTGGAACTCACCGTCCTTGCGGTATTGGTAATGGCCGCCGGCCTCGAGGACGTGGCCGTTCATGGGCCGTTCCGGGAACGCCCGTGCGTGCCGGGCCAGCGCCTCGCCGGCGATGACGTCCAGGCCGATGCCGCCGACGCGCGACGCCGTCCAGGTGAAGTACTTGTCGATCACGTCCTGGTTGATGCCGACGGCCTCGAAGATCTGGGCGCCGCAATAGCTCTGGGCGGTCGAGATGCCCATCTTCGACATGACCTTGAGGACGCCCTTGTTGACCGCCTTGACGTAGTTCTTGATGGCCTTGTGATGATCGGTCTGACGCAGGTGTCCCTGGCGGATCATGTCGTCCAGCGATTCGAAGGCGACGTAGGGATTGACGGCCCCGGCCCCGTAGCCGACCAGCAGGGCGAAGTGATGCACCTCGCGCGGCTCGCCGCTCTCCAGGATCAGCCCGACCTTGGTGCGCGTCCCCTCGCGGATCAGGTGATGATGGACGCCGGCCACGGCCAGCAACGCCGGGATCGGCGCCCGCTGCCGGTCGATGGCCCGGTCCGAGAGGATGATGAACTCGTGCCCGGTGGCGACGGCGGCCGACGCCTGCCGGCACAGCACGCCCATCGCCTTCGCCAGGCCCGCCGGGCCGTCGGCGACGTTGAACAGGATCGGCAGCGTGATTGACTTGAAGCGGCTGCCAGAGACGGCCTCCAGCTGGCGGAGCTTGTCCATGTCCTCGTTCTTGAGGATCGGCGTCTTGAGCTTGATCTGCCGGCACGATTCCGCCGTGGGCCGCAGCAGGTTGAACTCGCGGCCGATGGTCGTGTCCATCGACATGATGATCTCCTCGCGGATGCAATCCACGGGAGGGTTCGTCACCTGGGCAAAGAGCTGCTTGAAGTAGTTGTACAAGAGCTGTGGCCGTTCCGAGAGGACGGCGAGGGCGGCGTCGTTGCCCATCGACCCGAGCGCCTCGTTGCCGTCCACCATTGGCGCCAGCAGCGTGCGCAGGTCTTCCGTGGTGTAGCCGAAAGCTTGCTGGCGCAGCAGCACGGTGCGATGGTCCGGCTCGTGCGCCACCGGTGCTTCCGGCAAGTCGTCGAGCGCGGTCAGGTTCTCGCGCAGCCAGCGGGCATACGGCTTGGCGGCGGCCATTTGCTGCTTCAGTTCCTCGTCGGCGATGATCCGGCCTTGCTCGAGATCGATGAGGAACATGCGGCCCGGTTGCAGCCGGCCCTTCTGCAGGACGTTTTCCGGTGCGATGTCCAGCACGCCGACCTCGGACGCCATGATGACCAGGCCGTCCTTGGTGACGTAATAGCGCGACGGCCGCAGCCCGTTGCGGTCCAGCACGGCGCCGATGCAAGTACCGTCGGTGAAGGCGATGGAGGCCGGCCCGTCCCACGGCTCCATGAGGCAGGCGTGGTATTCGTAGAACGCCTTCTTGTCCGCGCTCATCGCCTCGTCGCCGGTCCACGGCTCGGGGATCATCATCATGATGGCGTGCGGCAACGAGCGGCCGGCCAGCACCAGCAGTTCGAGGGCGTTGTCGAACATGGCCGAGTCGCTGCCCTCGCTGTCGATGATTGGCATGATCTTCTGGATATCCGGGCCGAACAGGTCGGACTCGAGCAGGCTCTCGCGGGCCCGCATCCAGTTGATGTTGCCGCGCAGCGTGTTGATCTCGCCGTTGTGGCACAGGTAGCGATAGGGATGCGCCCGCGCCCAGTTCGGAAAGGTGTTGGTGCTGAAGCGCGAATGCACCATGGCCAGCGCGCTCTCGACCGCCGGATCGACCAGGTCCGGATAGTACAGCGGAAGCTGGTCCGACTTGAGCATGCCCTTGTAGATGATGGTCCGCGACGACAGGCTCGGGATGTAGAACATACCGCGCTGCGCGAGATCCGACTTGCGGACGGCGTTCTCGACCAGCTTGCGGATGACATAGAGCCTGCGCTCGAAGGCCAGCGGATCGTCGCCCAGGCCGGGACCGCGGCCGATGAACAGCTGCCGGATGTACGGCTCGACGGCGCGGGCCGTCTGGCCGATGGGCGAATGGTCCGCCGGCACGTCGCGCCAGCCCAGGACGATCTGCCCCTCGGCGCGGACGGTGTCTTCCATGATCTGCTCGCAATGCCGGCGATTGCCGGCGTCGGCGGGCAGGAAGATCATGCCGACGCCGTACTGTCCCGGCGCCGGCAGCGTGATGCCAAGCGTGCTGCATTCGCGACTGAAGAAGGCGTGTGGTACTTGCAGGAGGATGCCGGCGCCGTCGCCGGTGTTGTCCTCGCAGCCGCAGGCGCCGCGATGCTCCAGGTTGCAGAGAATCTGTACGGCCTTGCGGACGATGTCGTGCGACTTGCGCCCCTTCAGATCGACGACGAAGCCGACGCCGCAGGAGTCATGCTCGTTGGCCGGGTCGTACAGGCCCTGGGCCGGTGGTTGGAGAGGGAGGTACATGTTTAGCTGGTCCTCCTGGCATGGCGCTGGCCATTGCGTTCTCGGAAGCCGTTGGGCGACGGCCGGGGCAGATGGCCGGCCTCCCCGTTGCTCTCCGGCTTGCCGTTGCCTTCCGGCTTGCCGCCATCCGCCTTCAAGAGATTCAGGAACGACAGGGCGGCATTGCTGAGCCGTTGCCGGCGGCGATGGATGATGCCCAGCGGCCGCGTGAGCCGCGGCCCGGCGACCGGGATGGCCAGCAGCGACCGGCCGCGAACCTCGCGCCGCAACGTCGGCTCCGGCAGCAGCGCCACGCCGGCGCCGATCGACACCGCCTGCTTGATGTTCTCGATGTTGTCAAACTCCAGCACGACCTCGACCGCCACGCCCAGCTTGCGCAGGTAGCGATCGACATGCCGGCGGATGACCAGGTTCTTGTCGAAGTGGATGTACTTCTCGCCAATCAGTTGCCGTGCGGCGACCACCGGCAGGCGCGACAGCGGATGGTTGGGAGCACAGGCTAGCACCATCGCCTCCTCGCGCCAGGGCACGGCCACCAGCTTGGGCGACTTGCGCGGGAACGACACCAGCCCGAGGTCCGCCGTCCCTTCCTCGATGCGCTCGTAGACGCGGTCGGGATGGTGATACTCAATGTGGACCTCGGCGTTGGGCTGCTGGGCGGCAAAGCGCTGCACCAGCTGCCCCATGTCCCCCAGACCCACCGAGTAGATGGCCGCAACCTGCACCAGACCGGCGATCTGCGTCTGGGCCGAGCGAATCGACGCCTCCAGCTCCAGATATTGATCGAGGATGGTCTTGCAGCCGTCGTAGTAGGACTGGCCTAGGGCGGTCAGCTGCAAGGGCCGCGTCGAGCGGTCGATGAGCTGCACCTGCATGCGCCGCTCCAGCTGCGAGACCATCTGGCTGGCCGCCGACTGGGTGATGTGATTGGCCTGCGCCGCCTGCGAGAAGCTCCGCTGCCGGGCCACATCGCAAAAGACCTTCAAGGTTTCCAGTTGCATGACGGTTTACTTTAACATGTTGAAAACTAATATCAAGAGTGCTTTATAGAAAGGAAACTAATGGAAGGAAAGGGGTCGCGTGGATCCACGACGAGACAAGAGCAGCAGGGTCCCCGCCTTCGAGAGCCCATAGAATCATTGATGCGTGGCACGATCGCCCTGGTCAGCGAAACAACGGATGAACCCCATGAGCCTGGTCAAGTCCAAAGACCGCGTTGCCGACCACGGAGAGGTCTTCACGCCGGCCTGGATGGTCGAGGCCATGCTCGACCTGGTGAAGGACGAGACGGAGCGAATCGACTCGCGCTTCCTGGAGCCGGCGTGTGGCAGCGGCAACTTCCTCGTGCAGATCGTGCGGCGCGAGCTCGCCGCCGTGGAGCTCAAGTACGGAAGGTCCGACTTCGAGCGGCGGCACTATGCGTTGCTCGCGCTCATGTGCGTCTACGGCATCGAGCTGCTGGCCGACAACATCGCCGAGTGCCGCGCCAATGTGCTGGAGATCCTCGCCGAGCATCTGAATCTCGATGAGTCCGACGATCTTTATCGCGCCGCCTCCTAGGTGCTGTCGCAAAACCTCGTGCACGGCGACGCGCTGAGGATGCGCACCCACGACGGCCAGGCGATCACCTTTGCCGAATGGGGCTACCTGGGCAAAGGCAAGTTTCAGCGCCGCGACTTCCGCTTCGACACCCTCGCGCAACCGTCAACCTTCAGCGCGGAGGGCATGCTCTTCGCCCACCTGGGCAAGCACGAGATCTTCACGCCGGAGAAGACGTACCCGCCGATGACGATGAGCGAGCTGGCGGCCGCCGCGCTTGGGGACACCTCGAAAGAATCCATGTGAGCGGCAGGTGCGGCACGTGCGCTTCCAACGATCCATTGAACACGATGGGCCCGTCCGGTATTTTGGGATAAAGCCAGGCGTAGGGCGATCGCATGGAGTTGCGGTTTTGGAACGACGCTGAAAGCGGGTTGCCCCATGTCTACGATCATGGGGTCACCGAGGATGAAGTCCGCCAGGTGTTGAGCCGGCCCGGAGAAGAGTTCCCCGGCACAGATGAGTCGCGAATCCGCCTTGGGCAAACGGAGGCGGGCCGATATCGCCAGGTCGTGTACGTCCCCGACGCGAGCGGCGACGGAATCTTCGTCGTCACCGCCTACGATTTGACGCCGAAAGCGAAAAAAGCCTACCGCAGACGCCGACGGAGGAAGAAGCCATGAGTAAATCCAAGAGCAAGTCCAAGCGTCAACGCTTTCCGGCCGGCTGGGACCAGGATCGCGTCCGCAAATTGGCCGAGCATTACGACAACCAGACCGAAGACGAACAAGTTGCCGAGCACGAAGCCGCACGTCGCGCCGAAAACCAAACCATCATGGTCGTGCCCACCGAGCTGGTCCCCGAAATCGTGAGACTGATCAACAAGAAACGCCCGGCGTAATGCCGGCCTGGCGGTGACGGTAAGCCAGTTCGCCGTCGCTGGGGGGTGCCCCGCGGGAGGCCGAATCGTGAACGACGAGACGACACCCCAAGGGCAATTGCTCATCTACAACGACGGCTGCTTGAATCTGCAAGTTCGTCTCGATGGCCAGACCGTCTGGTTGACGCAGGCCCAGATGGCCGAGTTGTACCAGACTAGCAAGCCTGCACATTCAGAACATCCTGGACGACAAGGAGTTACCGGCCGAAGCAGTTGTCAAGGAATACTTAACAACTGCCGCCGATGGCAAGAATCACCGCACCCTTCACTACAGCCTGGACATGATCCTCGCCGTCGGCTACCGCGTCAGATCCCCCCGTGGCACGCTCTTCAGGCAGTGGGCGACAACCCGCCTGCGCGAGCTCCTCGTCAAAGGGTTTACGCTGGACGACGAGCGCATCAAGGCCGGCCGGACCATCGAGGCCGCCTACATCGACGAACTGCTAGCCCGCATCCGCGACATCCGCGCCAGCGAACGCCTGTTTTACTTGGCCCTGCCCAGCAAGTTTGTAAAACTTCGGCACTAATATGGAAACGCTTGGTTATATCACAGCCTCGATCGTCGTGTTCGTTCTGACGATCCTGTTCATTACCTGGATCGCACGACTGATCGCGGGAAAGAAGCCAGAAACCCTGGCGGGGACGGTCATCCCCGAGTTGCGCCAGGGGTTCGATATCTCCAAGCTCTATGACATCGTCTACAGTGGCGGGAATTTAGGCAGCCAGTTTATCGAACGGCTGGAACGGGTGAAAATCCTCGGTTACATCGGCCAAGAGAACGAGGGCTCGTTCAAGGAAATGTACATGCGATCCCGGTGGCTTGTTGTGACTTTCGCGGACGGGCGCAAAGGCTATCTGATGCCCCATTCGATTCTGTCGCTGCAAGAATCCGCTCCCGAAACTGCCTGAACCTTGTGGCCTGAATGTCCATCTCTTTCGTGGGTCGGCGTGAAAGCCAGCGCGGCTCGCTGAATGGGCGACGGCAAGCTGCTGATCCAAGTGCGTGCCTTTCGGCAACGCAACGGATTCTTGGCTAGCGCGATTCCTCTGCCTTGCGCTCGACTGCCAGGAGGGCACTGTCTTCCCAGGAGGCCGGTTCCTCCAGCGGTTCGATGTGAACTGTCACCTCGATGCCCGGCAGGGCCTGGCGCACCGCGTCCTCGACGGCGCCTGTCAAGTCATGGGCGCGCTGCACCGACCAGACGCCGGGAACCAGCAAGTGAAAATCGGCAAAGCGGCGCGAGCCTGCCCGGCGCGTCCGCAGGGCGTGATAGTGGAGACCTGGCTGCAGCGTTGCCTCGATGGCCGAGCGCACCGCGGCTTGCTCGGCCTGCGGCAGCGCATGGTCCATCAGTCCGTTGAAGGATCGGACCACGAGGCTCACGCCGGTCCAGACGATATTGCAGGCCACCGCCAGCGCCACGAGTGGATCGAGGATGCGCCATTCCGTGAGCCAGACCAGGAACAGGCCGGCGAGCACGGCGAACGTCGTCCAGACGTCGGTCAGCAGATGCTGGCCGTCCGCCTCCAGGACGATCGAGTCATGTTTCCTGCCGAGATGGACGAGAGTCGCGCCGACGGCGAGATTGATCAGCGAGGCGACGCCGGCCAGCAGGCTGCCGAGGCCGAGTTTCGTCAACGGTTGCGGCGTGAACAAGCGCTCGACGGCGTACCAGCCGATGCTGCCGGCCGCGACCAGGATCAAGATGCCTTCCAAACCGCTGGAGAAATACTCGATCTTCTCGTGGCCATAGGTATGGCTCGGGTCCACCGGCCGGGCGGCATACCACAGTGAGAACGTTGCCGTCAGCGCTGCCACCAGGTTCACCAGGGACTCGACGGCGTCGGAGAGCAGGCTGACCGAGTCGGTCAGCCAGTAGGCGAGTGATTTCAGGCCGAGAGTGAGGAGTGCCGCCAGGATGGCGAACAGCAGCGGCAAGATGGGAGCCGGCCTGGTCATGTCATTGCGATCGTGGCGACAAGCTGCCAGCTTGTCAGCGCAGCGGAAGCATCCTGGTTGTCTGCCCACAAGCTGGCAGCTTGTGGCTACGGATCATGTTACGCTCCGTGGCGTGCCTGCGTCCAACTGTCCTTGAAGGACATGGCCGACAGGCAGAGAATGATTACATCCGCGCTATCGCCTCAGAGGAACATCCCATGGCCCAGGCCGTTGTCAATCCGGATGAATTGCGGCGCTTTGCACAGAACCTGAAGCAGTTCAACACCGAGCTGCGCGACAAGATGGGCACGCTGCACGGCCAGCTCATCAGCCTCGGCGACACCTGGCGTGACCAGGAACACGAGAAGTTCGCCGAGGAGTTTTCGCAAACCATGCATGTCCTCGCTGCCTTCGTCGAGATCGCCGATCAGCACATCCCCTTCCTGCTCCGCAAGGCCGAACGCATCGAGGAGTATTTGCAGCAACGATGATCGGGGCGGCCGATTGCAGAACGCAGATTTGAGATTGCAGATGGAATTCCACTACTGCATCGAGAGTGGCAAGATCGCATGAGATGGATTGTTCTCGCCGGCCTGGCTTTTTTTCTCGCGCTGTTCGCGTTGACGACGTTCGCGCCTGCCGACGCCGATATCGAGGCGCAGGCGCGGACGCACTTCAGCACGACGGACATCGAGCGCGGCCGGGAGTTCTCCTTTCAGCGGCGACTGCTGTTCTGGACCGGCACTTTCTTGCAACTCGCCGTGCTGGCCGGCATCGTCTTCAGCGGCCTTGCCCGCAAGCTCGCGGATAGCTGCTTGACATGGACGAGAGGCCGCTGGCTGCTGGCGGTGCTGCTGGTCGGCGCCGTCTGCTACCTGGCGGAAGAGGCGGTTGCCCTACCCGTGGCGCTGGCCCGCCTGGAGAACCTGCGCGCGTGGGGGATGACCCGGCGTTCCACAAGTGACTGGCTGCTGGAACGTTGCTTGAGCCACGGCTTGTCGGCCGTTGCGGAGGGAATCGTTCTCGTCGGTCTGTACTTGTTGATGCGTTGCGTTCCGCGTGCCTGGCCGGTACTGGCAGCGCTGGGCGGCATGGCCGTGGGCGTGGTCTTCGCGTTGATCCTGCCCATCTGGATCGCGCCGCTGTTCAACACGTTCACGCCGCTGGAGAAGACGGAATGGGGTTACCTGCGCGAGCCGGTCGCCGAACTGGCCCGGCGCGGCGGCGTGCCGGTCGACGAGATCCTGGTGATGGACGCTTCAAGGCAAGGCAGCCACACCAACGCCTACTTCACCGGCTTTGGCGGCACCCGCCGCATCGTCCTTTACGATACCCTGCTTCGCCAGCACATGAAGGCAAAGGACTGGCGCGAAGTCGAGGTGATCCTCGCCCATGAGATGGGACACTGGCAACACGACCACATCGTGACAGGCATCATGATAGGCGGGGTTGCGGCGCTTGCCGGGTTTTGTCTGCTGTCGTGGATCCTGCAGCGGCTGGTGGGTCGGCCGCCGCTGCGGCTGACCAGTCCCCACGATCCGGCCGGCGTGCCGTTGCTGATGCTGCTCGTCGTCGTGGGGACCTGGCTGGCGGCCCCCGTCGGCAACGCCATCAGCCGGCACTTCGAGCGCCAGGCCGATCTTGTGTCATTGGAAATGACCCGGAATCCGGAGATCTTCATCGACGCCGAGATACGGCTGGCCCGCGACAACATCAGCAACGTCACACCCAACCGCTGGTCGATCCTGTTCATGGCGACGCATCCGCCGGCAGTCGAACGCATCCGCATGGCCGAGGACGGGAAGAAATCCAGCGAGGCTGGCAGGTGAAGCTCGCTGGCGGTTTCACGCGGCGCGAACCCGCCGATGACATGGCAAACTCTGTGGCAATCACAGCTCGCCGAAATCGAAGTCGGACAGCTCCTTGAGCTTTTTCTGCTCCTCCTCGCTGAGCGGCGCATCGATGGCGTCGCCGGCCTTGTCGCCGATGCCCCAGATCTCGCCGAGGTTCTCGCAGATGTGGCGCTTCTCGCGCGGACTGAAGTCGCTGAATGCCCGGCGGAGGAAGACCAGCGCCCGCTTGAACTGCTCGTCGTCCAGGGAGCGAATGTAATCGGCCAGCTCCTGCCAGAGCGGTTGCCGCGCCAGGAGCGAGTAGCGATTGCGCCTGGCCAGCCCCTCGAACCAGCCAGCCCCAAGGTCGGCCGGTATCCCCGGGGACAGCCGCCGCGATACCTCGCGGGCCAGATCCTCGTTGGCAATCAGGCCGCGCTCCAGCAGCGTCGCGCAGGCGAAGCCGGAAAGCAGCGGATTGCGGTCGTCGGCATCGGCCAGGCGCTTGAGCCGCTCGAGCCAGAGTGACTCCTCGACACAATCATGATGCTCCAGGCAGACGCGGTTCAGCTCTTCGATGGAGGCGACGAGATGCTGGGCCGACGCGGAGTCGCAGCTGGCCGCCGCATGCAGGGCCAGCGCGCCTTGCACGAACAGCGCCTCCATGAGCGGCAGCAGCGGCGCCGGGTCGAACTTGCGGACGTCGCCGTAGCGGACCACCTGGCTGAGTCGGAAAGTCGCGTGGGCGATGGCCTTGAAATCGGAGCTGACGGCCGCCAGCTCCTGGAGCCGTCGCCGCGCCAGGTCCATCGACGCCGTGAGCCCGCACTGGCAGGCATCGTGGACCAAATCTGCCGCCTGGCCGATGGTCGTGCTGCTCTCCAGCAGTGTCTTGAACCTGAACGCCGTGGCGAGCTCGACCGTCTCTCCCAGCAGCACTGCCTCGACCAGCGCAATCTCGCTCTCCGGGCTCCATTGCAGCGCCCATTTTTCTGCCCAGGTCGCCGCCTGCTGCCGGCTGCCGACGAACGTGGCGAAGCCGATCTCGAGAACGCGCAGCCGATGGAAGAACGAGGAGCGATGCAAATCGAGAAAGGCGGCCTCGGCCGACTGCACGCGGCGATTCTCGCGCAGGTCGAGCGTCAGCTCTTGCTTGACGGTAGTCTTGTACTTTTCCAGCTTGAGCCGGCCCAGCGCGCGCTCGAAGTCAGCCTGGATGGAGGTCTGGCTGACGTCCCTGGGCAGTTCGCCGATGGCATCGCCGATGTCCACGCTGGCAAGCGCCTCGCGTACGACAAGGGGCTCGCCGTGGCCGACGAGAGTGACGGCGGCGTCGCGCAGGTCGCGCAGCGTGGGCGCCAGGCCATCGTGCATGGCGGATAATGTCCGCGCCAGCCGCACGCACTCTATAACTTCCGCCGTGGAGCGATGCGTGCCGGTGTCGCGCAAATGACGAGCGACGTGCGTGAGATAATGAAAAGGCAACTCGTCGAGGGCGCCGCCGTCAAGCGCTTCCCAGAGCAACTCGAAATAAGCAGGCGCCTGGTTGCCGGCCCCGTAGCCCGACTGCGAGGATAGCTTGAAGTACGAGAACGGCATCAGGGTAAGCTTGCTGGAGCGCCGTCGCAACGAGGCCAGTTCCGCGTCCGTCATGGCCGGCAGGTCGCCGCTGACAACCGACTCGTGAAAGGCGCCGACGACGGCGACGATCTCGTCCGGCTTGACGCCGCTCGCCAGAACCTCGGCCACGCGCCGCCGCATGTAGGCTTCGCGGACCAGGTTCTCGGCACGCCACAGCGGCGGGTCCTCCTCGTCGCGCAGCGCCTGTCCCAGTTCGCGGGCCGCCAGCCGGTAGCTGTCCTCCGAGAGATTGTGCTCGAAGCGCCGCTCCCAGTAAGTGTCGTAGTCCAGTTCGCCGCCGCGTGCCGCGATCTTTTCATAGATGGACTGGCCGCGTTCCGGACTCCAGGTTGATGGTGGCACCACGGGCGGCGAATCCGCCGTCGCGCTCCCCGCCGCATCGGCTGCGTCCTGGCCCGGCTCGCTCCCGCATGCTTCCCGTTCAATCTCCAGGTCTTGCAGGCCCAAGAAGATGTCGGAAGGCAGGTCGATGAATTCGACGCGGGCGTCATGCTCACGTGCCCATAACAGAGCTTGATATTCCGGACTGTAGCGGGCCAGCGGATAGACGAGCGTTCGCACCGGAACGGCATCGGTGTAGGCGAGAATGGCGATTGGCGGCCTGGTATCGTGGCGCGTGATGTCCGGGATCAGCACATCCGCATCCGTCAGCCCTTCGATGAGCACGACCTTTGGGCGAAGCTTGTCCAGCAAGCGGCGCAGATGCCATGCCCCCATCGGTGACAGGTGTCGAACGCCGAAGATGTGGATGCGCCAGGACATGACTGTTTGTGCTCGTGCCAGGGCTCGCCTTGATATGATCACGCGCCATGCGACCATGTCAATGGATGCCGCCATGGCGAGATCTGGCTTTACGGAGGCATTCAGAGGAACTTGGATCGCTCTCGCCTCCGAATCCCCGTGGCGCGAGCAACCGCCTGGTTGAAGGCAAGCGATCAACGCCAGTGATTCAGAATGATGAACTGATCCAGCACCGGCACGGCGGCAGCCAGTAGGTTACGAATCGCGCGGACGATGTTCGGGGCTTTCATGTCCCGGTGCGGGTCGTTATCGCGACGCACGACGAGAATTCCAGAATGGTGTCCTCGTGATTCCATAACCAGCTCGTGAAGATTCCGGAAGTCATCGAAATTTCGCGTGAGCAAGGCGCGATCCTCGCGTATCGCAAATCTCAGATGAACGGGGTCTTCTTCGCCGGTCAGTCCCAGATCGGCAGGCAATCGAACTTCATGCCCTTCCCGGAGCAACAGCTGCACTAACAGATGGTGAACGCTGTCATCATCCAGGTAGAGCTTCATCGGCGATAGATCCGTCGGTGATCTTCAAGCGACAGCGGCTTCGGAGTTGGCTTCAGCTTGTAGCTCGGGTCGTTCATGCCGCCGGCTTCCATGACGGCGTCTTCCATCCGCGCGTCCTCGTGCAAGTCGGGCGGATCGGACTGGCAGTAGGCGATGGCTTCGCGAACGGCCTCGATCGGCAGCTTGAAAGCTTCGGCGATTTCCTCGGCAGTTTGTCCTGGCCAATCCTCGCCTTCGACGTGATAACTGTACAAGACCCAGGCGGCAATACGCGTGCCCTTGACGAACAATTGCCGGTAATGCGATCCCGGCTTGCGGGCCAGGTGCTTCCAGCGGGTGAGAGGTTGCTCACTCATATCTCTCAGGTTAACGGGATTTCGGCGGAGCTACAATCCAAGACTTACGATAGGGAAGCCCCGTGGGTCGCAGCCGTCGGGCGCGTTATGTTGGCTTCAAGATCAGATCCCAGGAATTCCGGAAGCCGTTCAATCATAGAAACTGCACGCGCTGCGTCGACAGCTCGGCGCTCGACATCTCGCTTGCGCGAACGCATCACGATCATTCCCAATAAAATGAGCGAGCCCATCGCCCTGGCCGACTGCCCCACAAAAGGAGCGCTGCATGCCGCAACTGGCCCAGGTCGAGCAAGGATTCGCCAGCGTCGATGCCGAGCCTGCCTATCGAGTTCAGGCATTGACGTATCTGTCGCGCTGGTTGAACGAGCCGGAGTTCGCCGGTTATCGGCCGCAGCTCGAATGGCTGATCGAGAGCAAGGACTGGGCCGGGCTGCTCGACCGGTTCTATCAGATTCTGCCGTTCGGCACGGGCGGCCGGCGCGGTGCGGTCGGCATCGGGCCCAACCGCATGAACCTGTGGACGCTGGGCGCTTCCGTGCAAGGGCACGCCGAGTACTTGAAGGAGCGCTTTCCCGGCCAGGAGAGATTGGCAGTGGTCCTCGCCTATGACGTCCGCCAGTTCGAGGACCAGCGCAAGCGCTACAACCCGAGCTTGCCCAATCCGGTGCGACACCTGTCGTCGCGTGCCTTCGCCGAATATGCGGCCTGTGTCTACGTCGCCAACGGCATCCACGCGCATATCCTGCCGGAGAAGAGCCAGCGCTACCTGGCCACGCCGGAGCTATCCTTCACGATCCGCAAGCTTGGCGTCCAGGGGGGCCTCAACATCTCCGCGTCTCACAATCCGCCGGATGACAATGGCGGCAAGTTCTACGACGAGCGCGGCGGGCAGCCCATCGCGCCGGACGATCAGATCATGGCCGACCTTGTCGAGCAGGTGCAGACGATCAAGCATGTACCCTGGGTTGACGCGGTGCGCGGCGGCAAGGTGCATTTCCTCGATGACGAGGCGCACCGAGCCTACATCGACCTATGTTGCCGGCAAGCGCTGATCGCCCGGCCGCGCGGCGACGAGGTCAAGGTTGTGTTCACGCCGCTGCACGGCGTCGGCTCCATGACCGCCATGGAAGTGCTCATCAAGCAAGGCTTTCACGTCGTTGCCGTCGCCGAGCAGATGAAGCCGGACGGGCAATTTCCCAACGTGACGCAGACGCCGAACCCGGAAGTGCCGGCGTCGATGGACCGGGCCATGGCGCTGGCTGCGAAGGAGAAGGCCGACATCGTGCTCTCGACCGACCCGGACGCGGACCGGCTCGGGGCCATGATCCCGCGCGACAAGGAGCGGCAGGACTGGCAGTTCGTCAACGGCAACAGCATCGCCGCGCTCATCACGCACTTCAAGCTGTCGCGCCTCGCGGAGCAGGGCCAGCTGCCGCGTGCGCCCGTCGTGGTGCGGACGCTGGTGACAACATCGCTGGTCAGCCGCATCGCCCGGCACTTTGAAGCGCAGGTCGTGGAAAACTTGCTGGTCGGGTTCAAGTATATCGCCGAGGTGCTGTGGCAGCTGGAGCAGAACGGCGGCTATGAAGAGGTGCGCGGCACGCCGGCCGACTTCAGCATCGGCTGCGAGGAAAGCCACGGCGTGCTGGTGACGCCGGACATCCGAGACAAGGACGCGGCCGCCGGCGCCCTGATTCTGGCAGAGCTTGCCCTGGACCAGAAACGCCTGGGACGGACCGTCGCCGACTATCTGCACGACATCGAACGGCAGTTCGGCTACTTCGCCAGCGAAGTCCGCAACATGGTGATGCCGGGCGTCGAGGGCAAGCAAAACATGGCGCGGATGCTGAACCAGCTACGCCGCTCGCCGCCCAAGGACATCGGCGGACTCGCGGTGACGGCCTTCGACGATCTGCAAGACGAGAACGGCTGGATGGGGCCGTTCAAGGGCTCTACCGACAAGGCGGCGCGCAACTTCCTGCTATTTCGGCTCGGCGACCAGGCCCGCATCGCCCTGCGCCCCAGCGGCACCGAACCGAAGGCCAAGACTTACGTGGAAGTGTGCTCCCCACCACGTTCGCCAAAGGCGACTCCCGCCGAATGGCAGAAGATCCGCGGCGACGTGGATGCGCTGGCGAAACGGCTGGCGGACGATTTCGTGACGCGCGCGACGAAGTCGTAGTCAGTGCAACGATCTGCCATCAAAGTCGGTAAACAGACGGCGCTGCAGCACCGCTTGCTGTCGAACCTGCTCAGGAGTCTGCCGGCTGTAGCATCCCGCATCGAACATGATTGCTTCCGTACACTCGGCGTAATCGGCCGCAAAGTCAAGTGCCTCCGGTGCGGCGCCAAAGTAGTCGCACACGATCAAGTTCGGCTCGATCGACATCGTCCATGCGGATGGCAGCTTGTCCGGGTCAGCGGATTCACCCAGCTGCTTCCTGAGTAGTCGCAGTGTTATCTCCTTGTCGATGGGGCGCGAAGTAGCAAGTTCGTTCTCCTTGTGGAAGTGCCCGATAATGAAGTGACCGATGTAGAGATGATGGATCATCGCCATGTATCACTCGGGAACGGCTTCAAGAACTCTTTGGTAGTTTTTTGGCACGCCACGAAACGCCGTCTGATACGTCGCTTCCAGCGGCGCCGAGATGTAACGCTCCGGGTGCAAGAACAGGGGCATGTCCGGCAGCGGGCAGCCAAAACTGGGATGTTCGAGGTAAGCGACCGGTTCACGATCGGCGTCATAGGCGGCCAGGGTGAGCGACTCGCCGGTTGGAAGCTCGAAGGGCTCATCATCGAAGCGCTCCCAGACGATGCCATGAATCCCCTGCGGATCGTGTTGCCCCGGCCTGAAGCGGTCGGCGAGCAACACGTGGATGCCCACCCGCAGCGCGCTTTCGATCTTGTCAGCCAATCCCTGGGCATGCCGGGAGCGATCCTTGTTCGCCGGCGAAACAACTTCGATGACGGCGACGAGACGGTGTCCGCTGACATGCCGGATGGCCAGCGTCCGCCGGCGCTCGCGACTGCTCGACACCGTCAACTTGCGACGCACCTTCGGCGGAGCCTCGGCCAATGCCGTTCCGCCGGAGCCGACCTCGGGCAATGGCGCCGTACCGTTGTGCGGGGCGTGCAAGGTCAGCACATCGGCGATGAAACGGCCGGCGTGCTGCTCGGTCAGGGCGTAGTAGTCGGCGGGCAGCAAGCCGTTGTTGAGAGCGTTGCGCAACTCGATGAGCCAGCCGTTATGGAAGTCGTGAAAGATGCCGGCGTCCAGGCGGCTCCAGTCATGAAGAGGCATGCGCCCACCTCCGAGAGTAATGCCATGAAGCATCTTATCGGGAGCGAACGATTCTGCCAATTGCGTCGCGGGGCTGCTGCCGGCATCCCCTACCGTCGTTGCAGCGCTGCGAAGCCGGCATGCGAGCCAGGATCGGTCCCGGAGGTGACATCAGGGTGTCACCGTGTCATGGCGGCGTCACTCCAGGCCCGTCATCGGCCAATTTCCGATTGACAACATGGTGTCAATAGTTAATATATAGTCATATTTATCATTTCTCATACGTCTGGCGGCCAGCCCATCGGCGGCCGGGCGCGATGTGGGGCCGGGCAACCCCCGGAAAGCCGAGTCAATGGCCACCGGAACCAGTCAGCGCGTCGATGATCTGGCCCAGGACCTGTTCGAGGTCGTGACGCAGATCTGCCTGTCCACGCTGCGTGGCCGGCGCCGTGGAGGCGGACTCAAGGAAGTTGAATTCCTCACGCTGTCGACTCTGCATGCCCAGGGAACCATGATCGTCGGCGAGATCCAGCGCATCCTCGGAGTCTTGCCGGCGCAGATGTCGCGCGTCATTCGCTCCCTGGAGGCACGCGATCGCCCGCTCATCCAGTGCCGCATCAACTCTCGCGACAAGCGCAAGATTGCCGTCGTCCTCACTCATGCCGGCGAGAAGGCCCTGCTCGATTACCAGGGCGCCCGCATCGGCGGTATCGTTGATCGGCTGCGCAAGCTTTCCGATGACGAGCAAGACGATCTGCTCCGCATCCTGCACAGGCTGCAGGATCTGCTAGAGTTGCGCGGCGAAGGATGAAGCGTCAGGTGCATCCCCCGGCCAAGGAAGATGGCGAGCCTTCCCATGTCAAGTGTTTTCGCTCGCGGTTCTCGTGCGCGACAGGTAAAGTGCCAGCAAGGCGATCATCAGGCAAGAGACTGCCGCCATCAAGTAGAAGACCAGGTTAAAGGAATTGAAGTCTTGCCAGATACGGCCGACCACTGCGGCCCCGAGTGCGCCAACGCCAAAGGTGAGTACGAACTTGACGCCATAGGAAACGCTGCGGCGGCCACGGCTCGTGCATTCGGCGAGCAGTGAATTCTCCACCGGCTGCTGGGCAAACATGGCGATGGCCAGCAAGGCCGCGATGGCCGCCGCGACGTTCACCTCGCTTCCGGCCCCCAACAGCAATGACAGCGGCGCCAGCGCGGCCACCAGAAACAGGTAAATTCGGCGAGCGCCCCAGCGATCGGCAAGGAAACCACCCAGCAACTGGCCGATGCTTCCTCCAACCAGAGTGATCAGAAAGATGTACACGCCGCCAAGGATCAGGTGGTCGCCGGCGCTCAGATAGGCCGGCAATGCCGTCATCAGGCAGCGATAGTTGAATCCGGCAAACAACATCACCAGCAACAGAATTACCAGTGGTGCCAGCGTTCGCGGAGGCGGAAAGCGGACCGGTTCGTTGCCGGCGGGTGCTGGCTCCGCGGACCATTGCTTCGGCAAGCTGCGCAAATCGACGCAGGCGATGATGCCGGCGATTGCAGACAGTCCAGCCAGGCAAAGATACGCCGCCTGCCAGAATCCGAGCCAGCTGGCGGCCAGGCCCAGCGCCGGCCCCAGAGCAATGCCGAAACTGCCCGATACGCCGTTGATGCCCAGAGCCCGGCCGCGCCGGGGAGCGGGAACTCCCAGCGAGATCATGGCCAGCCCAACCGGATGATACATACTGGTGGCCAAGCCCAGAAACGTCAAGGCGACGAACAGCAGCAGCGGCGTGGTCGCCGTGGCGACGGCGACACCGGCCACTGCCATGGCGATGAAATAGATCACCAGAATCGGCCGGTTGTCCCAGCGGTCTGCCCAGAGGCCTACCGGCAAGGCGCCCGCCCCGAACAGCATGTATCCCAGCACCGCCAGGTCGGCGGTTTCGGCCCTGCTGATCTGCATTTCGTCGTGAATCGCCACCATGACGCCCGGGAAAATCAACTCCCCAAGGTGGCACAGGAAATGACCCAGCGACGTGACCTTGACGATCAGCCATTCGCGGTCCGCTTCCTCCGGCGTGCGACCGCCCTCGGCGGCCCGGGCTGAAGGCGGTATCGAAGGCGGGGCATCTGGATCCAGGTGCGCGATCTCTGGCTCTGGCCCCGCCGAGGAAAACAGCGACACGAAAAATCCTCCGGGATTTTTGGTGACAAGTCCGCTTGATTAATATATGGTAGAGGGAGGTTCCCCTGTCTGGAAAAGGATGGCCCATGCCAGCACCCGCATCCGCGCAGGAGCTGCTCGAGCTGGGTTTTCGCAGCCGTCTGCTCGATCCGCGCGCCGTCAGCGAGTTCCGCCAGCGGCACGGTTCTACTGCGCTCGCAGAGCCTCCCAAGCAGTTCGCCGACGCCCTGGTTGATGACGGCCTGCTGACCCCCTTTCAGGCCAGCAGCCTGCTGGCCGGCAAATGGCGCGGCTTCATCATCAACGGCAAGTATCGCCTGCTTTCAAGACTTGGCGCCGGCGGCATGGGGAGTGTCTACCTGTGCGAGCACATGTTCATGCGCCGGCGCGTCGCGCTGAAGGTCCTGCCGCTCAAGCAGGCAGAGGATCCGGATTCGCTCGAGCGTTTCTACCTCGAGGCCCGCGCGGTCGGATGTCTCGACCATCCGAACATCGTCCGGGCGCACGATGTCGATCACGAAGGCAACGTCCACTTTCTGGTGCTCGAGCACATCGACGGGACCAACCTTTATGATCTCATCCGCCGGCACGGACCGCTATCGGTGGAGCGTGCGGCGAACTACATTCGCCAGGCAGCCCAGGGATTGCAACACGCGCACGAGGCGGGCCTGGTCCATCGCGACATCAAGCCGGGCAACCTGCTGCTGGATCGCGCTGGCGTCGTCAAGGTTCTCGATATGGGCCTGGCCCGTTTCTTCAACGAGCCGGAAGCCAACCTGAGCGAGGATCAGGAACAAGGAAATGTCCTGGGAACGGCCGACTATCTTGCACCGGAGCAGGTCAACGATAGTCGTGTCGATATCCGCGCCGATATTTACAGTCTGGGCGTCAGCTTCTACTACATGCTCGCCGGCAAGAGTCCGTTTCACAAGGGTACGGTAGCGCAGAAATTGATCTGGCACCAGGTTCGCCGGCCGAAGTCGATTCGCACTCTCCGTCCCGACGTTCCGGAGGGTCTCGAGCAGGTGCTGGTGCGCATGCTGGACAAGGATCCAGGGAAACGTTACCAGACTCCCGCCGAGGTGGATGAAGCCTTGTCGCCGTGGACACAAGCGCCCATTGGCCCGCCACGCGAGGAAGAGATGCCGCCGCCGGCCTGGCGCTCCGGCCCGGTCAGCAATTCCAGCGCCTCCGCCAACCTGGCCCCGCGCAACTCGCATGTCAGTCTCGGCGCTCCGCGCGTGGGCACCAGTTCGTCGATGGAGACCGTCAAGGACAAGGGACCGAACACGCCTCCCGCCGCCAAGCCGGCGCCCGCCAAGCTGACCCCCGCTCCAGACGCCAAGAAAAATTGACAGCGGACGGCACGACGGCTCGTGAGAGCCCTCTTCAAGCTAGCCGCCCTCCCTGACACGAGTGGATCATGGCGCGAGTACCATTGCTGCTATGCGGCGCACTTCTTCTTCCCCAGCGCTTGCCGGCGGCCCCGACTGACTTCGACACCCGGATTCGTCCGATAATCGTCCGGCATTGCGTGGCGTGTCACGGCGCGGAAAAGCCCAAGCGCGACTTGCGGCTGGACCGTATCTCGACCGACTTCAATGATCCAGCCACCCTGGTGAAGTGGCAGGAGGTATTGAAACGCGTCGCGGCCGGGGAGATGCCGCCAAAAGCGAAGCCACAACCCACGGCGGCAGAGATTCGCACCTTGTCGCACTGGATCAGCGCTGGCGTTCGCGCCGCCGAAGCCAGGCGACGGGCCGAGGGCCGCGTAGTCCTCCGCCGGCTCAATCGGGTCGAAGATGAAAACAGGATCATCCGACTAGAGCGTATTTCGTCTGATGAATGGCGAGGATCTTGAGTTTGAAGAACTCGTGATCTCGGAAGCCATAGGCTTGGCGTTTCATGGTCTGGATCTTATTGTTGGTTCCCTCCAGA
>VGYC01000119.1 GCA_016873095.1 Planctomycetota bacterium | reverse complement strand
CCAACAATGCCGCCGAGCAAGCGCTGCGGCACGCGGTCATCTGGCGGAAGCTCTCGTTCGGCACGCAATCAGCGTCCGGCAGTCAGTTCGTCGAGCGACTGCTGACTGTCATCGAAACCTGCCGCCGCCAATCCTGCAACGTCTTCGACTGGCTTGTCGAGGCAGTCCAAGCCCACCACAATCAACAAAGGGCAATATCTCTATTGCCCGCGCCGTGAACCAATACGGCTTCCGCCATGACGGCGCCGGGTTGCCTCGGAGCTGCGGAATCGGCGCCCGCCAGCAGAAACTCGCTGTCGCCGACCAGCGCCATGGCGGGCGCCTTGCCGTTGGGCGCCAGCGGCCGGATGATGCGATAAATGGGGCCCGTAGTTGCCGCGCGTTCCTCGATCTTCACCTGGGCGGCGCGAACCAAGTCGGCCATCCACTTCGGGTTGAGCTTGCCGGTGGCCCGCACGAAATATTCAAACTCCTGATTCGGCAACTCGCGGAAGCCGAAGACCAGCCGATCGACGCGAATGTTTCCCAGCTTGTCGATCATGTCGAACATGTGCGTCTTGGCTTCCTTGGGAATCACGGCGAACAATGGCGCGAGGTCCGGTGCTTTCCGTCCCACCGGAGCGCCGCGTGAATCCACGCCGCCCAGGAGCGTGACATTATCTGGAATCCAGGCCAGGCCTTCCTTCCACCCGGCCACGGCCCGCGGTTCGTGCTTGCCGCCGTCGATGGCCGCCAGCGCGCGCTTCGCATAGTCGGCCGCGAAGCCGGTCGGGTCGTTGGCCTTCTTGCCGGCCGCGATCTGCTGCAACACCGCGCGAATGTCGCCGGCCCTGGGCGACTTCTTCACCGCTGCGGCGTCGTCGGCCAGCTGCCGCAGCGCGAGTAGCTGAGCTATCTGCCTGGCGCCGGATGTCGGCGGCTCACCGGCCAGAGCGAGCAGCTTGTCGATGGTCGGCTCGAGCTTGCGGGCCGTGAAGTACTCCCTGGGCGGGATGAGCGAAACGATGTCGTTGCGACCGTCGTCGAAGCCGACCAGAGCCAGCATCAGAAGCAGTTCGGAAAATCCCACAGCTGCCATGGCGATTACCTCCTCGAAGGCCTTTCGAGGTTCATGTGGCGAACACGCCGAATAAATGAATTCCCGGCAAGCCTCCGGCCAAACCTATGAATATGAAGTGGTTACGGCCAACTGCCGTAACTTCTCAATAATTCTGGGTAAACGTGGCGATGGATTGCATTGCGCCTGCGGGTTTTGCACACGCGCACAGACATTGAGGCCCCCCTTCACCCAGACATATTGAGAAGTTACCAACTGCCGTCAAAGTCAGGTGAGAAGGCGTTGTCAAGAAAACCGTGACCGAGTGACACGCAAGACTTGGCAGGCAACTTTGCCGCTTGGCCAGAAACATGCAGACATGGGGAACTTCAGGCTATCCCGAAACGGCTGGCGGGCGTGTAGGACGGCTCTCCTGCCGTCCGTCAATGTTCAGCACGGCGCCGACGGCTCAGGAGAGCCGTCCTACGGTGAGCGTTCGACGATCATGGCGACGGCGTTGCCGCCGCCCAGGCAGAGGGACGCCAGGCCGCGCTTCAGGCCGCGTTGTTGCAAGGCATGCACCAGCGTGACCAGGACGCGGGCGCCGGAGGCGCCGATGGGGTGGCCCAGCGCAATGGCGCCGCCGTTGACGTTGACGCGACTCTCGTCGAGCTTCAGCTCCTTCGCGCAGGCCAGCATCTGGGCGGCAAAGGCCTCGTTCAGCTCGAAGAGATCGATGTCGCGCAGCGCGAGCCGGGCCTTGTCCAGCACCTGGCGCACGGCCAGGACGGGAGCGATGAAGATTTCCTTGGGATGCACGCCGCTCGTGGCGTAGGCGACGATCCGGGCCATGGGCTGGACGCCGAACTCCGCGACGGCTCGAGCGGAAGCGACAACCACGGCAGCGCCGCCGTCGCTGAGCATCGACGAGTTGCCGGCCGTTACCGTGCCGTCATCGCGGAATGAAGTCCTGAGCCTTGCCAGGGCCTCGGCACTGGTGTCGGCGCGGATGCCCTCGTCGCGGCTGATGGTCTTGGCCCTGGCGCCGCTGCCGACCGTCACCGGGATGACTTCGCTGGTGAAGGCGCCCCTGTCCCAGGCGTCGGCGGCGCGGCGCTGGCTTTGCACCGCGAAGCGGTCCTGCTCGGTGCGTGACACGCCGCAGCGGCCGGCGATGTGCTCGGCTGCCTCGCCCATGTGCCAGTTCTCGAAGGCGCACCACAGGCCGTCATGAATCATGGCGTCGGCGACCTTCTGGTCGCCATATTTCCAGCCGGCGCGGGCATTGAAGAGGAGGTATGGGGCGCGGCTCATGCTCTCGATGCCGCCGGCGAGGACCACTTCGGCGTCGCCGGCACGGATGGCCTGGGCGGCGAGCATCGTCGATTTCAGGCCCGAGCCGCATACCTTGTTGACCGTGAAGGCGGCGATGGAGTCGGGCAAGCCGGCCTTGAGCGCGACCTGCCGGGCCGGATTCTGTCCCAGGCCTGCCTGGAGGACGTTGCCGATGATGACCTCGTCCACGCGCGTGGCGGGCATGCCGGTGCGCTGCAAGGCCGCAGTCGCTGCCATGGCCCCCAGCTCGACGGCCGGCACGTCGGCCAGCCCGCCAAGATACTTGCCGATCGGCGTCCGTACCGCTGACAGGATGAATGCGTCCGCCATGTTTGCCTTCCTTCGCTTGTGCCGACGCGGCGAGCCCACGTCATCCCTATTCGCAGCATCCGCTGGGTCCGCAACAAGACGCCAAGTCAGCCACATCCAGCGCAGCCGTGCGGGACTTGTGTGCCAGCACGGTGAGCGAGCGGAACTCGATGCCATCCACGATGCGCCAGGGGCGTTCCTGTCTGTGCACGATGCGGACATCCTGCATACCCGCTGCGGCGAATGCCTGCAGGAAGCGATCCTCGCGATAGGCGCCGGAGACGCAGCCGGACCAGAGTTCCGGGTCGCGGCGCAGATGCTCCGGCACGTCGCGATCGGCGACGATGTCGCTGATGGCGGCGCGTCCCGTGGGCTTGAGGACACGCGCGATCTCGCGAAACATCGTGTCGCGGTCTTGCGGCCGGACCAGGTTGAGCACGCAGTTGGACAGCAGACAGTCGACGCTGCTGTCGGCGATCATGGGCCGCTGCCGCCGCAGCCGCTCTTCCGCGGCGCGCAGTTCAAGCCAGCTGCGCAAGTCGCGCACCGGCTCGACGGCCAGATGCTCGGCGAGCAGGTCAAGGTCCAGTTGCAGATCCTGGATGAGCCCGCACCGGAACTCGACGTTGTCGTAACCGAGTCGGCGGGCAACTTCGCCACGATGCTTGCGCGCCAGGGCCAGCATCTCGAGATTACAATCCACGCCGATGACCTTGCCGCGCGGACCGACCATCTGGGCGGCGATGAAGCAAAGCTTGCCGCCGCCGGCGCCCAGATCCAGCACCGTATCCGCCTCACGCACGAAAGGAGTGGGATCGCCGCAGCCGTAGTCGCGTTCCAGGATCTCGGCAGGAATCGCCTGCAGCAAACGAGGATCGTAAGAAACTGGGCAACATAGCGATTCCTCGCGCTCGCCTGCTGCCGCCCCGTAGCGCTGGGCCACTGCTTCCTCGGGATTGAACATGAATCCTCCGTGGGAAAATCACCAAGTCGCGTGCGCTTCCATCTTAGCCGCGTTTGCATCAAACCGCCAGAAGGGCTTTTGGCACGCGCGCTGCAGGGCCGCACCTAGAGGGGAAAGTGTCGGTGCCGGCACGGCTGAAGCAGCTTCCGGCGCGAACCCTCTGGCATTTGTTGCGTAGAATATTCAAGGCCGCCCTGAGGGGCAGCGAGGAGACCAGGATCCAACCCCAAGTCGAGGCGCACGCCTCCGGTGGTCGTTTCCTCGCGGACGCTTGGCGGCCGTTCCAAACAGCTGAACCAACTTGCGATGAGGCAGCGGAGCGAGGCGCCGCGCCCATCGCCGAGCGAAGGAGGAACAGACATGAAACGATGGTCCGTGACAATCGCAGCCCTGGTGGTGGGCGCCCTGGCCGGCAGTTATCTGGTTGGGCCGTTGCTGCACGGCCAGCAAGCGGCGGCACCACCTGCCTTGCCCAAAGAAATGACCTCTTACCGCGATATCGTCAAGCGCGTCATGCCCGCCGTCGTCAGCATCGACACGCAGGGGAAAATCACGCGCACCAAGGCCAATGTCCGTCCGCCCATCAAGAATCCGTTCGGCGACGACCCGCGCATTCCCGAGGAATTTCGCCGGTTCTTCGAGGAATTCAAGCGTGCGCCGTTTGATATGGACGAGACGCCCCGCCACGGCTTCGGCTCCGGCTTCCTGATCTCGGCCGATGGCGTGATCCTGACCAACTATCATGTCGTGGCCGACGCCGAGCAGGTGACCGTGACGACGCACGACGGCCGCAAGTTCACGTCGCGCGACATCCGCGGCGATCGCCGCACCGATCTGGCCATCGTCCGCCTCAAGGACGTGAAGGACATGCCGTACCTGGAACTGGGAGATAGCGACGCCATGGAGATCGGCGACCGCGTGTTGGCCGTGGGCGCTCCCTTCGGCCTGGCCGGCTCCGTCACGCACGGCATCGTCAGCGCCAAGGGCCGCAACGGCTTGCAGATGAACATGTACGAGGACTTCATCCAGACCGATGCCGCCATCAACCCGGGCAACAGCGGCGGACCGCTCGTCAGCCTGGACGGCAAGGTCATCGGCATCAACGCCGCCATCAAGAGCCGCAGCGGCGGCTTCCAGGGAGTCGGCCTCGCCGTCGCCAGCAATCTCGCCAAGAATGTGTCACGCGCGCTCATCAAGGACGGCACGGTGCGTCGCGGCTACCTCGGCGTGCAGATACGCGAACTGGCTCCCGACGTCGCCGAACGACTCGGGCTCAAGGACAAGAAAGGCATCGTCGTTGCCGAGGTCTTCGAGAACACGCCGGCGGGCAAGGCCGGACTGAAGCCGGGCGACATCGTCACCGAGATCGCCGGCAAGAAGGTGAAGGACGGCCGCAGCCTGCAAAACGTCGTCGCCGAGTTGCCCGTCAACCAGGCGGCCCCCGTGGTCGTGCTGCGCGACGGCAAGACGCACAATCTGTCGGTCACCATCGAAGCACAACCGGACGACTTCGGCACGGCCCAGGTTCCGGCGCCGCGCCGGCCGAGCAACGATGGCGACGCCATCACTCTCGACAAGTTCGGCATCGACGTGGCCGACTTGACGGAAGCGATGGCAGATGACCGCGGTTATCGCAAGGGGACCCGCGGCGTGGTGGTGACACGCGTTCATCCGGGCAGCGTGGCCGGCAATGGCGGACTCAGCCGTGGCATGATCATCACCAAGGTGGACGGCAAGGCCGTCGCCGACGCCAGCGCCGCCCGCCAGGCACTGGAGAAGGCGTCGCTCGCCAACGGCGTCCTCCTGCAAGTGCAGTCCCCACAGGGCGGGACAACATTCGTGCTGCTTCGCCAGGGTCGTCAGTAGGAGAGGATGCCCGCAGGCAAGACGCTTCGCCCACGATTCCTCCTCCCTCCGCAGGAGCTCGGTTCCGCAAGGAACCGGGCTTCTGCCCATTTATAGAGTCGATGGCTGCAACCCACCGCGCAAGGCCCGGCGCAAGTAGCCCGCCTATTCTATAGCGTGTAAAACAAAGACAACCACGGAGTACACCAATGGCACTGATACGCTGTCGGCGAGGGGTGTGAGGATCGCGGGTAGGCCACGAAAAATACTCGACACGCGAGGGACGGATGATGCAGCTTGACTTCGAGAAGGGCACTCGCCGGCAGTTTCTCGGCGCCGCGTCGGCTGGTGTTGGCCTGGCGGTGGCGGCGCCGTGTCAGGGCAGGCAACCGCCGACGCCGGCTTCGACACGCCGCGTCGCCGCCATCGTCACGGTCTACCACCGCTACAGTCATGCCGACAACATTGTCACCCGCTTCATCGAGGGCTACAGCATCGTCGGCAAGAGCTTTCCGCCTCCGTGTCGCGTGGCCTCACTGTACATCGACCAGACCCATCGCTCCGACATCGGCCGGGGACTGGCGGCGCACTGGGAAGTGCCGATCTACAAGTCCATCGGCGACGCCCTGACACTGGGAGGCAACAAGCTGGCGGTCGACGGCGTGCTGATCGTGGCCGAGCAGGGCGACTATCCCGTCAACAAGCTCGGGCAAAAGCTGTTCCATGTTGACCTCAAACGGCCTTTGCCTGAGATCATTCGCGAAGTCGTGGGCACGGTTGAGCGCAGCTACATCCGCCGCGCCCTGCGCAAGGCCCGCGGCAACGTCGGTCGTTGCGCCAAGATCTGCGGCCTGTCGCGGCGCAGCATCACCGCCAAGATCGCCGAGTACAACCTCGACAAGGCGGCGTACAAGGAAATCTAACCCGTCCGTTTTCCACGCCGGCATGATGCGCAGTGCCCGACCGTTGAGGCGCCTCGAAGCGTCGCTGACGCGTCGGGCACGGCTGTCGCTGCCGCGCGAAACGTGAACAAGATAGCATATTCAATTCTCTCGGCACGCTGATTGCTCCACCTTCATTGACTCCACCTTGTGCTGTACCACTGGAGGAACAGATGAGGGTTATCATCACGATGGCCGAAGGCACCACGGAAGAGCAGCGCTTTGAGTTCAGCTGTCCGGCACGCGTGCTGGTCGGCAGGGGGCATGATTGCGATATCCAGCTGCCGAACGCATTTGCGTACAGCGACGTGTCCCGGCACCATTGCATGTTCGAGATCGATCCGCCGCATGTGCGCGTCCGCGATCTGGGCAGCCGCAACGGCACTTTCGTCAATAATCGCAACATCGGGCAGCGGTCGAGACGGTTGCCGGCGGAGTTTGCCTGCCCCGCGGCCCAGGCTGTCGAGCTTGGCGACGACGACACGGTGCGCGTTGGCCTGACCTTCTTCCGGATCCTGCTGGATGCGTCCGGGGAGTCGGTGGACGCCAATCGCGAGTTGCAGCACTGCGGGTAGGCACTGCCAGGAAAGGAGTTGCACATGCGCTGGGCATTCTTTTGCGCATTCGGGTTGTTTGCGACCTTGCTGGCGGCCGACGCGGCGCAACGCGTCCCCAACGAGGCGACCGGCAGTATCGCAGCGGTGGATGTGACCAAGAGTGAATTAACCGTCACCACGCAGCATGGGCAGCGCACAACATTCAAAGTGTCTCGGGTCGCCAGGATCTTCATCAACAACCGGGCCGCCCGACTTGCGGAACTGTCAGCCGGCGATAGCGTGCGCGTCGTTTTCGAGGCGGCGGGCAAGGACCTGCTGGCCACCGAGATTCGTGCCACGCAGATGTAGCGCGATGCGGCTGTAGTGCGATGCGGATGTAGTTGTCCCACGGGAGCTTGTCATGAGCGTAGCGCAGCTAGACAGTGTGGTCGCCGCCCCGCCGCGAGCGGCGCCGCCGCAAGAAGTCGTCGTCTACAGCCGGTCGTCGCTGTTCTACTGGTGGCCCGTCTGGGCCATCGGTTACGTGCTTGCTCTGGTGACCTATTTACAAGGGGAGCAGACCGCTTTCAATGAAGCTGTGGTCCTGATGCACCCCAGCAAGAACCTGGGCGTGATCTACACCGTGGTGTTCTTGCTGGTGCTGCTGATGACCAACGTGACCGTGCGCGGCATCGCCTCACTGACAGTTATCATCACGGTGCTGGCGTTGACGTTCCTGTTTGCGTACCTGGACTGGTGGGACAATATCTTCAGTGCCGTCTCCACGCTGGCCATCTACATGAACATGGGATTCGACATCTTCTTTTCAACGTCCGTGTTCATTCTGTGGGCCTCGGCCTTTTTCCTTTTCGACCGCATGAACTACTGGCGTTTCCGGCCAGGGCAGCTCATCCACGAGCGCGTGTTCGGGGGCGGGGCCCAGACCTACGACACGCACGGAATGTCGGTCGCCAAGCTCCGCGACGATCTCTTCCGTCACTGGATTCTTGGATTTGGCTCCGGCGACCTGCAAATCGCCAGCACCGGCGCCCGCAAGGAAGAATTCACTGTGCCCAACGTGTTGTCGATCGGGTCGAAGCTGCAAGTAATCCAAAGACTGGTATCCATGAAGCCGGATGAGAGCCGATCCGTGGTGACGGCCGCCGGCGGCCCGGCGTGAAAGCGCACCCCAAGCTGGAGACTTCAAATGAGTATTGCGCGCTTGACCTACCGTTGCCCGCATTGTGAATCCGCGCTGGAACTCGAGCCACAGGCGACGGATCAGCTCTTGAGCTGTCCATCGCCACTATGCGGCAAGCCCTTCCGGGCCGAGGTGCCGACGGCCGCTCCTGTCAACCGCATCATCGTTCCGTCCGGCAACGGCATCGAGGCGGAGGAGGACGCTGTCCCCACCGAAGCGCCGCCCTCGGTCCCACTGGCGCAGCCGGCCGCGGAGCGGGAGGATCCGGTCGAGGTCGTTCATCTGGACATGCTGCGCCGCTACCCCTTTCGCTGCCTTGGTTATGGGTTGCTGGGCCTGATCGGGCTGGTGGGAGTCGTGTGGTTCGGGGTGGCTGGTCGGACGTTCTGGACCCTACTGTTCGCCGTGTCGCTGGGCTATGCACTGTATCGGCTCATTCCCTGGTGGCTGAGAATGCGGCACACGACTGTGACCATAACCACGAAGCGCTGCATGGTGGAAGCAGGCGTCTTCTCCAAGGAATCGGAAGTCTATCCACTTGAGCACGTCACCGACGTCCAGGTCAGTCAGGGTTTGCTGTCGCGTTTCTTGAACGTCGGCGACATCGTGCTGCTCAGCAATGATGGTGAAAGAAAACAAGTCATGCTGATGGCCGTACCGGATCCAAAACGAGTTGCCGAACACATCCGCACCCGGCATTGACGCCAAATCTTTGATCCTTCCCGTAGCGAAACTAGCCACAACACGAGCCCCCAGCAAGGTTCGTCGGCAACGTGCGATGAGGTCGCCCGCCAGGTGGCAACGCATATCAACCGCCAACTCATGGGCCGTGTTCGCAATCTCAAAGTGCTTGTCAGCGCTGCGGGACTCATTATCAGGGGCCATTCGCGGAGCTACTACGCCAAACAACTCGCACAGCATCCAGCCGCGGAGGTCAGCCCTCTGCCTGTCCTGGCGAATGAGATCCAAGTGATCTGAACAATCTCAGTTTGACAACTGCGGGCCGATAGCGAAAGGCGAAACGAGAGAGTTCGCCTTGGCTGGATCATCGATGTGCCAATGCGATGACGGGAAGTAATGGTGTCGCGGGCCGCGCAAGACTTTGCGCGGCGCTGGCTCGTCGAACTCGTCGCCGCTCAAGTGCAGGAAGGATGCGGTGACCGCAGCGATGTCGTCAAGCTCCTGCTGCAATCGAGCCAGCGACACATCCAAGCTATCCAGGTATGCCTGTCGGAATCGCATCGGACCAGCCTCCTAGAAGTGATGGCGACGCGAGATAGAATGGCAAAAGCAATGCCGCGCCATCGCCTGTTTCTGCGCAATCGCTCGCGCGCGTCTGGGAAAGTCTTTTCTCCTCACGCTGGCCGGCGACGCTTTTTCCCTCCTCCGGACCGTTTCTTTTTTGCGGGGATGACGCTGACTTCTCCGCTGGACTCAATCTTTGCTTCACGGACCTGGTCGGGGCTCTGGATGCCTTGCAGGCGTAGTTGCGTCAACAATTCTTCCTTGGTGATCAATTCCTGGCGCAGGTTGCGTTCCTGGACCTTGCCTTCGCGAATGAGCAGCAATGGCCGGGTCACGAACCAGGCGCGGAGGCACGGCACGTGATAGTTCAGCCAGTCCAGGGCATAGTCCCAGAAGACGAGCGTGCTGATGAGAAGCAGTCCTTCCGTCACGGAGCGATACTCGCTGCCCATGCCGTTCTGCGCGGCATCGCCAATCAGCACGACGAGCAGCACGTCGGAAAGGCCAACGTTGCCGGCCTGGCGGTTGAGCACGACGCGGAACACGACGACGAGTCCGAGGTAGATCAGCGAGCCGCGCAGGAAGATTTCCAAAAGCGACATCGACGGCACAAACATTTGCTCCCAGCGCGGCCATTCCAGCATGACGACCTCGAATCATTTCAAGATTCATTTCAGCGGCATCACCGAAAAAGCAACCCTCGTGCCGAGTTGGCACTGGGTTTGCTTAAATGCCACGAGCGGCGGTCGGACGAATTGAAAAAACCGATCCAAAGGTGGAGCGATTCGCCGGCTGCCGCTTACCTTTTTCAACACTGGTCCGTGAAGACCTAAGGAGAAGTGACATGCGCACGGTCGCCGAGAGGACGGATACGTTAAACAGTCTGCGGCGGGGCGAGTTGGCCGCCGTGGAGACCTTTCAACAGGCACTCGACAAGTTTGGCAACGAGCCGATGGGCATTGAACTGCGTGCCATCGAGGCCGACCACCGCGATGCCGCTGAAGCTCTGGGCGCTCATATTGCCGAGCGTGGCGGCAGTCCAGCCGAGAGTTCCGGCGTCTGGGGGATGTGGGCCAAGGCCATCGCGGGGACAGCCAAGCTATTCGGCGCGAGCGCCGCTCTCAAGGCCCTCAAGGAGGGAGAGGAACAGGGTATTGAAGACTATCAAAGCGCCCTGGAAGATCAGTATCTCGATGCCGAATGCCGTGACTTGATTCGTACGCTGCTGCCGAAGACCCGGGCCCACGTCGCCTTGCTCGATCGACTCATCGATGAGATCCGGTGACCCGTCGCGGCCCAAGGCCTTCGACCTCGATCGCCCAACCACAACACCGTTCCGGAGATGCAGGAATGGACCAGGCGACGTTAGGCGTGCTACCAAGCAGAGGTCCGCGAGTTATGCAGCGACGCGTGTGAACCTGCGACCTGCGTGTTGCCGCCGGCACTGGCGCGACGGATGACGGCTGGTCCGCCGGAAATCGACGCTGTCGAGCCGCGACTGCCGCTAGCTGACGAGGCGGTTGCGGCTGTTTGATGTAGCCATGGCTTTCCCCGCCCCAATCTACACCAAGGAGTCTGAGCATGAAGTTGGAGTCATTGCACGACCTTTTTGTCGCGGAGCTTCGCGACCTGTACAGCGCCGAAAATCAGATCGTCAAGGCGCTGCCCAAGATGGCGAAAGCCGCCGCTGCGCCGAAGCTGCGCAAAGCCTTCGAGAAGCATTTGCAGCAGACCGAGCAGCAGGTCGAGCGGCTTGAGAAGATTTTCAAGAAGCTGGGCATGAGTCCGCGCGGCAAGAAATGCAAGGCTGTCGAGGGGCTCATCGAAGAAGGCAAGGAACTCATGAAGCAGGACGCGGAGGCAGCTGTCCTGGACGCGGGTCTGATCGCCGGCGCCCAGAAGGTCGAGCATTACGAGATTGCCAGCTATGGCTGCGTGCGTGCCTGGGCGAAGCTGTTGAGCGAGAACGAGGCCGCAAAGTTGCTGGAGGAAACGCTGAAGGAAGAAGGCGAAACCAACGAGAAGCTCACGATTCTCGCCGAAGGCCGTGCAAACGTCGAAGCCGCCCAGCTGGCGACCGCCGAGCACTCGTAAAGGAGGTTCTCATGTCGAAACGATCGACCAAGCAACCACTATCCGAGCGCGACCGCCTGATCGTTCGGCCCGAGCGGCCGCTGCCGGCGCCGGAAGATCCCGAAAAGCCGAAGACTGAAGACGTCGATCCTAAACCCGCCAATCCCGATGGGCAGGCCAGCGATCCGCGCCGTTTCGGCGACGAGTACACGGCTTGATCGGAGGTTGACAGTGAGCGGTTACACGGCGACGAATCAGTGGCAGCGCGCGTTTCTCGTGGTCGGAACGCTGATGCTCGTCATCGGCGGGCTGTACGTCGCTCGGACCGTGCTCGTACCGGTAGTCCTCGCCGTGCTGCTGACCTTCATCTTCGGCCCGGTGGTCAGCTGGCTGCAACGCCGAGGGCCGGGGCGAGTCGTATCCGTGCTCATCGTGACTGGCGTTGCCTTCGCCGTGCTGGGGTTATTGCTCTTCGTCGTTTTCATGCAAATGAAGAGCCTGGTGCTGGCGCTGCCCGAATACAGGGTTGAGATCACGCAAAAGCTCGAGCAGCTGCGCGACGTTCTGGACGGCGCCTGGCTGAATGAAGTGACCGAAGCGCTGAAGGTGAGTCCCCCTGCGGACAAGGTGGCGCCGGCCGAACCGATTCCGGTCACGGTCACGCCGTCGCGCTGGAGCATGTTGAGCATGGCGGCGCCGGCAATGGATGTGCTGGTCGGCGCCGGCCTGGTAGTCATTCTCGTCATGTTCATGCTCATCCGGCGAGAAGATCTGCGCAACCGCGTCATCCGACTGTGCGGCGAAGGCAACCTCACGCTCATGACCAAGGCTCTGGACGACGCCGGCGTCGGCATCAGCCAGTTCCTGTTGATGCAGTTCATCATCAACGCCACCTACGGCCTGGTGCTTGGGGTGGGGCTGTTCTTGCTGGGAGTGCCTTACAGCGTGCTCTGGGGATTTCTGGCGGCTGTGCTGCGCTATCTTCCGTACATCGGGCCATGGATTGGCGCGCTCTTTCCCCTGGCGATCAGTGTGGCCGTTATGCCTGGCTGGAGCACCCCCCTGCTTGTGCTGGGGCTGATTGCGATCATCGAATTGCTCAGCAACAACTTCATGGAGCCGGTGCTATATGGCCAGAGCCTGGGCATCTCGGAAGTCTCGTTGCTGGTCAGCGCAGCCTTCTGGGCCTGGCTGTGGGGACCGGTGGGTCTGGTGCTGGCGACGCCGTTGACCGTCTGCCTCGCGGTGCTCGGCCGGTTCGTGCCCTCGCTGGGCTTTTTATCCGTGCTGCTCGACGATGAAGTCAAGCTGGCGCCTCACGCAACTTACTATCAGCGCCTGCTCGCCAAGGACCAGGACGAAGCGATAGCGCTTGTCGAGGAACGTCTGGCCGAGAAGCCCGCGTCCGAAGTTTTCGATGAGGTCATCGTGCCGGCCATGGCCCTGACCAAGGGCAAGCGCAACGTCGAACATCTTGCGGAAACGGATGCTGCCTTCATTTATCGCGTCACCGATGAATGGCTTGGCGACCTGGAAGCTGCTCGCGAATTTGCCCGCGTTACCGGCGACGACCGCAACGATGACGAGCAGGCCGCCGATGCCGGCGACTTGGTGCTTGGCTGGGCAACGGACCATGACGCCGACCAGCTAGGCGTGCGCATGCTGCGCTACTTGCTGGCAGAGCATGGAATCCGCGTCGAGAATCTTGCGTCCCCGGCGCGCTTCGGCGAACTGCTGGCGGCCATTCACGCGCAATCGCCCAGCGGCATCTGCCTTGTCAGCATCCTTCCGGGTGCCGTTGCCGCCATGCGTTCCTTGTGCAAGCGGCTACGCGGCCACTGTCCTGATCTGAAAATCATTGCCTGCATCTGTGCAAGCGATCGCGCTGAGGACAAGCGAGCGGCCGACCTGAAGTCAGCGGGAGCGGACCACGTCGTCACGTCCCTCAGCCAGTGCCGTGACCAGGTCTTGGCCCTGAGTTCTGGCATGCAACGGCCGGTGCCAAGAACTGAAACGCGAGACGTTGGCACGCTGCTTGCGTCACGCAATTGAATAGCGGGGGGCGACGGTCAGAGGTCGTGTTGCCGTTACCGGACCGAGACCATCTCCGAAGCGGAACGGCGTCAGGAGATGGGGCCGTCGCTGCTCCGCTTTTTTCAAGCAAAGGCACTTCGCATGGACTGGCTGTTGCTCGCGCTGACCATAACCGGGCTAGTCCTGTTCGAGACAGTCAACAGCATCGACAACGCCATAATCAACGCCGAGGTCCTGTCCACGATGGGAGAGCGCGCCCGGCGCTGGTTCCTGTTATGGGGCATGCTGCTGGCGGTATTTCTGATACGCGGGCTCTTGCCCTGGCTCATGGTGTGGCTGGCGACGCCGCAGCTTGGCCCGGTGGAAGCACTGCTGGCCACATTCAGCAGTGACCCACGCGTCAACGAGGCCGTGGCCGGCGCTGCACCGGTGCTGCTGGCCGGCGCCGGCACGTTCCTGCTCTTCTTATTTCTCCATTGGCTGTTTCTGGAGCCCAAGCACTATGGCCTCGCCGGCGAACGTTTCTTGCATCGTCAGGGCATCTGGTTCTACGCCGTCGTCTCCGTGCTTCTGGCCGCGATTGTTTGGTTCGCTGTCCGGCGCGATCCCAACATGGCGTTCGCGGCTGTCGTCGGTTCCAGTGCCTTCTTCATCACTCACGGGTTCAAGGAGAATGCCGAGCGCAGCGAGCGCGAGCTGCTCACTTCCACGCGTTCCGATGTTGCCAAGGTGTTGTACCTCGAGGCCATCGACGCCAGCTTTTCCATTGACGGCGTGCTGGGGGCGTTTGCCTTCACGTTTTCGGTGCCTCTCATCCTGCTCGGCAACGGTGTCGGCGCCCTGGTCGTCCGGCAGGTCACCATGAGCAACCTGGAGCGGGTCAAGCGCTATCGCTATCTCAAGAACGGCGCCATGTACTCCATCCTGTTCCTGGGAATGATCATGCTCTTCGATAGCTTCGGCGTTCACGTGCCGGTATGGGTATCACCGACGGTGACTTTCGGTGCCATCGGTTACTTTTTCGTATTGTCGCTGCGCGAATCCCGGACAACTACCAGTGCCATGGAACCACCCGAGCGCTACCGCAGGACGAACGGCGACTCAGATCAGCCGCACATCGCGAAAGCCGACAGCTAGCGCTAGCCTAGCCGGCGTAAGAATCCCGCAATGGCGGCATTGAATGCCTCCGGCTCTTCCAGGTTCGACATGTGGCCGGCGCCGGGGATGATGACAAGCGTGGCGTCGGCGATCCCGGCAGCCAGCGTCTCGGCCATCGCCGGAGGCGTCAGCGCATCCTCGCTGCCAACGACGACGAGGGTCGGCACGCGGATGCTCGCCAGGCCCGGTCGTGCATCCGGTCGATCGCGTAGCACCTTCAAGGCGCCGACAATGCCGTCGATTTCCTGAGCGGCCGCCATGTCGCGGATTTCCTGCACGACTTCGGGCCGAGCCGCGAGCGTCTTTTCGGCAAGCAATCTGGGCAGCATCTTGTCGATCACGGCGCGGGCGTCATTCGCCCTGGCAAAATCGATCATGGCGTCGCGGTTGGCCTTACCCTGTGCGTCATCCGGTTCGGCGCGGGTATCGGCCAGGATCAGACCGCGCAACCTGCCTGGATACCTGCGCGCGACCGCCAGGGCGGCATATCCGCCCATCGACAAACCGCCAAGCACGACCGGCTCGGCAATTCTTAGCGCATCCAGCAAGCCGCCCACATCGTCCGCCATCTGCTCCAGCGACGGCGCATCAGCAACCGGCGTGCTGCCGCCGAAGCCGCGCAAATCCGGGACGATGACGCGATAGTCCTTTTGCAAGGCGGCGATTTGTGGCCGCCACATGGCGCTACACAGCGGAAACCCATGCAGCAGCACGACGGTCGGGCCCTTGCCTTCGTCTCGATACTCCAGCGCTATGCCGGCCTCGATCGTTATCTTCATGCTCGCATTGTACCCTGTGGCCATGGTGGTACAATCCTATCGTCTTTTTCGATGTTGCAAATTATATATGCATGTTCTCAACCACGCTGCCCCACAGTTGCCTGATCGACCTGTGCCGGGTGCTGCGCCATCAACTTGGCGCGGGTCTGACATTGCGCGACGTGTTTCGCAAGCAGTCGGAGCGCGGGCCGCGGGCGCTACGGCCGGTGGCGCGGGATATCTGCACGTCACTGGAGAGCGGTGACGCGCTGCGCGTCGCCCTCGAAAAGCAGCGCAGCGCGTTTCCGCCGCTGTTCCTGTCGCTGGCCGTCGTCGGCGAGGAAACCGGGCAGCTTCCGGAGGTTTTCACCGAGCTGGAGAAGTACTTCACGCTGCAACAGAAACTGCGGCGGCAACTGCGCTCGCAGAGCCTCTTGCCGATCATCCAGCTCGTCCTGGCGTTCTTCGTCATCGCCCTGTTGATTTTTGTCCTGGGAGCGATCGGCCAATCGCGCGGCGGACAGGCGCCGACAATCCTGGGGCACAAGGGCGGGGCCGGCTCGCTCGTTTTTCTGGGGCTCAGCTTCGGCAGCATGTTTTCTCTGGTCGCGCTGTACGTGATGCTGACGCGAGCCTTGCAACAGAAGCCAGCGGTGGATGCGCTGCTGCTGCGCCTGCCGGCCATCGGGCCCTGCCTGGAGGCGCTGGTACTCGGCCGGTTCGCCATGTCCCTTCATGTCACTCTGGATTCTGGGATGCCGATCGTGCCGGCCATGCGTCTGAGCCTGGAGGCGACCGGCAACGCCGCCTACGCTTCCAGGGCGAACGTCATCACCAAGGCCATCAAGAACGGCGAGGATCTGACGCTGGCCATGACGCGCGGCCGCATCTTCCCCGAGGAGTTCATCAACATGGTCCTGAGCGGCGAGGAGGGCGGCCGCGTCCCGGAGATCATGCGCCACCAGGCCGAGTACTACTTCGAGGAAGCATCGCGCCGTTTGACCACGCTTACGCGGCTGGCGACTCTTGGTGTATGGCTCATTTACGCTGTCTTCATGGTCATCGCCATCTTCAAGATCGCGACCATGTACCTGGGACAGCTGGGCGCGTGACATCGCCCAGGCGACTCTGCCTGGAGCTCCGGCGTGTTTGAGGACTGCGTGCATAGTGCCCTGGAAAGCGCGACATCTGGACTGTACACTTCAATTACCCTCCCCCTGATTCCTCTCCGGAAAGGGCCCTCATGACCGAAGTAGCCATGGGCAATCATTCACACCGGATCGGCATCACTCGCCGCGAAATGCTGCAAGTTGGCTATTCCGGCTTGCTGGGGCTGGGGCTCTCCTCGGTGCTTGGCGGGGGCGTCGCCGCCGCGGCGACGGAACGCCGACAGGCGCGTTCCGTCATTATCGTCTTTCTCACGGGCGCGCCCAGCCATATCGACATGTTTGACATGAAGCCGGAAGCGCCCGCAGAGATTCGCGGTGAGTTTCGGCCGATCGCGACGCGCCTTCCCGGCGTGCAGGTTTGCGAGCACTTGCCCTTGCTTGCCTGTCGGGCCGACAAGTATGCCATCACGTTGCCATGGTCCGTTCGCCGTCCGTTGCCGGCCACATTTCTAGCAGCGGCGCCGGAAACCGAAGCCGAGCCGTCGCTGGCCAACCCGCTGAGCGCAGCCGTTGCCGACGCCGCGGAAGTCGTCGCCGATGGTTGTCCGCCGCCCAGAAGGCGCTCTCCACAGAAACCAACCGTGACGGCGCCGCCGAATAGCAACCAGGGATGCCGGTCTACCTGGCGGCCAAGGTCGAAAGCTTGCTTGACGCTGCCGACGGTGTCTTGCACCGTTTCCTTCACGGTTGCCACGGTCTCCTGGACCGCGTCTTGCACGCTGCCGACCGTGTCGCTGACTGCAGCCGCGGCGTCCTGCACGATCTCCGTAGCGTCTTGCACAATTTCTGTGGCGTCTTGCACGGTGCCAGTCACCTTGCGCTCAAGCGTCTCGAGCTTTTCGGCGAGGGCGACCCGAGTCTGCTCCATCTCGCTGTGGATCATTTTGGATTCGCGATCCATTGGACATTCTCCTTCAAAGCGGCCACGGTTTCGTCAGGGAGCGGATTGTTGGACTTGAGCTGTCGATAACCCGCGCAGGCAAGGAGGCCGCCCACAAGGGCGAAGACGCCGCCCACGATGGCAAAGCAGTTCCACAATGGCAACGCGGGCCAGGCCCAGTGGAGCAGATGGACCAGCATCAAGCAGAGCAGCATGCCCCCCACGGCGAGAACTGCCCCCCCAATGACCAAGGAGAGCATGCCCTCCTTGGTCTTGCGAATGTCTTCCTGCAGTTCGCGCTTGAAGAGGGCAAGCTGCTGCTTGATGAGGTCCTGCACGTCGCCGACGATGCCGCTGACCAGTTCGGTCATGGTCTCGTTGGCAGACGCAGTCCGCTCTGAAGACTCCGAGGACCCTGCGTCCCGGCGAGCCGACTGTCTGGTATCGATCATGGCTAGCTCCGAGTTGCACGGGAGATGAGGAAGCCGATGCCAATGCCCACCAGCAGAGCCGGAATGGGATTGCGGCGAATGAGGTTGGTCATGTCCTCGGCCATGCCAGACAGGCCGTGCTCCTCGAGGTACTTACCAGTGTTTTCGAGGGCGTCGGCGACGCTGCCGGTCACGCGGCCGGGGATGCCGTCTTGCGGGCCCTTCTGCTCGATGGTCTCGCCCAGCGACTGCATGCCGCTACCGACGGCGGCGGTGGCTTGCTGCGCCTTCTTGCCGACGGCGGAGGCCATGTCGCCTGCGGACTTGACCACCGATGACGCGGCTTCCTTGCCCTTTTCCAGCATGTCCTTGCCCTTGTCCATCGCGTCCTTGGCCATGTCCTTGGCCATGTCCTTGCCCTTGTCCATCGTTTCGTTGAATTCGTCTTTGTACTTGCCGGTATTCGACTGAGTCGCAGTTGCCATTGTCTGAGTCTCCTGTAGAGATCCTGAGGAAGAGAAGGAGCATCCGTGATCCCTCTCTTCGGAATCCTGGGCCCCGCTGTCCCGGCGAGGCGTGTCACGCTGCGCGCGACAGAGGCGCGTCAGAAGTTCGGTTAGCTGTAGAGCACGTTTTCGCCGCGCAGATCCTTGAAGAGCTGCTGGATGCGGCTGGCATCGTCGCTCGAGTGCGGGCGTACGCCGACGACCACACCGCCGGCGCGCAGGGCCTGCTGATAGGCTTCGGCGTTCTCCTCGGAGATGCCCAGGCCGACCAGGGCGCCGAGCATGCCGCCGGCGACACCGCCTGCCCCGGCGCCCGCCAGCGCCGCGGCGATCGGCCCGGCGATAACGATGCCCAGGCCAGGCAGCGCCAGCGTCGTGCCGATAGCGGCAACCGCGCCCAGGGCAGCACCCACGGCAGTTCCGACCGCGCCGCCCACGCCCATGCCCTCGGCGAACTTCGAGCCTGCCTGGTGCTTGCCGGCCTCGTCGCGCTGCGAGTAATAGGTCGTGCGGGTCTTCTCCGACATCATGACGTCCACTTCGCTGTCCGCGTAGCCGGACGCCAGCAGGGCGTCGAAGGCGCTCTCGGCATCTTCGCGATTGCGGAAAACCGCCGTCACCATCTTTTGTCGCTCCGCCATGGATTCTCTCCTTTGCTTTTGGACTGGTTGCATTCGCCACGCCGATCGCGGTGAGTGCAGCGGCATTCAATGCAAGCGTCATGCCAACCGGCGTTGCGCCGATTTTGGGTCAGTCAAGGCGTCCAAGTCGCGGCATTGCGAAGTGGACGGAGCAAGGCTCCTCGCATGTTAAGCAAGCAAGTGCTCTTCCCTGCGCGGCGTGTTGCCCACGACGCACATCCCTCCTGACCCGACACCATGCGAAGCGGGCATCCTGTCCCTGGCGGGTGACGGCACGTCTTTTGCAAACCATGTTAATCTCCCGATTTCAGCCGCGCGTGCAGCCGGCGTCGGGATCTGGATTCGTGGCGAAAAGGAGAACGCGATGCGGGGACTACTGTTGGCGCCGGCGGCAATGGTGATCTTGCTCGGCGCGGCTCTGGGCAGCGCGGATGCGCCCAAGGACGCGAAGGATGAAAAGCTGACTGACGAACAATTCGTCATCAAGGCGATGGAATGTGACCATTCGGAAGTGGAGCGCGCGGAACTGGCCAAAAAACGCAGCGACAATGCCGAAGTTCGCAAGTTCGCGGAGACGCTGTGCAGCGCGCATGAGCAATGTCGCAAGGACATTCTCAAGGAGGCGGGCGATCTCAAGACAGCGGTCGTCGCCGGACTGTCCAAGGAGCACAAGGAGTGCATGGAAAAGCTCGGCAAGCTCGAGGGCAAGCAGTTCGACCGCGACTACCTCAAGACTGTCATCGACAATCATCAGACGATGATCAGGATTTTTCAAGGCGAGGCGGAGCACGGCGAGATCGATTCGCTTCGCGCCCATGCCAAGAAGATCGTTCCGGTCCTCCAGGACCATCGCAAGCAAGCTCAGAAGCTCAAGGAAAAGATCGATTCCTAGTCTTGCGCGATCCGGGAGCGTGAGCGACCGGAGCACGTAACTCAAACCCAAAAGGAGGACAGCAATGAATTGGGACCAAGTGAAGGGCCAGTGGAAGCAGTTCAAGGGCAAGATCAAGGAGAAGTGGGGCAAGCTCACCGATGACGAGATCGACGTCATCAGTGGCAAGAAGGACCAACTCGTCGGCAAGCTGCAGGAGCGTTACGGCTACGCCAAGGACAAGGCCGAGAAGGAAGTCGATGAGTTCTGCACCACCTGCTCGTGCTGATGAGTGGTGGTTCTCTCCAGGAAGAACGGCGCGGCCGACGCTCACGGTCGCGCCGTTTTTTCTTGAGGCACGGCGACGTCAGGGTGCGAATGTAAAAAAGGGCCAGGTGAATGCGCGAGCGTTCAGGGCTGTGGGCGGCGCCTGTCCATTATCGAACTCGCATCACCGCGATGACTCGAGCCTTCAAATTGAGCTGAGAATTCGAGATTTATCCGCACCTGGCAGTCGATTGGACGGTGAAAACGGTTTCCTGCAGGAGTTGCTTCAGGGCGCGGTGACAAGAAGTGCAGCCGTCGCCGGCCCCCGTGTGCTTGCGCAGTTCGTTGACCGTGAAAAGCGGCTGCCGACCGAGCGCCTCCTCGAGCTGCTGCCTGGAGATTTGCAGGCAATGGCAAATCATCTCGTCCGTGCATGCTTGTAAGCTGGCAGAGTTCACGACAGCACCAGGTGGGGATATTGAGACTTCATCTCATACTATGCTCGTTGGCATGCGATGTCAAGCATTTTTTCGCAAGAGTTAATTTCTTTCGATCTCGAGACCGCAACCGCGCGTGCAAGGCATTGTTCGACGCGACGACGTCTTTGCTTCGAGTTGGTAATCGCTGGCTCTCAAAAAAGCAGGATGTTTTTTTTCAGCCTGTTGACCTTTGCGCGGAAATCGGCCATCATGGTAGATTGTTGAGCCCCTCCGCTGGGCCAAGTGGCTCAAGTTGCATGAGCGGCACGGTTGCCGGACCGAATCCGGTTGCGTGAATAACGAAGGAGAACCGCTTCCTTGCCGCCGCATTTCAATGATCGGCATCAACACGATCGCCGCGATCAGCATCAAAGGGTCAACGAACAGATCCGCATCAGCCCCGTCCGCCTGATCGGCGCCAACGGCGACCAGCTGGGCGTGGTGCCGACCGCGCAAGCGATGGAGATGGCCCGCGAGGCCAATCTCGATCTGGTCGAGGTCGCCGCCCAGGAGAGGCCGCCCGTTTGCAAGATCATGGACTTCGGCAAGTTCAAGTTCTTGCAGAAGCAAAAGCAAAAAGACAAGACCAAGTCACATCAGCAGAAGCTCAAGGAAATCCGCGTCCGCCCCAAGACCGGCGACCACGACGTGGACACCAAGATCAACCAGGCCCGCAAGTTTCTGGAGCACAAGGACAAGGTGCTGGTGTACGTCGTCTTCAAGGGACGCGAGATGCAGCACATCGAGGAAGGCCGCCGCGTCATGGACATGATCCTGCAAAAGCTGACGGACATGGCCAAGATCGAGAAGAACCCGGGGATGGAAGGCAAACGGCTGACGGCGCTGCTGGCGCCGCGGTGAAAGTGGATGGCACGCTCTGCGCATTCGGACACATCCGTTGTTCGCGGTCGCGCCGCGCGAAACCACACGCGGTTACAGGTGCCCCTGACCAGCGGTGCGAAATTCCCTACAATCCCTTTTTGATTCTCCGGCATCTACTGGAAGGGCGAACGCACAATGCCCAAGACCAAGACCCACAAGGGGGCTCGCAAGCGTTTCCGCGTGACAGCCAATGGCAAGCTGAAGCGCCCGCAGGCGGGCAAAAAGCACCTGAATTACAACAAGCGCACCAAGCGCAAGCGGCAGCTGCGCAGCAAGGTCGTCGATGAACGCCGTCTGGCGGGCAAATACGTCGAGGCCATGGGACTTGTTCCATAACTAGTTCCACAGTCGGCCCGGTAGGCGAGGCCCCTGCCGAGCCGATTTGCCGGATGAAGCTGAATGAGGACAAGGTGGGCTCACGGCTCGGGAGCCATGCCCTACCGTTTTCGGAGTTAGCGAGGAGAGATCATGGTTCGGGCACGAAGCGGCGTGACGGTGACGCGCGGCCGCAAGCGCATTTTGAAACTCACCAAGGGCTTTCGCCTCAGCAGGCATAATCTGTTCCGGCAGTCGATGGTGACGCTCATCCGGTCGCGAGTGTACGCGTTCCGCGATCGCCGTGTCCGCAAGCGCGATTTTCGCCGCCTGTGGATCGCCCGCATCAGTGCCGCCTGCCGCATGCGCGGCATGCGCTACAGCCAGCTCATCGCCGGCCTCAACCGCGCCATGGTCATCCTTGACCGCAAGACGCTGTCCGAAGTCGCCATCCACGATCCGGACACGTTCACCAAGATCGCGGAACTGGCCAAGCAGAGCCTTTGATGCTGCGGGAGGGCGAGGCGGGCGAGGCTCCCGCCGAGCCGAGCGGCATCCCTGGTTCAAGGAGCTTTTAGAGGGTTCGCGGCTTGGCAGGAGCCTCGCCCTCCCATCAGTCGATCCGAGACAAGGCGCCAGGCAGCAGGGGGATTCCTGTCATTGATTTCGCGGCAGCGTACGCCTTGAGGTGGGTCGATCGATGAAGCTCGAATGTCGTATCTATCTGTCTCGAAAAGACTTCTGCCCTGAGGCGGCCCGACGCATAAGCACAAATTCATGTCACATTCGGGTGGCGCGCGCTGACATGAAAAGCATTTTTGACAGGCACGCCCTGCGGCATTTCCCATTCCATGTTTCTGGTTTCTAGTCTTGGTTACTCATGTCGAACCTCGCCGACCTCGAACAGCGTGCCCTGGCCGAGCTGGCGTCGTGCCAGGATGAATCAGCATTGCGCACGTGGCATGGCAAGTATCTCGGCAAGCAAGGCGAAGTTGTCGCCGCCGTCAAGGAGGTCGTAAACGTCCCGCCCGAACAACGCCGCGCTTACGGCAGCGAAGCCAACCGCATCAAGGTCTCGCTGACTGAGGCATACGAAGCCGCCCTCGCAAAGATAAAGCAGCTCGCTCTGGAAGCGAGCCTCAGCGCCGATGCGCTCGACGTGACCATGCCCGGCCGGGCGATGTCTTCCGGCAACCTGCACGTGGCCTCGCGGGTGATGCGTGACGTGCGGGCCGTCTTCGCCGATCTCGGCTTTCAAGTCTATCGCAGCCGCGAGGTGGAGGACGACCTCACCAACTTCGAGCTGCTGAACATGCCGCCGCACCATCCGGCCCGCGACATGTGGGACACGTTTCACACGACCATCCCCGGCGTGCTGCTGCGCACGCACACCTCGCCGGGGCAGATCCACGTCATGCGCGAGCATTGCCCGGCGCCCATCCGCGTCATCCTGCCCGGCATGTGCTACCGCTACGAGAACATCACGACGCGCAGCGAGATCATGTTCCATCAGGTGGAAGGCCTGGCCATCGGCGAGCGCGTCACCATGGCCGATCTGAAGGGCACCATCGTCGCCTTTGCCCGCCGCATGTTCGGCGAAGAACGGCAGGTCCGCATCCGCTCCAGCTACTTCCCGTTCACCGAGCCGTCCATCGAGGTGGACATGGACTGCATTGTCTGCGCCGGCAAGGGCTGCGGCCTGTGCAAGCGCAGTGGCTGGCTGGAGATCATGGGCGCCGGCATGGTCCACCCCGTCGTCCTCAAGAACGGCGGCTACTCTCCCGATCAGTTCACCGGCTTCGCCTTCGGCATGGGCCTCGAGCGCATCATCATGCTCATATACGCCATCGACGACATCCGCCAGTTCTGGGCAAATGATCTACGGTTTCTGCGGCAGTTTTGATTGTCTCGCCGGGAGGTCTCTCGTCGCCGCCTCTGATATAATCTGGATCATCCGACTAGAGCGTATTTCGTCTGATGAATGGCGAGGATCTTGAGTTTGAAGAACTCGTGATCTCGGAAGCCATAGGCTTGGCGTTTCATGGTCTGGATCTTATTGTTGGTTCCCTCCAGA
>VGYC01000118.1 GCA_016873095.1 Planctomycetota bacterium | reverse complement strand
CAGCTCGCACCCGTACATCAAGGGTCGAGTACCTTCCTTGGTTACTGCTTTCCATAACCGCAAACTAGACAATAGACAGGCTCTATGTGTCAATAGAGATGTTGCAGATTTATTGCGACGGGCCATACAAGCCGCAAGCCCGGCTCCTTTCTTTTATCGCAGAAAGCGGTCCAGCACATTCCGCGTGATCAGTGACGTCGGCTCGTCGCACAGGAGCGCGGCGGGATAGGTGATGGAGCCGGCGGAAAAGACGGCGCCGCCTCCCGGCGTGTCGAAGTAGACCATGTGAGCGCCTCCCTCGTCCGGATTGAGGCCGCGCGCCAGTAGCTGCACGTTCTTGGGCGAACTGGCGCTGATCTTGTCGGTTTCATGTCCCGAAGCCCCATGGCCATAACGCTCGTGCAGCGTGCGCGTGCCGAACAGGTCGCCCTTCTTCAGCCAGGTACCGGCGAAGATCCAGTGGTCCGGCTCGACGACTTCGTAGGGAGCGACCGTCATGGCGCCGGGATCCGTGTAGACGACACCGAGCAGATTGGCCTCGGATTCGACCTGGGCATGGAAACGGCTTTCGCAGCCGGCCGGCCACGGGTTGACGCAGATCATGCGCGTGCCGTCGTCGGAATAATCGACCTTGCAGTTGAGCCCGTTGCCTCCCAGGTACATGAGCCTGCCGCCGCGCTCGAAGACCCATGCCTTCAGCCGTCGATACATCGCCTCGGACCAGTATTCCGGATGCGTGCTGACGATGAGCACTCGATGACGATCCAGGTCGAGCGTGCCGTCGTGCAGATGATAGTCGGCATACAGGTCGTATGCGTGTCCTTTCTGCTCGAGCCAGCCGAACAGCCGCCATTCCGTGGGGGCGAGATGACATGCCTGCCGGCCCTCGATCGGGTCGGTGCACTCCACGTCGGCCGGAACGTGGTTGTACGGCTCCGGGCGATCGAACGACAGCGGCGCGAACACCGGGGCGCTCTTCCATTCGCCGTAATCGGAAAGCCTGTAGCGCGGCAGGTCGCTCTTCGAGTTGACGATGGGACGGTCGATCATGCGCGCGGCCATGATGTAGTTGCTGCGGCCGCCAAAGGCGTTGTAGGCGTTCCAGGTATTGGTGGAGGCGAGCACGGCGATGCTAGCCCGCGGCTTCGCCGGCGCCACCACCACCGGGAACGAGTAGAACGCTCCCGATTCGCCACGCATGTGGAAGTAATACAGCCCGCTGCGCTCGGGAGCGTCGATGGCGTGCTTGTGCTGCCCGAATCCGGCGTCCCAGCTCACGCCGGTCTCGACGAAATGGCCATCGGGCACGGTCTGCATGATCGCCCGGGGTCCGTGGTTGTCGTACCAGCCGACGTTGCGGATGAACTCCTTGCGGATTCCATAGCGCCACAGGCCGACCTTGACCGGCTCGACCGCATGCAGCCGGAACTCGACGCGCTCGCCGGCACGACACCATTTCGGCCAGGCGTAGCCGAGCAGCCGATCCGCCAGCAAGCGAAACTGCACCGGCTTGCCCGTCTGCACCTCGACCCGGACGCGCTTGGAGCCGAAGCCGCGACGCGCGAGGCAAACCTCGTAGCTCCCCGGCGCCAGAGGGGCATGCACCGCTCCGGAAGCCGACGATCTGGCCAGCACGGGATCCCCCGTGGCGCCCTGAAACTCCAGTTCCACGCCGGGCAGCGCGGCATAGTATTCGTCGCTGACGTAACCGATGAGCATGCGTGTCCCCCCTCGCCCAGTAGAAGTTGTCGAGCACCGCTGTCAATATATGTTGCCAGCATGCGTAATCACGATAGCGCGGCCGGATAGGCGTCCGCATTTTCTACGTTTCGAGTCGGTAGTTCAGAAGCAGCGGAGTATCGCTTGCGTGCCGCGCGAGCAGTCTAGCCCTCGCCGCGCACTTCAGCGAACGCCTTCGCCGCTCGCTCCAGTTGCTCGGCGGTATGCGCCGCCGAAAGCTGGATGCGGATCCGCGCCTGCCCTTGTGGCACAACCGGGAAGCTGAAGCCGATGACGTAGATGCCCTTCTGCAGGAGTCGATCGGCCATGCGCGTCGCCAGGGCGGCGTCGCCGAGCATCACCGGCAGGATGGGATGCTGCCCCGGCTTGAGCGTGAAGCCGGCGCCTTCCAGCGCCGCACGCAAGGTGCGCGCGTTGCCGTGCAACCGCTCGCGCAGGTCGCCGCCGCCCGCAATCAGTTCGAGCGCCTTGAGTGCGGCCATGATGATGGGTGGCGGCAGGGCGTTCGAGAACAGGTATGGCCGGGAGCGTTGCCGCAGGTAGTCGATGAGTTCCTTGCCGCCGCAGGTGAAACCGCCGGCCGCGCCGCCCAGGGCCTTGCCCAGAGTGCTGGTGATGATGTCGATACGGCCAAGGACGCCGTGCAATTCCGCCGTCCCTTTCCCGCTGGGGCCCAGGATGCCGGTCGCGTGGCTGTCGTCCACCATCACCAGTGCATCGTAACGGTCGGCCAGGTCGCAGATGTCCGGCAACGGCGCCAGGCTCCCATCCATCGAGAACACGCCGTCGGTGGCAATGAGTCGCAACCGGCTGCCGGACGCCTCCTTGAGCCCTTTTTCCAGGTCGGCCATGTCGGCATTGCGGTAGCGGTAGCGCTTCGCCTTGCACAGACGGATGCCGTCGATGATGCTGGCATGATTGAGCTCATCGCTGAGAATGGTATCGTCTTCACCGAGAATGGTCTCGAAGAGCCCACCGTTGGCGTCCCAGCAGGAGCTGTAGAGTATGGCGTCGTCCTTGCCGAGAAAGCGTGCGACGTTTGCCTCCAGCTGCTTGTGAATCTCCTGCGTGCCGCAGATGAAGCGGACGGAGGCCATGCCATAGCCCCAGCGGCGCAGGCCCTCGTGCGCCGCCTCGACGACGGCCGGATCATTGGCCAGTCCCAGGTAGTTGTTGGCGCAGAAGTTGATAACCTCCCGGCCGGCGACGCGAATCGCCGAACCCTGCGCCCCCTGGATCTGCCGCTCATTCTTGTACAGGCCGCGCGTACGCAGGTCATCGAGTTGCGGCCGCAGCAGTTCGCGAAGTTTGGTGTCGCTCATGGCATTCCTTCAGGTCGTGCGGAATCTGATGTTGTGGATGATGGCCTTGTTTAATTTACGCGCTCGCGCGACACTGTCATCGACAGGATCGAGCGAACGCGAAACGTAAACAATCGTCGGTCCGACCCTCACTAGAATAGCCCGGCGGCGCTGACGCCGCGTCATTCCAGGAGGCGGAGCATGCAGATCTTGCGCATCACCGGCGGCCGGGTCATCGACCCGGTGCAAAACATCGACCAGGTCACCGATCTCTGGATCAAGGGCGAGCACATCGCCGGCATCGGGCCGCAGCCGGGCTTGCAGGCAACGCGTACCATCGACGCCACGGGCAAGATCGTCTGTCCCGGCCTCATCGACATGCACGTGCACCTGCGCGAGCCGGGCCGCGAGGAGGACGAGACCATCGCCACCGGCACGGCCGCCGCTCTCGCCGGCGGCGTCACCTCCGTGGCCTGCATGCCCAACACCGAGCCGGCGCTCGACAGCCAGGCGGCCGCCGAGTTCGTCTATCTCCAGGCCGAGCGTGCCGGCAACGCCAATGTCTTCCCCATCGGCGCCATCACCAAGGGCCGCGAGGGCAAGGAACTCGCCGAGATCGGCGGGCTCGTCGAGGGCGGCGCGGTCGGCTTCACCGACGATGGCTCTCCCGTGGTGAGCGCCGAGATCATGCGCCGCGCCCTCGAGTATTGCCGGATGTTCGACCGCGCCGTGCTCGTCCACGCCGAGGATCTCGAACTCACCAAGGGCGGCGTCATGAACGAGGGCGTCGAGAGCATGCGCCTGGGCCTGCGCGGCATGCCGGCGGCGGCCGAGGAGATGATGATCCATCGCGACATCCAGCTCGCCGAGATCACCGGCGGCCGGCTGCACATCCTGCACGTGTCCACGGCCGGCGGCGTCGATCTCATCCGCCGCGGCAAGGCCCGCGGCGTCAAGGTCACCGGCGAGGCTTGCCCGCACCACTTCACGCTCACCGATCGCTGCCTGCGCGACTTCGACAGCAATTACAAGATGTCGCCGCCGCTGCGCACCCAGGCCGACGTGGACGCCATCATCGAGGGTCTCAAGGACAACACCCTGGACGTGATCGCCACCGACCATGCTCCGCACGCTCCGGAGAAGAAGATGCGCGAGCTGGATCAAGCTCCCAACGGCATCGTCGGCCTCGAGACGCTCCTGCCCATCTGCGTCAAGGCCCTCATCGAGCCCGGCCATCTTTCATGGCCAAGGCTCATCGAGAAGCTCACCATCCAGCCGGCCCGCGTCCTCACCATCGACCGCGGCACCCTGCAACCCGGCGTCGACGCCGACGTCACCATCATCGACCCGAACGCCGAATGGACCATCGACGCGGATAGGTTTCTATCGAAGAGCCGCAACAGCCCCTACGCCGGCTGGAAAGTACGCGGACGAGCGCATGCGGTGATCGTGGGGGGCGAGGTGAAGTTTGAGGGGTAAAGTGCCAGGCGAGGAGCGACGGTCATGACGGAAGCCGAGTGGCTAGCCTGTTCCGATCCGACGCCAATGCTTGAGTTCCTTGGCGGCACGGCAAGTGAGCGAAAATTGCGGCTCTTCGCCGTAGCCTGTTGCCGGCGTTGCTGGCTTTTTCCGGCGGTGCTGAGAAGGGCCTTGGAAGTGGTCGAGCAATACGCAGACCGCAGAGCTAGTAAGCGCCAGCTGGCCTCGGTCAGAGAACAACTCCGCGCGGCTGATACAGCCGATTTCAGTTACAAATTGGAGCTTCGGGCCGTCATCTGGTCTTCGGTACTGCTCGGAAAGTCGATTGATATTTCCAATTGGGCCAGATCTGCGGATTGGGCCGCCGAGGCTGCAGGGGAAGCGTATGTGTTTGAAACAAGCGTTCAGCCAAGTGATTCTGAGATAGAACGTGAAAGGGCCGCTGAACGCTCCGAACAGTGTCGAATCCTGAGATGCATCTGTGGTCATGCGTTCGGCCCGCTGGCAGGCGTCAGCCCTTCACTACTCGTATGGAATGACGACACGATTCCGCGGCTTGCACACTCCATCTACGATGAGCGCGCCTTCGACCGTCTGCCGATTCTCGCCGACGCCCTTGAAGCAGCGGGCTGCACGGACGCCGAAATTCTGTCCCACTGCCGCGGCCCGGGCCCGCACGTCCGCGGCTGCTGGGTCGTGGACCTGATCCTGGGCAAGGAGTGACGGCCGTTGGCATTGAAGATGGCGTGCATCGAGCGCCTGCCGGAGCTTGCTGCTAAGTTCGCGGCCGCTTCATGATGAGCACGACCGAGCCATATTGTTCACCTTCCAGGTCCTTGACTGCATGCTCGATGTCTTCCCGTTTGCCGAGTTTGCTGGTCCAGCGACCATTTTCAAGCTGCCGTGCCGCATGCTGTGGAATACCCGCATGATCGGCGAACAAGGCAATCTTTTCAGTGCCCGCCTCAAGCAGCTCATGGTCGCAAGGGACGAAGCCGAGAGTCTCGAAGGCAAGTTGAAACGCGGCCACAGTTGCTTGCCTGGCTACCGCTGCCGGCCAGTACTCCTTTTCGACATCCGCTCCCGGCCACCACCAGTTACTCGAATCGTGGGCAGCCCAGGCGATGCAATTGTATTTTGGGTCAGCCGAGCTTGTGATTTGGTAATCGCCCTTCTTCAAGCGCGGGAATAGCGCTTCCAGCGCCTGGCGAGGTTCACCATTGGTAGCCATTGTGTCTCGCCCAAGTCAACCAGGCTTCGGCCATTTTAGGAATGTTGCCGGCGGCCGAGACCGGGATGGGATTGACGCCGGTGATGGCTTGCAACGCGTGAAACCAGTGACCATGGTTTTCTTCAAGGTCACGAAGCAGCAGTGGCACAACTTCGCTGCCAAGGCGGATGATCTCTTGGTACGCAGGATGCGCGCTGGCCGCATCCATGGACGACATGTGGTCCGTGTCGCGATGCCAGCCCTCGGCCAGGCTGCGGAATCGCGCTTCCATGGACTCTGAGACCTTCTGCTTCACCGGGTTGGATATCATGGATCCTCCCTTTGGCTAGCTCATATTCAAGTTACCATGCCGCAACGAGAAAAAGCAAGCTGCAGCATGTCTTGGCCCGCTGGATGCAGTCAACGAAAGCTCCAGCCGCCAACCAAGGCTCCACCGGCGAATACTCGTAGGCGACCCTGGCAGCGTCGCCTACCAACGATGCCCCGACTTGGAAACTCAAATCCGTCGCGAGTCGTACGCCCAGTGGAGCAAGGCCTGGCGCTGCTTGCGGCGGCACTTGAAGTCCTGGCGGCGGCAGTTCTTCCGGACCTGGGCGGCGTGCCTGCGAATGGCCCGCCAGCGCTTGATCTGGCGCTCGTCGTCCTGGCAACGCCTGCCCATGTAGTAGCGGCAGTACCACTGAAACCAGCCGCGCGGATCTTCCTCGTAGAGCCAGCCCTTCTCTTTCCAGACCGAGAGCGGCTGCGACGCATTCACTCCGAAAAAGTTCAGCTCCGGGTCATGGCGCTTCGCACAGAGCTTCGCGCCCGCGAACCAGTCTTCGGGGAACTCGGCGGCGCAGTCGGTCATGTACTTGCCGCCAAAGACGCCCAGCTCGAGCATCTGCTTGGGCGTCAGCTCAGGTTGGAAGTCCGGGTGGAAGTTCCGGCCAATGGGCTCCGTCAAGTGATAGACGTAGCCCTGCTGCATCAGGTCATTCACCTCGACCCGCACGCGCTTCATCTGGCCTCTCGGTTGGCTGAACGGTTCGGCTCACCAGCGCCGGCCGACTTCAAGTTGATGGGAAGAGATCGTCCGGCGGCTTTGCTGCATGTCGCCACAGATGAAGTGTAGCGGCACGGCGCAGCGGCTGGCAAGCACTATTTGCGTCCAGTCATGGCCGTTTCGGTCACGGCAGCGTCAGGTCATTCGCGCATGGTTTCCGCGCGTGGCTCGGGCAACCAGAAGGAAAGGACAAAGCCAAGCAGATATGTCAGCAGGCCGACGGCGGCCGCGGTGTAGGCGACGCGCACGGCGTCACTGTCGCCGGGCACGAACGGCAGGCCGGAGAGAATGCTGGTGAGGGCTGCGAAGCTGGTGCCGATCATCCGGCCGCCGATGTTGTGCGCGACGCTTTCCCCCGTGCCGCGCAGGTGCACCGGGTAGACCGTGGGCAGATAGTTGCCCCAGAAGCTGAACTGGCCCACTGTCAGTAGGCCTGCCAGGAACATGCCGACATGCAGCAAGGTGATATGGTAGCCGGCCACCGCGAACAGTTGCTGATTCTGTAGCGTGCAGTAGGCGAACACCGCCGGCATGAGAATCAGCCCCGGCACCTGGAATACGCGAATCAGGCTGCGCCGGCTGACGATGCGGACCACAAGCAGCGCCAGCAGAAACCTGCCGGCCAGGCCGCCGATCTCTTGAGACAGCGTGTACTGGCCGGCGATGGAGCCGAGGGTTTTCTGCGTGAGCTGTTTCTCCATGATCTTGCGTTTTTCGGCGTCGAGCGCATCCAGCTTGCCGGCAGCCTGCGTCTTGGCGTTCTGCACGGCGGTCTTGGCTTCCTGCATGCCCGGAACGATCTGCGGGATCTGCTGGATGGCGCCGAACGCGGCCCCGAAGGCGACCGCAACCATGAGTGTCGTGATGGCCGTGGTCCGCCGGTAGACAGGCGAGAACAGTTCCGTGAAGCTCGGCCGCTTCAGAGTGCCGGCCGCCTTCTTCTGGGCCCAGATCGGCGACTCCGGCAAGAACGGGCGAATCATGATCAAGGGCAGTGCCGGCACCAGACCAGACATCAGCGTGTAGCGCCAGGGAGCATTCTCGCCCCTGATTTCGCCCAGGAACGAGAGAAACTCCGGCATGACGATTGACGGCAGCAAGCCCGCCCAGCGGTTGGCGGCCAGGAAGGCCACGCCCACCAGCAAGCCGCCGATCGACGAGAACGCCTGCGTGTAGCCGAGCACGCGCTCGCGCTGCTCGTGCTGCGGAAACAGTTCGGCCAGCCAGGCAACGGCGGCCACGAACTCCACGCACACGCCGATGAATGTCGTCGAGCGCAGAATCAGCAGCATCACCATGTTCGTCGAGAATCCCGCGAGAAACGCGGACGTCGCGTACAGGAGGATGCTCCAGGTGAGCACGCGGCGGCGCCCGAGGCGGTCGGTCAGGTAGCCGCCGTAAAGTCCGAAGAGTCCGCCCGCCATGGCCGGCACCCAGAACATCAGGGCTCGCCAGGTATTGAACTCCGCGCTGCCGGCCGGCGCGTGCGGCAGCAGCTCGGCCAGAGCCGGTGGCAGGATCAGGGGCAACATCAGCAGCTCATAAATATCGAACGCGAAGCCGATGGAAGCAATCACCAGAATCAGCCAGATCGTGAAGGTCAACGGCTGGCGATCGGGCGGAGTAGTAGGCGGAGTGGCAGGTTGTGACACGTTGGCTCTCCGAGGGATCATCCCGCTGTGGGACAGGTGGGACGGGCCGAAGCGTCCAGGCCCGCGTCAGGTTGGAGCGATGTCGATTTCGCAAGAGGGATTATAGTCAAGACCGCTGAGGGTTGCAGGGCACGCTCGGCAATCGCGCGTGCACGTCGCCGCAGGTTCCAGGGTGCGGGATCCGGGATCATGTCTCTCCCTCCGCGATCGGTCGTCCCGTCACCTGGCACACGATCACGGCGCTGCCGAGCAGTCCCGCCGAAAGATAGAACGCGCAGTCGAGGCTGCCGGTGAGGTCCTGGATATAGCCGGCGACTTGCGAGACGCCGAACGCCAGGCCCCAGCCGATGAAGACCAGGCCGTAGTTGAAGCCGAGGTTCTTCGAACCGAAGAAGTCGGCAGTGAACGCCGGCAGCAAGGCCAGGCCGCCGCCATACTGCCAGTAGGCAACTCCGACGGCGACAAAAAGCAGATAGACATTGCCGCTGCGCATGATCCACGGCATCAGGAGCAGGCACAGGGCGGCCACCATGCCGTTGACGACGTACGCATTGGTCCGGCCGATTCGATCGGAATACAGGCCGGTGCCCACGCGGCCCACGGCGTTGACGAGCCCGCCGTAGGATGACAGGATCCAGGCATTGGCGGCCAGGAAGGCAATCGTGCGCGCGGTGTCATTGAGCATCTGCGTGGCGTTGCCGATGACGAGAAGCCCCGATTGCGCCGAGCCGAAAAACAAGAAGACGAGGGCGTAGAACTGTACGGTGCCAAGCATGCGCGGCGCGGGCCAGTCGAGCTGAGTCATCCGCGCCTGCTTCCCGGCGTCTGCCGACGGGGACGGCGGTGCTGGCGGCAGATAGCCGGCGGCAGGCCATGACAAGAGCTGCCCGGCGATGACAACGACCACGGCGAACAGGATCCCCAGACCGATAAAGCTGCCGGAGATCCCGTACTGGTCGATCAGGTAGGTCGCCAGTGGCGAGATGTAGATGGCCGCCCCGCCGTAACCGCCGACGACCAGGCCGACGATCAGACCGCGCTGATGCGGTCCAAACCACTTGACGGCTGCCGGCGTGGTGGCGGCATAAGCGAGGCCCATGCCGATGCCTCCCAGCACGCCGAAGCCCAGGATCAGGCCCGCGTAGCTCCGCAGGACGCCGGCCAGGATGCAGCCGGTGGCCAGGAACAGGCCGCCGCCGGTGGCGCCCGGCTTCGGGCCAAAGCGGTCCTGAACACGCCCGCTCGCGATCATCGACAGCGCAAAGACAAAACCGCAGATCGAATACGCCCAGGTGCCCTCCGCCTGGGTGAGATACGACCAGCCCTCGTTCAGCCCGGTCATGACGGTCCCGGCCAGCTCCGGCCGCGGCGCCACCAGCGATTTCTTCCAGACGTTCCAGGCGTACAGGATGCCGAGACACAGGTTGATGGCCGTACCGGCGAAGGTGACGACCCAGCCCTGCATGGGGACGCGCGCCTGGGCATGGCTCATGAACGCTCCCGCCCGTCGTCCGGTGTCACGATCTCGAGCAATTCCACGGCTGGTTGCTCGTTGCAATGAATGATGGCGAGGCGGCCGTAGGTCGTGACCGGTTCCGTCAGGCCAAACCATCTCATCATGGCCGCGCCGGGAGTGATGCGCAGAAACGCGGTCGGCTCGATGCGGCGGAGCACGTCGTGCTCGATCAGGATGCGGCCAAGCGGCTTGTTCTGGGCCAGGATTTCCTTCCGCACGGCTGCGTCGCAGTAGTCGAAGTGAATGCGGACGATGCCGAACTGCACGATCCTGCCGCTGCCCTGCAGGGCCAGCAGGATCATGCGCGCGTAGACGTCGTCGCCGTGATTCACGTGCAAGACCTTGACGTCCACCGGCCCGCCATGATGCGCCTCCACGGTGACGGTCATGTGGTGCTCGTGGACCAGCAGGTCGCGGTACGGTTGCGGCAGCTGCTCGCCGGAGACTTGTTCGAATGTCCGCAAGTAATCGTCGCGCGGAAACAGGGCGAGCAGGCTGTCCACGTCGGGCCCGTTTCTGTCGGCCATGTCATACCGATAGTTGAATGAGGGGCGGCGGTTGCGGCTCGGCAGCGGCCTGTCCACGATCGAGGACGGAATCGACCAGATAGTAGAGCAACTCGCGCAGCTCGGTCGGTTGCACATCGTCGGCGATGGCCTCGGCGCGGGCGCGATACTTGTCCACGAGCCGGTTGGCCTTGTCGAAGACCTGGGCCCTGTCGAAGAGCCGCCGCGCCTGCTGCATCATCTCCTGATCGATGCGTTCCGGATGCGCGCGCTCGGTTTCCGTGGTCCGGTTGAGCAGCGTGAGCAGTTCCTGACGTGCGGCAGCATCCAGGCCCTCGAGGGCCAGCGCGAGCAGCAGCGTGGGCCGGCCCGCCAGCGCGTCCTGGCCGGCGACCAGCTTGTTGTCGCTGTCGCCTTCCCAGTCCTTGAGGTCATTGAGAATTTGGAACGCGACGCCGAGGTGCCGGCTGAACTCGCCGATCATCTTCTCGTACGGCTCGGCGGGCCCGGCCAGGCGCACGCCGGAATAGAGCGCCGCCTCGAAGGCGGGCGACGTCTTGAGCGCGTAGATCTTGAGCGCGTCCAGCGGTGTCAGCGATTTGTCGCGGGCATCGCGCCACAGCAATTCGGCTCCCTGCCCCTCCGAAAGCTTCAGATGCGCTTCGGCCAGGCGGTCGAGAATGTCGGCCGTGCAGTCGCCCCCCAGTTCCTTGCGCTGCCGGCTGACGAGACGGTAGCCCAGGCCGATGAGGTAGTCGCCGATATTGATCGCCGTGCTCACGCCGTATTGCCGGTGTAACGTCGCCCGGCCGTAGCGAAACGTGTCGTCGTCTTCGATGTCGTCGTGCACCAGCGAGGCCTTGTGGAACGACTCGATGGCCAGCGCCGCCCGGCGAACGGAGTCGGTCAGGTCCAGACCCTCCGCGGACAAGGTCCCAGGCGCCCCCTTGAGCGCATCGTAAGCCGCCAGCGTGATGAACGGCCTGGAGCGTTTCCCGCCCTGGGCCAGCCAGTCATAGGCGATGCTCTCATGCACGGCGAGCGGATCCTCGGCGCGAGCATCGTTGCCCGCCGCGTTCTTGCCGCGCGTCCGCGGCGCTAGCCGGGACAGCTCCGGCTCCTCGCACGTCTGGTGTGCGGCCCGCATCAGGTGCAGATACGACCGCGTCCGCTGCGGCGGCGGCTCGATCTTCAGGTCAATCAGTTCCGACACCCAGTCGTCATCCACCGAGGTGCTGCGGCAGTTGCTCGACAGCAGCGGGGCAGCCACGCAGGGAATACCGGCCAGCAGGATCTTGTCCAGGGCCTTCTCGAGCACGTTCAGGCAGGCCACGCCGACGATGGCATCCACGTGACCGCTGACGATGATCTTGAGGACGATCGGCGTTCCCTCGGAAACCAGGACCTTGTAGCCCAGGTCCTCCGCCTTGACCTTGAAATCGGCGACCGAACAGGCACCGCACTTGCGGCAGTCCAGGCCGAACTCGTCATAGTCGGCAGGACAGCCTTCCGCATGCTTCAAGCAGTGCGGCAACAGCAGCAGCCGACGCTTGAAATCCACGGCGCTCACCTGCTCGCGCCAGAACTCGTTGGTGAGCGCCACCATCGTGAAACCGAGATACTGCTCGCCGAGGCCCATGTCACGCAGCAGTTGCTCGGCCAGCGCTTGCAACACCGGCTTGGTCAGTGGCCGCGAGCGGTCGATGGTCCTGCCACGCTCTGCCGCCGCCGCCCGCACGCGATCGCGCAGCTCGCGCGTTTCCGGCACGATCTTCAGGTGCGACGTGCTGGGCCGTTTCGACTTGTTCGCCACCATGGGCTCGGAAACCGTCGTCACGGATGTTCCTCAGGGGTTGAGTGTCAAGGCGAGACGCGCGGCAGTTCCGCAATCTTGGGAGGGATTTCCTTGTCTTGTCGACGACCGGAGCCATGCCGTTATTCACCGCTCCGTTATTCACCGCTCCGTCATCCTGCCCGTTTCATCTTATCCTTGGCGGTCGGCGCGGCCAGAAGAGCGGGCTCATCATCCTCACACTTTGTGAGAAAGCACTCACCTCGCCCGTTGCCACTAGCGGACCAGGGTTCTCAGCGCCTCCTCGAAGATGCCGGTGAGGCGTGCACGTTGCCTGTCATCGCAGCGCGCCTTGCTACGTGCCCAGTCGTTCAGGCGCTCGAGGCTGGTGGTGAGCCTGGCCAGCGCCGCCGGAACGCGCTGCGCTGGCTTGCCGGCAATGCGCACATGGAGCGCCGAGGTGTGTGCGAACAGCTGCTGCGTCCCCCGGCACCGTGCCGCCAGCCACTGGCTCTCCTCCGCCGGGAGCCGCAACTCCAGCGTCGCCGAGCCAGGACTCCCCGACGGCGTAGCCTGGGCGATCACCGTTCCATTCTGCACGAGCTCGAGATGATCGAAGGCGGCGACGCTCCGGGCCTCAACCCTGACGAGCAGCTCTCCATGCGCCGGCAGATCGACGATCTGTCCCGGGTCATGGCCGTTCGCCGTGAGCGACAGCAAGGGCCCGTTGGTGATGAACGTCGCGCCGCGGCGCACGGCTTCGATCCAGCTCTTGCCGGAAAACTCATCCCCTGGCGCCAGTCGGGCGTAGGTCCGCATGCTGCCCAGCTGGCATGTGTTACTTTCCTTGCCGCTGCTCCCCACCAGCGGCACACGGATGCCGGCATTCAGGAGGTCGTACCAGTCGTGCAGCACGGCGCCTGCCGAATCCCCGCCTGCCGCATCCCCGCCTGACAAGTAATCCCCAGGCTCCAGCTCGAAGGCATCGATCTTGCCGAGTATGAGGTCTGCCAGCGGCTCGCCAGATGCGAGGCCCCCGGCCTGGTGCCGCGTCCGCGCCCAGATGACCAGCCCCTGCTTGCGATGGCACTGGTCGCACCAGTCGGCCAGCGTCCAGTCGTCCTGCCCAGCGGGCCCCCCGAAGCCCAGCGGGAAGACAATGCGATGGCAGTGCAGCAGCCCAAGGCTGCCCAGGACCGCATGCACGTTGAGCGTGTTGACGGTGACCAGGCAATCGGGCCCGGCCAGTGCGTGCTGCTGGCCGCTGAACGCGAGCAGGTTGGCAACCGCCGGCACGCCATCGACCGTGTGCTCGTGCGCCAGCAGATGCACGATCGCCAGGTCTTCCGCCCGCCCTTCGAGCAGCGCGGCGAAGGGCGACAGGAAATGAGCCCGGCAGTCGCCCGCATGCCAGCCGTCACGGCGCATATCGCTCCAGCGCTGCAGCGCGAAGCGCAGCGACAGCTTGCCGGCGGTCAGAAGGACCTCCTCGTTGACAGGAATGTATTCCGGTCCCTTGTGAATCTCGACATGCAGCTGCCCCGGCGGCAGGGCGATCTCGCAGCCGCCGTCGATGTAGGCGAATTCCTTGCGGCCGAGGAGCAGGTTGCCGCCCACGTCCTTGCCGCGGCCTGTCGCGAAAGTCGCCAGGCGGCCGAAGGGAGCGTGGTAATTGCCGGCCGAATCGGTGAAGCGCACCCGCGCCGGCGTGGGCTTGCCCGTGGCGGCGTCGTTGACGCGGACATGGACCGTTTGCAGCGGGCTGGTCACTGGTATCTCGCCCCGACCTGTTCGAGCACCTTCTTGAACGCGCTCACCGCCTTGGGAAACAGCTCCGGCCCGGTGACGCCGCCCGTCGGTCCACCCCCCAGCAAGTGCGGCTCAAGCGTGGCGAAGCCGTCGTAGTTCATCGCCACCGCGTCGGCCATCACTTCGGGGATACGTCCCTGGCCCTCGCCGGCGAGCACGCCGTGTTGTTCCCCTGTCTTCCAGTCCTTGATGTGAAAGTGGACGGTCCATTCCCTGGTCTTTTGCCAGCCCTCCAGCGGATCGTAGCCGCAGAAGACGTAGTTGGCCGGATCGTACACGGCCCCGAGCACAGGTGTGTTCAGCTGGTTGAGTACCGTGTCCATGAGGTCGCGCACGCGCTCGGGGCTATCGCCGTAGATGCGATGCTCGTTCTCGTGCAGCAACCGCACGCCGGCGGCCTCGGCCAGCTTGCACTTCTCCCACATGCGGTCGAGCACGTCGCGCCGCCAGTCGTCCCATTCGCCCTCGTCGGTGAGATAGTAGCTGAAGATGCGGATGTTGGGCGTGCCAAAGACCTTGCACAGCTGGATGGCCCGCTTGAAGCGCTCCAGGTGCGGCGCGAACGGCTGATCAATCTTGATCTTGCCGATGGGCGAGCCGATGGCGCTCAGCCGAAAGCCGTGCTTGTCGAGCAGCGACTTCAACTCGGCCACCTGCAGGTCTGTCAGATCCAGAACGTTGGTCTTGAGGATCGAGCGCAGCTCGATGTGCCGGACGCCGCAATCCTTGAGCACGTCGATCTGCCGCTCCGGATCCGGATCGATCTCGTCAGCGAAGGCGCTGAGGGTGAACATGGCATCATCTCCATACCTGGCGATCCTTGGGGGCGACTGTCCCTCGAGTCACGTGGCGCCCGAGCCATCACCCTTTACTTCTTCGACGGCACGTCTACCTGCGGCGCCGACGGCACCAGCGGCGGCGCGAACGGGATGGCGAGAATCAGCGCTTCGCCGCGGATGGCGCGAAGATAGATCGGATCCACGGGCCGGCCGTTCTCGCTCAGCAAGATCGTCGCGCCGGCCTTCAGGTTCTTGCGCCCGTCCTCGGCCGTGAGCTTGTCGCCGGCGCCATTGTAGAACGTCGCGGTCTTGAGCGCAATCCTCCGCTCGATAACCCGGCTTTCCTGTCGATAAGCGGTCTTGGTGACGGTCTGCGTCACGCCGTTGACAATCACCTGCTGGCTGTAGGTGACCGGTACCGTGACGCTGGAATGCTGCAGGGCTGTCACGTGGTCCCCGTCAACGGCGCGCACCACGACAAACGTGGGTTGCGGACCGTTTGGCAAGCGGACCCGGTTGTTGCCATCGACCGGCAGCGGCACGAGAGCAACCGTGGCGAGAAGCGAGTGCAGGAACATGATCCCCTCCTATCTTGTCAGGTGTGTGAGTGCATGATCTCCAGCTTGGCCTTGCCGGCCATGAAGCTGCGCTCGCCGGCGGTGGCAAAGCGGATCTTGAGCTTGCGCATGGCGCCGTAGCCGGACACGTGCGTGATCTTGCCCATGCCGTACTGTTCGTGGCGCACGACCATGCCTGCCGCGTAGGTGGCGGTGCCGGCGTCGAGTTGGGCCGCCAGTTCCGAGTCGCGCTTCTTCGGCGGCAGACCAATCTCCTTCCAGCCGGGCGAGGTCGGCTCGCCGCGCCAGATGTCCTGGGGGCGCGGCTTGCGCGCGCCGCTCGATGATAGATCGACCGTCTCCACGATGTCGCTCGGAATCTCCTCGAGAAACATGCTCGGCACGGCATACATGGTCTGCCCGCGGAACTCGCGCAGCCGGCTGTGGCACAGCGACAGCTCTTCCTGGGCGCGGGTCATCCCCACGAAGGCGAGCCGGCGTTCCTCCTCCAGGTCCTCGTTCGTCTTGGTGCTGCGTTCGTGCGGCAGCAGGCCCTGCTCCATGGCCAGGATGTACACGGCCGGAAACTCCAGCCCCTTGGCCGCGTGCAGCGTCATCACCGACACGCAGTCCTGCTTCTCGTCCCAGCTATCGACATCGCTGGCCAGCGTGATGTTCTCCAGGAAGTCCACGATGGTCCGCTCCGGATCCTCGGCGACAAACTGCTTCGCGGCCGTGATGAGTTCCTCGATGTTGGCCAGCCGATCCTGGTCCTCCTGCTCGCCGCTGTTCTCGAGCATGCGGCCGTAGCCGCTGCGCTCGATCACCTGGCGGATGACCTCGTCGGCGGGCTGATCGAGCAGGGCGGTCAGTTCCTGGATGAGCCGGGCGAAGCCGCGCAGCGCCAGGTTGGCCCGACCCTTGATGGCGGGAATCTTGTCGGCCTGGGCGGCGGCATCCAGCAAGCTCAGCTCGCGCGGCTCGGCGTACGCTGCCAGATGATCGAGCGACACCTTGCCGATGCCGCGCGGCGGCTCGTTCACGACGCGGGCAAACGACAGATTGTCACGCGGGTTGACCAGCAACCGCAGATAGGCGAGCACATCGCGGTTCTCCTTGCGCTCGAAGAACGCCAGGCCGCGGACCATCTGGAACGGCACGCGCTGCTTGACCAGCTCGGTCTCCAGGTTGCGCGACAGGGCGTTGACGCGCATGAACACGGCGAAGTCGCGGTAACGGCGACGGCCCGATTGCACCGCCTCGCGGATCTGCCGGGCGATGCCCTCCGCTTCCTCCAGCCCGGTCTCGAAGCTGAGTACGCGTGCCGGCGCGCCGGCGGCGTTGTGCGTCGTCATCCGCTTGGGCTTGCGCTGCCGGTTGTGGGCGATGAGACTGTCGGCCGCCATCAGGATGGCCCGCGTGCTGCGGAAATTCTCCTCCAGAGTGATGATGCGGGCATCCGGATAGTCGCGCTCGAAGTCGAGGATGTTCTTGATGTCCGAGCCGCGCCACTTGTAGATCGACTGGTCCGGATCGCCGACCACGCACAGGTTGCGCTCGTCCTGGCACAGCCGGCGAACGATCTCGTACTGCGCCTTGTTGGTGTCCTGGTACTCATCGACGAGGACGTAACGATAGCGGGCATCCACGTCGGCACGCAGCTCCTCGTCGCTCTTGAGGGCCAGCGCCGGCCAGAAGAGCAGATCGTCGAAGTCGAGCGCGTTGGCCTCGCGCATCTTCTTCTCGTAGATGGGATAGACCTGGGCGACGACCTGGCTGAAGTAATCGCCGGCCTGGCGGGCATACTGATCGGCGGTCAGCAGTTGATTCTTGGCCCGGCTGATCGCCGACTCGACAGCGTCCGGCGTGATCCGGCCATTGTCGAGCCCGGCGGCTTGCAAGGCACTGCGGACCATCTTGTTGCGGTCGCTCTGGTCGTAGATGGTGAAGTTCTTGTCGAGGTCCAGCCGTTCGCGGTGCACGCGCAGGAAATAGACGCCGAAGCTGTGGAAGGTGCTGACGCGCAGCATGCGATGCGGCGGCAGGATCACGCCGAACGGATCTTCCTTCTCGGCGTTGGAAAGCTGTTGCCAGACGCGCTGCCGCATCTCGGCGGCCGCCTTGTTGGTGAACGTCATGGCCAGGATCTGCTGCGGCCGCACTCCCTGGCGGATGAGGTGGGCGATCCGCCGGGTGATGACGCGCGTCTTGCCGCTGCCCGGCCCGGCCAGGATGAGCAGCGGGCCGTCGCCGTGCAGCACGGCCTCGCGCTGCGGGTCAGTCAAGTCGTCCAGATAGGCATCCTGCGCGTCAGGCATCGTGCTCTCCGTTGGTGTCACTCCACTAATTGTAGGACGGGTCTCCGGCCCCGTCAGGACGGCTCTGCCAGGACGGCTCTGTCAGGACGGCTCTGTCAGGCCGTCCTACAATTGCCGGCAGGGGTGACGCTCATGAAAATCCTCGGCATCAGCTCCGAGATCGTCGAATGTCTGCGGGTCGCGCGGATGATCGAACGGCACGAGGAGGCGTTTCTGAACCGCGTCTATACGCCGCGCGAGGCGCGGTGGTGCCGGGGCCGCCGGAACGTCACGGAGCATTTCGCCGGGCACTGGGCGGCCAAGCAAGCCGTCCTCAAATGCCTGGCCGGCAACAAGCGCAAGGGCCTCGTCCTGACCGAGATCGAGATCCGCCTCGACCGGACGCGCGTCCCCAAGGTATACCTCGGCGGCGCCGCCCGCGAGCGCGCCGTCAGTCTGCGCATCGCCGACATGATGCTAACCATCGCCCATTGCCGTGCTTTCGCAACCGCCATGGTGATCGTTCTCGGACGTGAACCAAACAGATCGCCGAAGTAGGCCAGCGGGCGCGGCAGCACCGCATCGAAATCTTCACACAAGCCGATCGCTACAGGTTCCAGTGGCTGCGAACGATACCGACGGCGCCGATCTCGATGCGCAGCGGGTCGCGGCGCAGTTCCGGCACAAGATGCAGGCGATCGACCTCGGCGGCAGCGCGGATGTCCTCGTCATAACCGAGGGCACGCAGGCCCACGCCGCCGTGGCTGATTTCGAGCGCGGCCAGCAGCGTGCGGCCATGGTTCTCGAAGCAGTCCCAGGCCAGCCGGGCGCCGTCGTTCAGCTTGACATCCATTTCTTCGCACAAGAAATCGACGAGCGCGCCGGCGAGCAACGTGTCTTCCAGGGCCGGCTCGCAGTCGCAGCCGGCACACAGGATGTGGATGGGGCGTGGATCCTGCCGAAGCTGCTCGCAGACAGCGGAGTAATTGAGGAAGGCGGCGATCAGCACGCGCTCGGCCTCGACAGCGCGGTGCAGCGCGCGCGTGCCGTTGGTCGTGGTGAACACCAGCGTGTTGCCCCTGCACAGGGCGCCGGTGAAGGCGCGCGGGGAGGTGCCCAGGTCGAAGCCGGGCAAGGCCGTGCCGTTGCGCTCGCCGGCCAGGATCACCCGGCCGACCGGCATGCCTCCCGCCAGGTCGCGCGCTTCCTCGACGCAAACGCACGGCCGCACGCATGTACAACCGGCGGCCAGCGCCTGCACGATCGACGTGGTGGCCCGCAGCACGTCGATGACCACGGCCACGCCGCCCGCCAGGCGACCCGGCTTCGCCAGTTCCGGCACGAGGTGTACGTTGACTTCCCGGTCCATGAATCCTCGCTGGCGGCGTAGCGGCGGGACGACACACGGCTGGCTGGCGCACGGGTCTCTCGATCCAACGCGTCGTGCAGCGCCACGGCTGCTGCGGCGACCACGTTGCCGACCCGCAAGTATACCTGACGGTGGATATTCAAGAACAGGTCAAGAACCATGGAGTCAAAAAACCAGAGGGCCAGGTCAACCCTTGCGTTGCGCCGGCGGGCGGAGATAATGACAGGATGACATCCCTGCCCTGTCCGAATCCGACCTGTGCCCATCGTTTTCCGCCGGAGGAGATCAAGGGCGCGAGCGTCCTCAAGTGTCCGCGTTGCGGGACGGTGTTCGAGTTTCGTCCACAGGGAAAAAAATCGTCCGGGAAAACTCCCGCGCTGCCCAGGCCGGCGCCGCGACCGACGATTCCCCCCATCGTTCCGGCAAGCACAGCCAGCGCCCGGTCGGCTCCGCCCCCGAAACCGGCAATGCCCAGTGCACCTGAGCCCGCTGCGCCCGCCGCACCTGCCGCACCCGCGGCGACGCCAGTGGCCCGACCGGCACCGCCGTCGGTGCCGATCGCTGTCCCCGTGAAGCGGGCTGCCGATCGCCATGCGGAGGCTCCGGCTTTCGACCTCACGGACGGCGGCGAACAGCATGATGTGGAACTGCTCGAGAGCGATGAAGTCACGACGCCCCTGGTTCGAACCAGGACGGTGCAGCGCAGTTCCGGCGCCAGGAAACTGATCATCGGCGCCGTGATCCTGGTGTTGACGGGCGGCGCCATTGCCGGTGCCTATTCCCTGCGTCTGAATATCGGCACGGACGACGGCGATGCTGCGGACGCCGGGCAGGGTTTCAAGGGGGAAATCCGCAACGCCAGCAACGCGATGGAACTGGTGTTTCGCCTGGTCGTGCCCAAGACTGGCTGGCAACAGGAGCAGAGCATTGGCGCCGGGCTCAAGGCCATCATTGCCCTGCAACGCGCCGCGCCGGATGTGTGGCTGGCCGTGGCGGCCAGGGACTATGGCACCAGCAAGCCACGCAAGGCCGAACTGGTGAAGGAAGCCAAGGAGCGCCTCGAGCATCACTTCGGCGAGACACTGGAATGGCAGGAGAAGCCGGATGACAAGGACTTCGCCGGCCAGCGTGCCCAGTGCTACGAGTTCACGGGCGAGGTCCGGCAGGTTCGCTGGCACGGCGAGGTGCGCATGTTCGCGCATCACGGCATTGGCTACTGGTTTTTCCTGGCCGCTCCTTCGCTGGAGGAAGCGCAGCTTGCCCTGGCGGACCTTCAGCAGGACCAGCGCGGCTTCATGCTGGCCGACAAGCGCGTGGGCTGGCGGCCGCAGCCGCCGAGGACCGAGAGCTATCGCGGCGCCAAGCTGCCCATCTACCTCAGAGGACTCGAGGAGGTCTGGGAAAAGCACACCCGCCCCGAGGACGTGGACGAACGCGGCGAACTGTTCCTCACCGGCCGCTTCCTCCAGGAGAAGGACAACCGCAAGAACGCTTCCGTGCTGGTGATCGCTCTCGACAAGAAGGCCGACCTCAAGGAATCGTTCCAGGCCGCGCGCATGTACTTCGAGAACAAGATCAAGGAAGAGGACATGGACAACATCGTCAGCCCGGTATCGGAAAAGGGGAGCGCCCTGGGCGTGACCGAGGTCATCGCCAATCGTCCCGGCCGGCGCATCGAACTCAAGGAGCAACGCGGACCGCAGCCGGCACGCTACATCCTGCTGGCGGCCACCGAGGCCGGCGACCACGTCCTCGCCATCCGCTGCCAGTGCACCTGGGAGAACAGGCAAATCTGGAGACAGGACTTCCTCGACCTGCTCGGCACGCTGCAGATCAAGCTCAAGTGAAGGTCTACGACGGATTCGAATCGAGTATCTCGATCCATTCTGGCTAGGGCACGGCGGGCATCACCGGCACGGGGCGCGGCGCGGGCGCCGGCTCGTCCGGTCGGGGCGGCACCTCGAGGCCCCGTTCTCTCTCGCGCAGCTTGAGGCCGTCGCGCAGAACATCTTCCGGCGGGATGAGCTGGACCGGCACCAGCGTGTAGTGCAGCCGGCGCACGTCGCGGATGTGCCAGGGAATCAGGTTCTCCGAAAAGAACTCGAATGGAAAATACTCGTACCACGGGGCCTTGACGTGCTCCTCGAAATGCTGCGTCTGGAATCCGTCCTTGATCACGGTGAACCGGTACGTGCCGTAGTACGTGAACTGATCGTCGGCCGGCGAGGCACCGATGGGTCTGTGATTCTCATCGAGCACGATGGCGCCGGGCGGATCGGTGGTGATGACGAAGCGCCGCTCGACGCAGCCGGTCAGGCCGGCGCTGAGACAGGCGGCCAGGCAAGCGAGACAGCTCGCTGCCCGAAACCGGCCCAGCCGTAGCGGTTGCCGATGCATTCGTTTCTCCGCCTCGCAAGGCGACCATGGCGCGGAAAGAGTGCGGCATATAGCCAACAGTTATCGACATGTCAAGCGCATCCCGCGCGCCCGCGCCAAGCCCTGGCGAAGTGCGAAGCCAGGCGATCTTGCGCCGCGGCACCACAACACCGTACACGACAGGTTCACGACACGTTCACGACACGTTCACGACACGTTCGCGACGGCGTACCTGACAAGAGAGGCGCTTTGGGCTAACATACAGGCAAGGAAGATTGCGGCGCGACTGGGGAAACGACGGGTGATCAGCCACGACGACATCGAATTCGGCACCCTGACGGATGTCGGGGTGCGCCGTAGCCACAATCAAGATTCGTACGTGGCCCTGCCGGCGGGAGATGCCGAGCAGTGGCAGCTGCGCGGGCACGTCTTCGTCGTGGCCGACGGCATGGGGGCCCATGCTGTCGGCGAGCTGGCCAGCAAGCTTGCGGCCGACGCCATTCCGCACATCTATGCCAAGTATGCCCACGAAGGGCCTGTGGCTGCCATTCGCAAGGCGTTCATCGAGGCCAATGTCGCCATTCACACGCGCGGTCAGCAAAACCGCGAGTTCGAGGGCATGGGCACCACCGCCACCGCCATCATGCTGCGTCCGGAAGGGCTCTGGGTCGGGCACGTCGGCGACAGTCGTGCCTACCGGGTGCGCGGCGGCAAGATCGAGCAACTCAGCTTCGATCATAGCCTGGTCTGGGAACTGGCACGCCGGCAGCGCAAGAAGCCCGAGGAGTTGCAAGGCATTCCCAGCAATGTGATCGTTCGCTCGCTGGGACCGGAGCCCATCGTGCAGGTGGACGTGGAAGGGCCGCACGCCGTCGAGCCCGGCGACGTGTTCATCCTCTGCAGCGACGGCCTGAGCGGACCGGTGCATGACCGCGAAATGGGGGCGGCGGCCAGCGCCCTGCCGCCCGGCGAGGCCTGCCGCTTCCTGATATCGCTCGCCAACCTGCAAGGCGGTCCGGACAACATCACCGCCGTCGTCGTGCGCATGGCCAAGGGGGGAGGCAACCGCGGATCGGCGAACGGTCAGGCTTCTTCCAGCGGTTTAACCACGCGACAGCAGCCCGTGTCGCTCTCGCCGTTCTTGAAGCGATTCTGGATGTTCGTGCCGCTCGTCCTCGGGATTGTCCTGGCGATGCTGGCAATCGTCCTGACCTATCACGAGTTGCCCGGGAAGATCCCCACGTTCCTGGCAGCGGCGGTCACGCTGGTCGTCGGCATGGCCGGCCTGCTCGTTCAGAGCCTGAACGAGAAGAAGAAGCCGCAGGAGGATGCCTGGGTGCCGCGGACCAAGGTCTACCGGCAAACGTCATGCGAGATCGATCGTGCCGCCGTGGACAAGGTCATGCAGGCTGTCACCGACCTGGAAGGCCGCATCGTCGAGAAGAGCTGGAGCGCCGACTGGAATTCCTGCCGCGAGCTCCGCCAGCAAGCCGACAGGCATGTCAAGAATGACCGACTCGCAGATGCCTTCCGGGCCACCTGCCGCGCGCTCATGATCCTCATGGACGCCGTGCAGCAGCAGCGCGGCAAGGAAGAATCCTTTCGACCGCTCTGGGACAAGCACGCAGGCTAGCGGCCGCGGTTTCCCGGAACCGGCGTGGCGTTACTTGACGCTGGCCGCGATGAATGGCTGCTTGGACGCCTTGCCGGACACCCAGGCATTGCGCGTGTTGAGGATGGCCTGCCGGAAGCAGTCCGCCTCCGGCACGCCGGGCATGCTGAGCGCGACGCGGCCCTGGCTGATGATCTCCAGCGTGGCCGCCCGGAAGAAGGTGCTGTTGGCATCCGTGACCAGGCGCACCTCGTCAATTTCTGCGAGCGACACCGACTGACCTGGAGTGGCGCTCAAGCCGTGGCGGATCATGACCCGGCGATTGGTCAACGTGTAGCGCCTGCCAATGATGGGCGCCAGCTTGCCAAAGTAGAAGGGGAACATCAGCAGCCACGCCAGGGGCGCCAGCACGATGGTGCCGGTCAACATGCGACCGAGCGAGGCGACGCCTGGATAGCGGGCCACCGATGGAAACACTTCGCGGACGCGCACTTCCGCCAGATCCGGGGGCGTCAAACCTGCAATCGCCGTCTGCATCATGTCATGTCCTGATTCGCCGCAGATGAATCATTGTCAAGTCGCCGCTTGCGACCTGGAGCCGATGTTAACACAGGCAGCCTCAATCAAGATATGAATCCGGAATTTGACATCGTAACCAATTCGTCGTTTTTTTGCCTGGTTTCTCAACGTGACCTGAGCCCGTTGCGATGTACGACGAGCCAGTCTTTTTTCGGTTCTCACCGAGGGGCAAAAATCTCTTCCCCCGCAGAACTCTCGACTTCGTAAGAATAAGCCCGCGGTTGCAGTTTTTTTCAGAATTTTTCGACCATCCTCCAAACCAAACGGGGATATATTGTGTTGTAATGGTGGCGCCCGCCACCTTCCCCGTTCGGCATTGGAGGCCGTCATGAAAATCGCGATCACCAAACCACTTTTCGCCTGGGACGCCCTGGAGGATTCGCCGTCGCTGCAATCGCTGCGTGTCCTTCTCGAGGC